>JBILKY010000042.1:0-17368 GCA_044376395.1 Chthoniobacteraceae bacterium | reverse complement strand
ACTACGGGGCCGTGTCCAATCTGGAGCGGAGAATGCGGGAGGGCCACTACTACAACTTCGAGTGGTCCACTTCAAAAACGGCGGACCTTACGATCCGATTCGAGTACCGGCAGGAAAAACTGGGGCTGGCGGTCCAGTTAATCGAGATGGATTACCCCAAGGCGAAGGGAACGTACCGGAGCGAGTTTTCGGTAATCGGTGACGACTACCATCAGGACGGTCCCGTCACCGCATGGCGGGTCACGCTAGTGGAGAACGGCCGCATCGTCGGCGTGAATCAAAGTTTTCTTTGGTAGGAACATAAAAGACCGACAGAAAGACCGACAAATCTCGTGAGCTCACAGACTTTAATTCAGGTTGGTTTCAACGAGAGCACGGTCTGGGTCAGGGTCAGCGGGCGGGGCAGCTTCCAGAACAGCAGCCCCCTCAAGGATTTCGCGAAGGAAATGCTCTCTCGCGGCTACAAGACCTTCGTCATCGATCTGGGGGAGTGCCCCGTCATGGACTCCACCTTCATGGGCACCCTCGCGGGAATCGCGCTGAAGCTGCAGGCCTCGGAAGGCACCGTCCGGGTCACCCGCCTGAACGAACGCAACTTCGGCCTCCTCTCCAACCTCGGGCTCGACCAGCTCCTGAAGCTTGAAGCCCAAACCGGCGCGGACTCCGCTCTCGGCGCCACGCAAGATTTCACCGAGGTGCAAAACCTCGCCACGGGTCCGCAGGACAAGCAGTCCCAGGCCGTCACCATGCTCGAAGCCCACGAGGCGGTTGTGGAGGCGAATCCGGAGAACGAGGCGAAGTTCAAAGACGTGCTCGAGTTTTTGCGGCAAAACGTTGAGGAAGGCCAATAAAAGAAGGCGAATAAGCGCGCGGGTTGGCGGCCGCCGCGTTGCACGCACCCGCTTTTGAAGCCGCTCGGCACGCGGTTTCAGAGCAAACGGGAGGGCATGCGGTATCATCCGCGCGTTTACACAACGCGGGAAATCAGCAAATATTCGGGGCATGGAAGATCTCAGTGCGCGGATTCAGAAGGCTGCCGAAACGGGAAAACTGCTCGAAATGAGCGCGCAAAACGCGCTGCAACTGCTCGAAAGATCCAAGGATCAGGTGGTCGAGGACAGCCTCGCCGAATTGGTGCATTCGGAAAACTGGACCGAGCTCAATGATCGGTTCTTTAGAACGCTGGCGTTCGGGACCGGGGGACTTCGCGGGAGGACCATCGGCAGGACTGTGACTGCGGCCGAACGCGGCCAACCACAGGCGCTCGGCCGTCCGGAACATCCCTGCGTGGGAACAAACGCCATGAACTTTTTCAACGTGTCGCGAGCCACACAGGGGCTCGTCGCGTACCTGCGGGAGTTCCAAACCAAATCGGGGGCACAGGACAGGCCCCGCCTCGTGGTTGCGCACGATACGCGACATTTCTCGCGTGAATTCGCCGCACTCACAGCGAAGGTGGCGGCGGAAAATGGCGTGGATGTTTTTCTTTTCCAAGGTCCCCGCTCCACACCCCAACTCTCATTCACGGTCCGCGAACAAAACGCGCAGGCGGGCATTGTCATCACCGCCAGCCACAATCCGCCGCACGACAACGGTTACAAAGTGTACTTCAACGAAGGCGCCCAGGTCGTGGAACCGCATGCTGGCGGCATCATTGCGAAAGTGAACGCCATCCAGACCGACGCCTACACGCCCCTGCCCTCCGACCGGCATGGAAGCATCACCGTGCTGGGCCAGGAGAACGACGCCGCCTACATGCAGCGCCTTGAAACGCTAGTACTCGACAAGCCCATGGTCGCCGCCGCACGCAATCTCAAGTTTGTTTTCACCTCCATCCACGGCACCGGCGGCATCATCATCCTACCGATGCTCCGACGTCTTGGACTGAACTGCGCGACGGTTCCCGAACAGGAGATTCAGGACGGCAGATTCCCAACGGTGAAAAGTCCGAACCCGGAGAACGCCGAGGCGCTTTCCCTCGCGATCAAGCTGGCGAGGGAGCAGAGGGCAGATTTGGTGATCGCAACCGATCCCGACTGCGACCGCATGGGTGTCGCAGTGCGCAACCGTGTCGGGGAAATGGAGCTTTTCAGCGGAAACCAGATCGGCTCCCTTATGGCCTGGTACAGGATTCACAAGCTTCTCGAGGAAGGCGTCATCACCGCTCAAAACGCCGGCCGCTGCGTGATCATCAAAACCTTCGTCACCACGGACCTTCAAAAAGCCATCGCGACCGCCAACGGACTCCGGTGCGTTGAAACGCTCACCGGATTCAAATACATCGGCAGCAAACTCGGGAAATACGAAGCCGAACTTCCCGCTGAAATCCGCAACGGCTACCGCTCCCGCTCCGAGGCTGAAACGCGCGCAGCCCGACTGGAGTATTCGAGTTATTACGTATGCGGAGGCGAAGAGAGCTACGGTTACAGCGCCGCTGATTTTGTCCGCGACAAGGATGGCAACGGCGCGGCGATTGTTTTCGCAGAGGTTGCGGCCTACGCGAGCTCGCGCAACCTCACGCTCCCGGAACTCTTGGACGAGATCTATTCAACCTACGGCTTTTACTGGGAACAGAACGGTTCACTCACTTTTGAGGGAGCCGAGGGCGCCGCGCAAATCTCGAGGCTGGTGGAATCGTTCGCAACAAATCCACCGCAGCAAATGGACGGCTCTGAAGTGACCAAGATTCAAAACTTTGCGAAGGAGGAGTTCATCGATGTGGAGGGCGACCGAATTCCAAAGGAAAACATGCTCATGCTCGAACTTGCGGACGGACGTCGCGTCGCTGTGCGTCCATCAGGGACTGAACCGAAAATCAAATTTTACCTGTACGCAAAATCGACGCCGGAAGGCGGCTGCAAATTTGCCGCAAGCGAACTTGCGGAGATCAAGCCGCGAGTGAAAGCCTCGCTGGAATCGCTGTGGGTGTGGATTCAGGGCGACGCGAAAAAGCGCGTCGGCTAGTCTGCATCGTTCTGCACGCGCGGGCCCGCAAAATGATTGAGCGCGTCGATCGCGCGCCCTCCGTGATGCCACTGCGAAAAACCCGCGATCGCCGCGCTCAGGTAGCGCTTGGCTTCGGCGACAGCCGTGTGAAGCGGCGCCCCGCTTCCGAGTCGCGCTGCGATCGCCGCGGAGAACGTGCAACCGGTGCCGTGCGTGGAAACTCCCCGCACAAAGGGCGCCTCAAACCAGCTCTCGGTTCCATCACACTCGACCAGGAGATCCGCTGCAACGTCTCCGCCGAGATGTCCTCCCTTGATCAGAAAAGCCGTCCCGAACTCGCGCATGAGCGCGCGCCCTGCGTCCCGCATCTGGGCACGGTCCCCCACTTTTGCACCGAGCAAAACCGCCACCTCGTCGAGGTTGGGCGTAACCAGATCCGCGATTGGCAGCAACCGCCTGCGATAGGCGTCGAGCGCGCCGTCTTCCATGAGCGAATCACCGGAGGTCGCCACCATCACCGGGTCGACTACCAGAGGCACGGCAGCGCCGGAAGCACCTCTGCATGCATTCAAGGCATCCACCACCGCACCCAGTGTGGCGGCAGAATGAAGCATGCCGGTCTTGACCGCGGCGATCGGAAAGCCTTCGAACAAAATCCGGATCTGCTCCGCAACCACCTCCGGAGGAACGGGGTGAATGGCGGTGACCCGCCCGGGAACCTCGGCCACCACGCAAGTGACGGCAGTCACTCCGAACACCTCCAAAGCGCTCATTGTTTTCAAGTCGGCCTGGATTCCCGCTCCCGCGCTGTTGTCAGAACCGGCGATGGACAAGACGACCGGCGGGGATTTCGGGGCGGAGCAATTGGAGGACATCGCCTCTTTCTCTAAACGGCATCGAACCCTCCAAGCAAATCAATGTTCCCGGGTTGTCATCACGAGTCCTTTTTGTGATAGGCTCGAAAACCGCCCTACTCATGCACCACCCCGCACCAACATCCTCCGAGATGCTCTCTCGCCGCGCGTTTCTCGAACGCTGCGGAATGGGATTTGGCATGCTCGGCCTTGCGGGGCTCACACACCCAGGCTTCGGAGCGGACACTGCGCCCGGCGTGAAGTCCTCCATGGGCGCGAAAGCGTCCCACTTCCGGGGACGTGCGAAACGGGTGATCCACCTCTTCGCCAACGGCGGCCCCTCCCAGGTGGACACGTTTGATCCAAAACCCGAGCTGACTCGGCTGCACGGAAAAACGTTGCCCTCCACCAACCTAAAAACCGAACGGCAGACAGGCGCGGCATTCGGTTCGCCCTTCGCGTTTTCAAAACACGGCCAGTCGGGGATCGATGTGAGCGAAATCTTTCCAAACGTGGCAAAATCGGCCGACGACATGGTGGTGATCCGCTCCATGTACGCGAATGTACCCAACCACGAGCCATCGCTGATGCTCATGAACTGCGGCGAGGCGCGCCTTCCGCGTCCCAGTCTCGGCTCGTGGATCAATTACGGATTGGGCACCGAAAACGAAAATCTACCCGGCTTCGTGACCCTCTGTGCAGGCGGCTATCCCACCGGCGGCGCGCCCAACTGGCAGTCCGCATTTTTGCCCGCGTCGCTCCAAGGCACCTACATCGACAGCAAACACACAGAGGTGGAAAAGCTCGTCGAGAATGTGCGCAACCGTTCGCTCAGCCGCGAACAGCAGCGCTCGCAGCTCGACCTGCTCGCCACGCTCAACCGCATCCATCAGAGCGCTCGCGCCGAAGATGGCCAGCTGGAGGCTCGCATCCAAGCCTTCGAGCTTGCGTACCGCATGCAAATGGAAGCGACCGACGCATTCGACCTCTCGAAGGAACCGCAATCCATGCATGAGCTTTACGGTTCCTCGACCTACAGCCGCCAATGCATGATCGCACGGCGACTGATTGAGCGCGGTGTGCGCTTTGTTCAACTCTGGCATTCACCGGGGCAACCGTGGGATGCCCACGATGAGGTCGAATCAAACCATCGTAAACTCGCGCGCGAAAGCGACCAGGGCACGGGCGCGCTGCTGCTCGACCTCAAACAGCGCGGGCTTTTGGACGACACGCTCGTGGTGTGGTCCGGTGAATTCGGCCGCACCCCCGTGGTGGAGCTCCCGATGCCTGGATCAAACTCCGGCAAGGTGAACGGGCGCGACCACAACCACTGGGGTTTTTCCGCGTGGATGGCTGGCGGCGGAGTAAAGGGCGGACACATCCACGGCGCGACGGATGAATTCGGATTCAAGGCCGTGGACAAGCCGGTTCATGTCCACGACTTGCACGCAACCATCCTGCATCTGCTGGGCATGGACCACGAAAAACTCACCTACCGCCACGCAGGGCGCGACTTTCGACTCACCGACGTGCACGGCAAAGTGGTCCACGACATCATCGCATGAGCTCCTCTGCATTCATGCGCACAATGTGGCGTACATTGCGCAAATTCGGCAAAACCTGCATCGCGCTGACCGCTATCACGGGCTGGTCGACTGCTTCCGGGGCGCTCGCTTCAACTGATCCAAACACTCCCGCATCCACAAACGCAGTCGATCCCGCAAAGCTTGAGTTTTTCGAGAAATCCGTGCGCCCGTTGCTGGAGACACACTGTTTGGAATGCCACAGTGCGTCCAAGAACAAGACCAAGGGGGGGCTCTCGATGGAGACCGCTGCGGGGATGCTTAAGGGCGGCGGTTCCGGCCCCGCGTTGATTGCAGGGGCGCCGGAAAAAAGTTTGATCGTCAAGGCCGTGTCGTACGCCGATCCTGATTTTCAGATGCCACCGGATGGCAAGCGCCTTTCCGCCGAACAAGTGAACGTGCTCACCCAATGGATCCAGAGCGGTGCGTTTGATCCGCGCTCAGGCAAGCCGCCCGGCCCTGATCCGGAGTTGGCGAAAAAGCACTGGGCGTTCCAGCCTGTTGTGAAAGCGACGCCTCCCGAGGTGAAATCGCAGTCGTGGCCGCGCAACGCGGTCGACCGTTTCGTGCTGGCGGCAATGGAGTCCAAGGGTCTGACACCCGCGCCTGAGGCACCAAAATCCACGCTGCTGCGGCGCGTCTCGATTGACCTCACAGGCCTTCCGCCCACTCCGCAGGAGGCTGAGGCGTTCCTCGCAGATGCATCCCCTGAGGCTTACGAAAAAGCGGTGGACCGACTCCTGGCTTCGCCGCATTTCGGAGAACGCTGGGCGCGCCACTGGATGGACGTTGCACGTTACTCGGATACGAAGGGCCTGCCTGCGCCGATCAACTCGGACCGCCGATTCCATTTCGCTTACAGCTACCGCGACTACCTCATAGAGGCCTACAACACGGACAAACCTTTCAACCAACTCATCCGCGAACAACTCGCCGCGGATCTGCTCCCGCAAGACGCAGAAAAGAAAACACTCGCTGCGCTCGGCTTCATCACCGTCGGCCGCTGCTTCCAGAATCAAATCAACGACATCATCGACGACCGGATCGATGTCGTCACCAAAGGACTGCTCGGCCTCACCGTGACATGTGCTCGTTGCCATGATCACAAGTTCGACCCGATCCCCATTGGTGATTACTACTCGATGCATGGAATTTTCCTGAGCTGCGAGGAGCCCAAGGAACGGCCTATCATCGGACATCCGGAGGCTGCACCCAACTATCAGGAGTACCTCACCAAGCGGGCGGAGAAACTCGCGAAGATCGACGAAGGCGTCCTGGATGAAGTAAAGAAGGCGAATGGCGAGCTGCTGGCCAAGATCCCTGATTATCTGATCGCCGCGAAGGAGGCGCCGGCGAACGCGGAGGGCAAGGCGCTGGAGACTTTTGCCGGACAGCGCAAGATTGTCACAATCTCGCTGCAACGCTGGATCGAGCTGCTCAAGAAGTCCGCCGATTCGCCCGTGCTCGGTGCCTGGGTAAAGTTCTCGAGCCTGCCGGGGGATGGAACCGAGTTTTCAAACCAGGCGGCGCAGCTCGTGGCCCAATGGAAATCCGCGGCACCCCAAGGATGGAACCCAAGGGTGGTGGCCGCTTTTGTAGAAACTCCCCCGACTTCCCTCAAAGAGGCCGCGCAAACATACGGCAAGCTGTTCAATCAGGCCGCGAAGGCGCACGAGGAGAGCACCAAGCCGCCCACGCCTACAAAGACCGAGGCGAAAGAGACGGAGGCAAAAAAAGAGGAACCTGCAGCGCCCGTCGCCGCGCAGCCCAAACCGCTGGATCCGGACCTGGAGGCGGTGCGTCTGTGCGTGATGGCAGAGGGCGCGCCCTCCTGCTTAACGCTCAAGGAGGCGGAGGGCCCGTTCGGCCGCAAAATCTTTGAGACCCGCACGAAGCTCAAAGACCAGTTGGATCTTCTCGACGCCACGCACGAAGGAGCCCCGAAGCGAGCGATGGCGATCTTCGACAAGGCGCAGCCTGTGCAGCCCGTGATTTTTCTGCGCGGCAACCCCGGCAGCAGGGGGCCGGCAGTCACACGCCACTTTCTCTCAATCCTCGACGGCCCTTCGCCGAAAGCATTCACGCAGGGGAGCGGACGCCTCGAACTCGCAGACGCCATCGCAAACCCGTCCAACCCTCTGACTGCGCGCGTGGCGGTGAACCGCATGTGGCTGCACATCTTCGGGAGAGGGCTTGTAGAAACGCCAAACGATTTCGGCGTTCGCACGCCTCCTCCTGTGATTCCGGGTGTTCTGGATTATCTTTCCGCGCGCTTCATGGAAAGCAAGTGGTCCACGAAATCTATCGTCCGCGAGCTTGTGCTCTCGGGCGCCTACAGGCAGTCCAGTTTCGCGCGTCCGGACGCCTTGCAAAAGGATCCCGCAAACGACTCTCTTCACACCATGCGTCGGCGCCGCCTCGATTTTGAATCACTGCGCGACTCGCTGCTGCAAATCAGCGGCAAACTCGAGGATACGCTCGGAGGCCGTCCCGTGGAGCTCACCAAAGCACCTTTCTCAGCCAGACGCAGCGTGTACGGCTATATCGACCGGCAGGATCTTCCCTCCACGTTCCGGATTTTTGACTTCGCAAACCCGGACATCAGCGTGGCGCAACGCTTCGAAACAACCGTGCCCCAGCAGGCCCTGTTTTTAATGAACAATGACTTTTTAAAAGAGCTTAGTGACTCGCTGCTGAGCCAACCGGAAATCTCCGCGGCAGAGGAGGGCGCACCGCGCGTACAAGCGCTTTTCCGCAGGGTGTATCAGCGGGCTGCATCACCGACGGAGTTGGAAGCATCGATTGCGATGCTGGAGGGAATGGGAGCGGATCGCGCAAAGGCGTGGCCAGCTCTCGCACAGACGCTTTTGCTCTCGAACGAAACGGCCTTCGCCGACTAGCATTTCGCAGAACGTCACCTGAAGCAGCGCTGCATCTTTCCGCGGAACTGTCCACGAAGCGCATGCACGGCGCGCTGGAGAAGCCCGAGGCCTTCATAAAACCAAATGTCGTTGCTTCTCGGGCTACAAGCCTGCCTCGAACAGCAGGCGTCGCCTCAATGCGACCGAGTCGGCTTGCTTCTTTTGGATTCTGAGACGATGCTCAACCCTCCCAGCTATGTCCAACGCGGTTGCATCATCAGAATCTTCATCCCAACAATCCACCTCTTCGCGGGTCGAAGACCTGCGTGTGACTGGAGTCAAACGACTCATCACACCGGCTGAAGTTAAGAAACTGCACGCAGCATCCCCGGAAACGCTGAATTCGATTCTGGAAGCAAGAAACACCGCTCGCCGGATCCTGCGCGGCGAGGACCCCCGGTTGATGGTGGTCGTCGGCCCTTGCTCCATCCACGACACCGAATCCGCGATGGATTACGCGCGCCGTCTGAAGGCCCTTTCGGACGAACTCAGCGACCGGCTGTTCATCGTGATGCGTGTGTATTTTGAAAAACCCCGGACAACGGTGGGATGGAAAGGATTGATCAACGACCCGCATCTCGACGATTCGGGGGACGTCGAATACGGGATCAAGCTAGCTCGAAAACTGCTTCTGGATATCGCAGAGGTTGGGCTCCCCTCGGGGACCGAGTTTTTGGATCCGATCATTCCGCAGTACATCGCGGATCTCATCAGCTGGGCCGCGATCGGCGCGCGCACAACCGAATCGCAAACGCACCGCGAGATGTCGAGCGGCCTGTCAATGCCTGTGGGATTCAAGAACGGGACGGATGGAAGCATTCAAACCGCGTGCGATGCGATGAGATCGGCATGTTCGCCGCACAATTTTCTGGGAATCGATCAGGACGGCATGACAAGCATCATCCGCACCTCTGGCAATCCCGACAGTCACATCGTCCTGCGCGGCGGCAGAGATGGAACAAACTACGGCCCCGAGCATACTGCGGTCGCCGCCGAAAGGCTCAAACAGGCGGGCATGACCTCGTCGCTGATGATCGACTGCAGCCACGCAAACAGCGGCAAGGATCCCAAACGCCAGCCAGAGGTGCTCAAAAGCGTGATCGAGCAACGGGCCGCAGGACGTCAGGACATCGTCGCTGTCATGATCGAGAGTCACATTCATCTCGGCAGCCAGCCTGCGGTGAAAGAGGGGCTGCGCTACGGGGTTTCCATCACCGACGCGTGTCTCGACTGGGATTCCACTGCGTCGATCCTGCGCTCAATTTAGTACGGCGCGTTCATTCCGGAGCCCTCAGTGGGCCTCAGACGCTCCGCCGCGTTCAAGCTTTTGAACTCGGTCCGCGAGCCGCCCAAGCCGGTGGATATAGGCGACCTGTTCGCGGTACTCAGACGCAGGGATCGCTGGCGTTCCCATGTACAAGCCCGGCTTCACAATCGACTTGTTCACGCCCGACTGCGCGCCAATCACAACGCCATCCCCGATCTGAATGTGGCCTACCACCCCCACCTGCCCTGCGATGGTCACGCCGTCCCCGATGCGCGTGCTTCCAGAAATTCCAACGTGCGACACGATCAGGCAATTTTTCCCAATCACAACATTGTGCGCGATTTGAACGAGATTATCGATCTTTGTTCCCTGCCCGATCCACGTGCGGCCGAAGCGCGCCCGGTCCAGTGTCGTGTTGGCGCCGATCTCGACGTCGTCATCAATCTGAACAATGCCCACCTGGGGGATCTTCACATGTTTACCCGCGATGGTTTCGAAACCGAATCCATCGCTTCCCACCACACAGCCGGAATGCAGAATCACGCGGTTGCCGACAACGCACCTCTCGGCGATGGTGACCCGGGGGTGGATCAAACATCCGGAACCCACGCTCGCGCCGTGCGCGATGTAGGAGTGCGCCCCGATGACTGTGTTTGCGCCTACTTTGGCGCCCCGCTCGAGCACGGCATGAGGCTGAATTGAGACGCCCTCACCCAACTCCACTCCCTCGGCAACCACCGCGGTGGGGTGTATTCCGGGAAGAAACGCAACGGGTTTCGGGGCGAATTGCTCGACAGCTTTGGCGAAAGCCACCGAGGGGTTTTCAACGCGAATGAGAACAGGGGGAACAGACTGGCCGAAGTCCGGTGAAACAAACGCCGCGCCAGCCTTCGAGGACTGAAGCGCCGACGCGTACTTCGGGTTCGCGAGGAAAGTGACATCTTCAGGCCCCGCATCCTCGATGGAAGCCACGCCGCGGATCCGGATCGGTTCCGGGCAAAAAGACAGCTGGCCGCCCACAAGGGCGGCCAGCGCGTTTAAATCCAACGAAAAGTCGCCTGCCATCAGCAAGGACTACTTCTTTTCCTTATCCTTGTCCTTCTTGGCTCCCTTGTTGAGCTCCGTGACCACATCGTTCGTGAGGTCGAAGGCATCTTTCGAGAAAACCAACACATTAACCGCATTGAGACTCTGGCCGGACTTGTCGAGAACCAGGTCATAGTTCCCAGCCTTTACCTTGTCGGATATGATCTTGTTGATTTCCTCCACCAGACCGTTACGGGAGCGCACGGACTGCTCGGAGAGCTGGCGCTCACGGGTCTGCTGGAACTCCTGAATCTCGCGCTGCATTGCGCCCAATTCCTGAAGCTTTTCGTTAAGAGCCTTGGACTTCTCGGCCTTGGCCTTCTCGGCGAGTTCGGGCTTGTTGGCTTCGTCGTTGAGCTTGCGAGCCTCTTCCTGCGCCTTGTTGAAGGTGTCGAGACGGTCATCCAGTTCTTTCTTAGCCTGGGTGCGCGCTTCGTTGATCTTTCCTTCAGCTTCCTTCGTTTTGAAGTACTGGTCAAAGACAGCCTTCATGTCGATGGTGCCGACTTTCATTTCTGCCTGAGCCGCGACAGGGCTGAAGTAACCGCCGAGGCCGATCACGAGGGCGAGAGCGAATTTATTAATTTTCATCTGTTAAGAATACTTTGTTCTGAGGGTTGTTTTTTAGGCTCAGGTCAAACCTGACGCTTCACCTCGCTGAAGCATACTCCGAGCCAAGCTCCACTAAAATTGATAGCCCATGTTGAAATTGAACCGTCCGCTGGAGGAGGCGCCTGGTTCGGTCTTGGTAGGAATCGCGTAATCCACCCGCACCGGCCCGATTGGGAGTTCCAGACGAAGCCCCAAGCCCACATCAGAGTTGTAGCCCGAAGTCGTGAAATCGAAGGCGTCTTCATTCACAAAACCCGCGTCGTAAAACATCGCCGCACGGACTTTATCGATCACCGGAGCCGTGTATTCGATCGTAAACCGCCCCAGCGAACGGCCCCCAATCGGCTCCCCAACCGGCGGGGTTCCTCCACGCGAATTGGTTTCACCCGGCTTGGTTCTTACGCGTCCATTGCCTCCGACAAAACGGTATCTAAAGCCCCTGAGGTTGTTGACGCCCCCAAGAAACAAGCGGTCATACAGCGGTACATCCAAGGCTTTTCCATTAGCCCCAGTGGTTCCGGAGCCCCAAGCATCCACCACACCAGCCTCCGCATTGAGCGTCAGGATTGTGTCCCACGCCAAGCTGAAATACTTGGAGGCCTCCAGAGAAGCCCCCCCAATCTGAATGTCCCCTCCAAGCGGCCCGCCGGAGAGGAATGAGGAAAACTCAAGCCGCTGCCCTTTTCGGGAAAGGAAAAGAGAGTCGCGGGAATCGTACGTGAACCCCGCCGTCAACTGGCTTTTCATGAGCGCACCAGCGTCCACCAAGTCAGTCGCGTCAAAGGGAGCATTGATGTCCACGTTTCCAAGGCTGACTTTCTCGACTCGGTATCCAAAACGCATGAACGAGAAATTGGTCAGCGGCTTGCGCATCCCAAGGTCGAAACCCGCCCTCGTTTCGGAGTAGTAATTCGAAAGAAAGGACGCATTCCGGTAAAACGCATCCCCACTCAGGGACAACTTCCGATCTAAAAAGTACGGTTCCGTCAATGAGAAAACTACGTCCTTACGCAGCGCACCATACTGGATCCGACTCCGGAACTTCTGGCCGCCGCCCGTGAAGTTCGGCCAGTTCGTAATATCGAAGTTCGACTGCGACAATTCGACGAATCCCAGAATGCTGTCGATCGAAGAAAACCCAGCCCCGAAATTGAGCTGTCCGGTGCGCTTTTCATCCAACACCACGTTCAAGTCCCGCTCCGAGGCGACACCCGTCTCGGAAGGATAAAGCTCCACTTTGTTGAAATAATTCAGGTTGTTCAGGATCTGCTTGCTCGCATCCATGCGGACTGTGCTGAACAAATCCCCCGGAGCCAACGCCAACTCCCGACGGATGACCTTATCCTTCGTACGCACATTCCCTGAAATATTGACGCGCCCCACATAGGATTGCCCGCCTTCCTCAACCAAGAAGTTCAAGTCAGTCACATGATCGCCCCCCGGGGAGGTCCGCGCGCCAGCCTGAAAATCCACGTACCCGCGGCCCCCGTAAAGGTCCTGCAGCGCCTTGATATCCGCCTGCACAGCTGCGGGGGAATAAACAGCACCGGAACGCAGCTTGGTCATCTTTGTGATCTCACTCTCACTGAAGAGTTGCGCACCGCGGAAAGTGATCTTGCCCACCTTGTAGGGTGAGCCTTCCGTGATTCGGAAGAGAACCTCCACCTTGCTTCCGTTCGCGGTCACTGAAGGTTTGTCGATTTTCACATCGGAGAAACCCTTGCCCTGATAGTACTCACGGATAGCCACCACGTCGTCGCCCAACTGATCCTCAGCCACGCGGCCGGTCTTCATCACAGCGCTCCACAGGGGGATGTACTTCTTGGTTTTGATCACCTTCTGCAACTCAGAGGACTTGATCTGCGTATTGCCCTCAAAACGCACTACCTTGATGGCTGACTTGACCCCCTCCTTGATCTCAAAGGTCACGCGCGCCGTTCCCAACAGGTCGTTGGTGACAGATTTGTAGGTGACTGAGACGTCAGTGAACCCCTTGCCCCGGTAATACTCGATGATCTTCTGACGGTCCGCCTCAAGCGCGGCCTCGCTTGCAACATCCCCCACCTTGGTCTGCACCTTCTCAAGCAACCGACTTGCCTTGAACTCTTTCGAACCGACAATTTCCAGGGAACTCACCACCGCCTTTGCCTGCAGCACCACGATCACCTTAACCCCCTTGTCCACGGCTTCGCCGTAAATACGCACATTGACGATATTCCCTGTCGCGTAGAGGTTGCGGATATCCTCCTCCACCACCTGCTCGGAAAACGGCTGCCCCACACGGGTGCGCATGTGCGCCATGAGCCGGTCCTTCGAAACGGACACCGGTCCCGCGTACTGCACTTCGATTGCAACCACGTTCGGGTTTTTACCCTGAGCATCCGCCTTGGACGGGGACTGGGCTACTGCTGTCAGCGGCGTCAAAAGCCCAAACAACGAGACGGCTGCGCAGAGCAACACGGCGGTACAACGAATTTTCATAATCAAGGGTGGCCTCCACTCCCAAGGCGGCGACAAGCCCGCTATGGAAGGGATTCACCCTAGGGCAGTCAAGTTGCCATTTGTTGCAAGACTCCGCCCGCCAACCGCATCGCCAAAGCGTATCCCGCGCCGAAAATCCACCTCGGCCCCCGCTACGCCACCCGCTCGACCAACTCGTAGTGGGTGGTGCGTTGATGCGCCTCATAGCCGGCCTCGCGAATGAGCCGCTCGATTTCCTCCACCTGCAACCGGTAGCTGGTGCCCGCCTTGGAGACCACATTCTCCTCCATCATCACCGAACCGAAGTCATTGGCACCGAAGCGCAAAGCCAATTGGCCAATCTTGGGCCCCTGCGTCACCCAGCTGCTCTGAAGGTTCTCGATATTGTCCAAGAAAATCCGCGACAACGCCTGCATCCGCAAGTATTCCGCGGACCCTACGGGCTCCGCCTTGAGCACCGTGTTTTCAGGCTGAAACGTCCAGCAAATGAACGCGGTGAACCCGCCCGTCCGGTCCTGAAGGTCACGCAATCGTTGCAAATGCTCGAGCCTGTCCTCGAACGTCTCCACGTGCCCGAACATCATGGTCGCGCTTGAGCGCAGCCCCAAACCGTGGGCGGCCTCCATCACCCCCAGCCACTCGTCGCTATTCGCCTTGAGAGGAGCGATCCGGTTGCGGACGCGATCCACCAAAATCTCCCCGCCCCCCCCGGGCACGGAACCGAGGCCGGCCCGCTTGAACTCTCGGAGAACCTCCACCACTGGCATCCCGAACACCTTTGAGAAATGATGGAACTCCGGCGGCGAAAACCCGTGGATGTTGATCTTCGGGAAATGCTTCCGGATGAAGGAGAGCATTTCGATATAGTGATCCATCCCGAGCTTCGGATGGTGCCCCCCCTGCAACAGCACCTGCACCCCGCCGATTGCGCTCAACTCGGCAAGTTTTTCCCCCAACTCCTCCAAACTGAGCACGTAATGGTCGGCGTCCTTCTCAGTCCGGTAGAACGCGCAAAACTTGCAGTAAACGTTGCATACGTTGGTGTAATTCACGTTCCGGTCCACGATGTAGGTAACCACCTGCTCGCCACGCCCATGGTAGGCGGAGCCCTTCGCCAGATTCCGACGATGATCCGCGAGCGCACCCAGTTCATTGAGCGGCAGCGCGTACAACTCGGCGGCCTCGACGCGGGAAATCCGCCCGCCGCCGAGTACCTTTTCAATCAGTTCCCCAGTCGCCTCGGATGGTTTCAGCGCGGCTTCGTTCATAGTAGAAGCCTTAGCGGCAAAATCCACCGCCGTCCACTGCAGGCCAACTTCCGCGGCCCGAAGCCACCTCACCGATTGACCCCCGCAACGACTCGTCCCATATTGGAACACTAGTACATTTGCGGGCTTTCCCCTGATGCCGCGCGCCGAACCCTTTCCTATGTCCCACTCCCGCACCCGAAATTTCTGCATCATCGCGCATATTGACCACGGGAAGACCACCCTTTCCGACCGGCTCCTGGAATTCACAGGAACCATCCAGAAGCGCGAGTCCCAGGAACAGCTGCTGGACGCCATGGACTTGGAGAGGGAACGCGGCATCACCATCAAGTCGCACCCCGTTGCGATGACCTACAAGGCGAAAGATGGCGAGGAATACAAGTTGAACCTCATGGACACCCCCGGCCACGTGGATTTCGCGTACGAGGTGTCCCGGTCCCTCGCCGCATGCGAAGGCGCAATCCTGGTGGTGGACGCAGCACAGGGCGTTGAAGCGCAAACTGTTGCCAATGTAAACCTGGCCCTGAAGCAGGGCCTCACGATCGTTCCGGTCATCAACAAGATCGACCTGCCCAATGCCGACCTGCCCACCGTTCGCAGGCAACTCGAGGAAATCATCGCCATCCCAGCCGAGGAGGCCGTCCTCGCCAGCGCCAAAGCGGGCATCGGCATCGAGGACATCCTCGAAGCGGTGGTCGCGCGGATCCCCGCCCCCACGGGCGAGAACAACTCCAAGATGCGGGCCCTTGTCTTTGACTCCGCCTTCGACACCTACCGCGGCGTGGTCGTTTACGTGCGGGTCGTCGACGGCGTCGTCAAAGCTGGAGATTCCATCAAGCTGATGGCGACCAACCGCCCCTACGATGTCAAAGAGGTGGGAATTTTCCGGCCCACGCAGCCAAAATTCGTCGCGAAACCCGCACTAGAAGCCGGGGATGTCGGGTACGTGATTGCGAACATTAAAACCAGCATGGAAGTGAAGGTGGGCGACACGCTCACCAACTCCAAATTCCCCGCAGAAAAACCGCTGCCCGGATTCCAAGAAGTGCAGCCGATGGTTTTCAGCGGCATCTATCCGATTAACACTGCGGATTTCGAGCATCTCAAAACCGCGATGGGCAAGCTGCAGCTCAACGACGCTGCGTTCGTTTATCAGGCCGAAAGTTCGGTGGCGCTCGGGTTCGGATTCCGCTGCGGATTCCTAGGACTGCTGCACATGGAGATCATCCAGGAACGCCTCCGCCGGGAGTTCAACATGGACATCATCGCCACGTATCCGTCGGTGATCTATCAGGTGTTTAAAACCAACGGAGAAATGCTGCTCGTCGACAACCCCGAGCATCTGCCGGATCCAAGCGTGATTGCTGAAATCCGCGAACCGATGGTGACGTGTTTCCTGATGATTCCCAACGAGAGCATCTCCGCGCTGATGCAGCTCATTTTGGAAAAACGCGGCGAACTCAAGCACACCGAGTCGCTCGATACGCGCCGCGTGATGCTCACAATTCTCATCCCTCTCAACGAAATCCTTGTGGACTTCGTGGACAAGATCAAATCCATCACCCGTGGTTACGGCTCGATGGACTACGAACATGCGGAGCCGCGCGCGGCAAAGCTCGTAAAGCTCGACATTCTGGTGAACAACGAGCCCGTAGACGCGTTTTCAAGCATCGTGCACCGTGACAAGGCCGAGGGCCGCGGACGCTTGCTCGCGGCGAAGTTGAAAGAGGTCATTCCCTCGCAGCTTTTCACCGTACCGATTCAGGCTGCGATCGGCGGGAAAATCATCGCCCGCGAAAGCGTCTCGGCGCAGCGCAAAAACGTGACTGCAAAATGCTACGGTGGTGACATCACCCGCAAACGCAAGCTTCTCGAAAAACAAAAGGAGGGTAAAAAGCGCATGAAGGCCATCGGCCGCGTGAACATCCCGCAGGAGGCGTTTATCGAGGTGCTCAAAACCAACTAAACAACATGGCGCCACAAAAGACTCCAACGCCGGCCCCGATCGAACCAGGGAAAGTCCCGGAACTCGCCTTGGAGGTGATCCAGCGCGCGAAGTTTCCAATGCTAGCCACCGTCGACGGCGATCAACCGCATCTCAGACCGGTGTCGCCCGTCCGCACGGAGGGGTTCATTGTGTTCATCGCAAATCTTCGCCCGTACGGCAAAACCAACCAGATTGCGCTGAACCCGAAAGTGGAGCTCTGCTACCTCGACGACGCCCACGATCAAGTGCGGATCACCGGCACGGCGGAAGTCCTCGCTGATCCGGAGTTGCTGGAGGTGATATGGCGCGACAACCCGCTTTTAAGACGGTATCTCGGCCAGCCTGACAACCCCGCCCTGATCA
>JBILKY010000234.1:0-6046 GCA_044376395.1 Chthoniobacteraceae bacterium | reverse complement strand
CACCTTGCCGGTCGCGCCAGCAATGACTGCTCCGTTCCTGAACCACTGATAGGAGACGCCCGTTTCGTTGGAAACAGCAACACTGAAGGACGCGGCCGCTCCGGCTTTTACGCTGAGCGAAGCAGGCTGCCGCGTGATGACCGGCGCCGAGAGAATGGTCAGCACCGCGTTGGCGCTTGGAGCGGAGCCGGAGGCGTTGGACACATTGACCTTGTAGGTGCCGGCATTTGCGAGCTGAGCGGAGGGAATGGAAAGCACCTTGCCCGTGCCTCCGGTAATGGCGGCCCCGTTCCTGTACCACTGATAGGAGACGCCCGCTTCGTTGGAAACAGCAACGCTGAACGATGCGGCCGCCCCGGCTTTCACGCTGAGCGACACTGGCTGCCGCGTGATGACCGGTGCCGAGAGAATCGTCAGCACCGCGTTGGCGCTCGGGGTGGAGCCGCCGGCGTTGGACACGTTGACCCTGTAGGTGCCGGCATTTGCGAGCTGTGCGGAGGGGATGGAAAACACCTTGCCGGTCGCGCCTGCGATGACGGCCCCGTTCCTGTACCACTGATAGGAGACGCCCGTTTCGTTGGAAACAGCAACGCTGAACGATGCGGCCGCCCCGGCTTTTACGCTGAGCCAAGCAGGCTGCTGCGTGATGACGGGCGCAAGAGTGCCGGATATCGCCACGCGTACGCCCATATCAGCCCGGGAACCATCAGCGTTCTTAATGGAGTTAGGATCGCCAGAATTTCGTGCGGGTGACAGTTTTTGGAGTGAGTAGTCGGCCGCGGGCGCGTTGCAGAAGAGAGGATCTTTTGATAAGTTTCCAGTGCCAGCCACTACTGTTTCAAAAATGCTGTAAGAGGAGGACGGAACCTCGACAGGAGTTTTGCGTGGATAGAGCTCGGTTCGTGCTCCAATCAACGAGACTCGGTTATTCCACGAGATACAGTTGACTACGATGGTTGACGTGTCGGTGTGATAAACTCGCAAGAGAGATTTCGCGATGAAGAACCACCAGTCGGTCATGAGTGCGTCCAGCGTGTTGCTGGTAACTGTACAATTTTCAATGCTCTTGAAGTGGCCTGAAAAGATTGCCGCCGCGGCCGCGTTATCCCCGGACTTGAGGCGGTTATTATAGATCAAGCAGTTGCGCACAACCGCGTCGCCTCCCGATGCGTAGATGAGCAATGCAGAGGATGTGCCCGTGAAAAAAGTCCCGTCCGCCGCGTTATCCCTGAACACGCAGCTGTCCACGACGGTGGATGTGTCGCCCAGATCCAGCAGGGTGGAGGCGCCCCAGTCGTTCGGATTGTCTCTGTAGGCATTCATGAATGTGAATCCACGGATTAAAACCTCTCCGGAGGCAGGCTTCGTAATGGTAGCGATCATCTCCCTGCCTAAATCAACAAAAGTCTTGCTGGATCCTTCTTCGGCGATGAGTCGGATCGCCTTTTTGCCAAAGTCGAGTGGCTTTGTTTTATACGTTCCCGCGGAAACACTGACTGCTTCACCCGAGGCGGCCGCATTCAGGCCCTTTTGAATGCTTGCGAAGGGAAGCTGTGCAGTGCCTGTTCCACTGACATCGCTGCCTGCGGTTGAAACATAAATAGTCTTTGTCTGTGGCGTGTCGCTTGTGATCACTTCGAGGGCCGCTCTTTCGCTCTGAGCAGTGCCGCCGGGATTCGTGATGCTGACCGAATAAAATCCTGCATCGCTTACACGAGCCGATACGATCGTAAACAATTTTCCCGTCGCTCCTGAAATGCTGACGCCGTTCCTCAACCACTGATAGGAGACGCCGGTCTCATTCGAAACGGCGACATTGAACGAAGCGGTCGCCCCGGGCTTCACGACGATTGAAACAGGTTGCTGCGTGATCACCGGCGCAGGAACACTTTCAACAACACTCAGCACCGCTTTGGCGCTTGAAGTACTACCGCCCGTGTTGGAGACGTTCACCCTGAAGGTGCCCGCGCTCGCGGGTTGAGCGGAAGCGATTGCAAACACCTTGCCCGTCCCCCCGGTAATCGGGAGGTCGTTTTTGAACCATTGATAGGAGACGCCTGCTTCGTTGGAAACAGCAACACTGAATGAAGCGGGAGCTCCGGCTTTCACATTGATGGAAACAGGCTGCCGCGTGATGACTGGCGCCAGATTGGTTGGCGTCTTCACCGCGTTGGATACTGTGCCAGACAAGCGGTAATCACCCAAGGAACCGTATTCTGAAAAGCCCGTTGAATAACCGCTTGCTGGCCGCGGACCGGTGGATGCAGCTCTGACAACAAAGCGGTAGGTGCCAGCGGGAACACTGCGGCTGAGCGTCGCATTCAACGTTTCGGCTGGATTTGAAACAGCCAGGCTCGCCCCGGAAGCGTCCAACAGCTCCAGCCGTAAATCGGCGTTTGCGTAGATATTCGAAAATGGACGTACCGAAGCGCTGACGGTGCCTCCCGCAGTACTGAACTCGTACAGATCGCCTCCGTCCGAGCGCCGGATTAGCCCCCCCACATCAAAGCTGCCGCTGGTGATGGAAAGCGGCCGGGTTGCGTCGCCGATGGTGGTGCCAAGCACAGAGTCCGGACGGTATCCGACGCCATTCAGGTCTCGGGCAATCAATGCCAAGTCATCCTCGGTGTTGTTTGCACCTGCATAATCGCCATTGCTCCATTGGGTAACGCTCTTATTAAAGGGCGCCCCCATGATCGGACCCCAGCTTGTCGGAGTGTTCAAATCACCCCCGTGTCCCGAGTAGTACGTAATGCCCGAGGCGAGGCCGTCGTGATACAAACCGAACGTATGCCCCACCTCGTGGGAAATGGTATCGGTCGCCGATTTAACGCCTGAGTTGAACACCCAACACGGCACGGTCGCGGAGAAAAAACTTTTGCCGGCGCGATTCCACGAATTCAGATAGGCAACCCCCCCTGATCCCGGTGCTGCAGTCGTTGTTGGGGTGACAATCACCCACATTCTGCAGCCAACGGGCGCCGCCGTGTAGTCAGCAAGATTGGTTGTGATTGTCAGATCAAACGGTGCGAAATCCTCGGCAACCGAACGGATGATCATGCCGACTTGGTCCGGAGTGAAATTTGATTTCGCCGCGGAGATGAGCTTTCCCCCGTTCCAACCTGGCTCGGTCACCTCCGCGCCATCAAAATCAACATAAATGACGCCCCTCGCTCCCGGCCGTGTGTTCAAAGAGGGGACGGAAGCTCCCTGCGCGATGGTGACGCCCGCCGTGGTAGCGCTGGCGGCCAGTAATCCGCTCTGCACCGACTCCGCGTATTTGATGCACATCACCGCTTCCAGCGGCAGCTCGGTCATCAGCACCTCGCCAGCCGCGTTGGTGGCGATCTCGTACGCGATTTGTAAATCGGGAAACAGAACTAAACCGCCGATTTCCTCAAAGTTGGTGCTCAACATGAAGGTGCCGTTCACTTGATCGAGTGTTCCACCAAAGCGCAGCCAGCCCGAATCCGCTGTGCGCAGCATCACACTCGCCTCGATTCCCTCCATGTCGAAGCCGGGCAGAATGATCCGGTCTCCGGCAATCAATTCCCTCCATGCGGCTGCACCCGGGCGGGACAGCCTTGCCACGCGGCCTTTCTGAAGATGGGGATTCATCGCCGCACGGACGCCAGACAGCTTGGCGCCCTCTATGCGCGGACCTTTGGGAGTACGCTCGATCTGTAGACCCAGGGTTTTTGTTGCCGCACCGCCCGTGGGCGTGCTGGCTCCGCCGGGCGCCGGTCCATCGGCTGGCGCATCGCTTGGCGAGTCAGCTGGCGAATCAATCTCAGCTAGCTCGGTTGCGGGCTGACTACTAAAACTTCGACTACTGTCCGTTGGATCTGCCAAGTACACGCTCAAGCCCGCCACCAAACTCACCAAGCCGAGCACAAAACCGCTGCGTCCCGTTACATCGAGTTTCATTTTATTAGGGGGTTTTTCTCTCGCATGCTTTTTCAGCATCAGCCATGCCACGCTCGCATTCGGTGCTGAAAAACTGCAGCTCACTCAGGGCGCACCCGATTTACCCGCTTCGCTCACCCTCTCAAAATTGAGAATCCAATGTCCGTTTTTCTCAAAAACGAGAACTTATTAATGCCATGCATGACTCACAATGGCAGTTTTTTATAAACGGAATAGGACATTGGATTAGTGAGTAAGAATTCACCACGTGAGCGTGCGTTTTTTGCGCACTCCACGACGATGGCGCGCACGTAATGCACCGGGGACAGGCACTTGGCCGCACTCTTGGAGGCACTGTGGACAAGCACTGGGGGGCACGTGCATTCAGAGGCGCCGGGACAAGCACTTAGTGCGCCCCGCGACGATGCCGCGCGCGCGGGCTGCGGAAACGGGGCAAAAGCGAATTCTTATCATTTCATTTCTTGGTGGAAGAAGGCGTTTTAACACGCCACTCCGCGCGAAAAGCTCACCCATTCGACGGACAATCACGACGCCTCACGGCGCCGTTCTCTTGAGCCAACGCGATCCCGCCCTCGAACACACAGCCGCCGTCTTGGTCGCTCCGCGAGCTATTTGACCTTCGTTTTTTCCAGCTTGGTGGGTGTCAACTTCAGTGTCACCCGTTCATTCGAAGGATCGTCTTTCGCAAGGTTCGGAAGCGGACTCGTGTCGCCAAAGCCGGCGACTCGGAAAGTATACTTTGGATCCAACGCGTACTTGACGAGTCCGCGCCTGCACGCGTTCGCACGCTCGATACTGATCTCCCACAGTCCTTTCTCGGCGTGAGGCTCGATCTTTTTGCGGGACGCAGTGTGCCCGTCGACCATCACGCTGAGCTTATTTTTTTCAATCACCCACGAAAGACCTTCCATCACGAAATCACCCCACTGGGTCAGTTTAGCGGATCCGTCTTCAAACAAGGGCTTCTCGCTTCTGTCGTAGATATTAATTTTGATCTGATCACCTGAAACTTGAACGTCCATCAGCACGGGGTCCGGGTTTTCGGTGTTCACGATCTTTTGGATATCGAGAGCGATCTGTTCGATCTTATCGACCATTTCGTCGGCAGTCGTCGTATCCTCGAGCGGTCCCACCTCGACCCCTGCGGTTGGAAACTCTCCCCCAGCCATCTTTTGAAAGAGCGGCAGCCGGAATGAGCCAGCAATCGCCTGCGCCAAGCCCGGTTTTTCCTTGCAGATCCACAGCACGATGAACAAGGCCATCATCGCCGTCACAAAATCGGCGTAGGCAACTTTCCATGCGCCGCCATGGTGAGCGTCCTTCTTGGCCATCTATCCTTTCTGGGTGGAGGTAACTGCGTCCACAACCGAGCCGTCTCGTGATTTTGCCTTGGCTCAGCGGTGAAACCTAATACGTGTCAGTAAACTAGCTGCAAAGCGAGACCTTTTCTTTACAAGACCTTCACAAATTCAAAATACACGCAGATTGCATGGAGGAACAAGCCGACCGCCCCGTCGCCGCAGCGCGTTCGGCCACCCAGCACAGCTGCGATGGTCCGGGCGTAACCCCGCAAATTCATTCCCATGCCGACTCCAAAAATCGAGTCCACACGGCTGCCAACGCCGCACGTCAGTCATGTTGTGCCCAAAAACGCCGGACCACGCTGGCATGCTACCGCGATTGACATCGACCCCAAGCTTCTCCAATCAAGAGCCGCGCTTGCGCGCTCCGAACACCGAGCCCCCAAATATGCCATCATTTCTCAAAGTCCTCCTCTGGGTCGCTATTTCCGCACTAGGCGCTGGTTCCGTGGCCTTCTCCGCATTCCACAAAGGAGAAACCATCAATGCGCTTTGGATCGTGGTCGCGGGCCTTTGCTCGTTCGCGGTCGCCTACCGTTTTTACAGCAAGTGGCTTGTGACAAAAGTGCTGGTACTCGATGGCAACCGGGCGACTCCTGCGGTCACGCATTTTGACGGGAAGGATTTCGTGCCGACCAACCGGTGGATTGTTTTCGGGCACCATTTTGCGGCCATCGCCGGTCCGGGCCCGCTCGTGGGGCCGGTGCTCGCCGCGCAGTTTGGATACCTGCCCGGGATGCTTTGGATTCTCATCGGGG
>JBILKY010000041.1:0-17506 GCA_044376395.1 Chthoniobacteraceae bacterium | reverse complement strand
AATGCCTCGGCAACAGCTCCCGAAGACGCCTTTGTGTTCATCGCCAAGGCTGCCTCCGGCGCTTTGGACGGTTTCGTCGCTTCATTTGCGCCCTTGCTTGAATCCATCACTGCCTTAGGAGCCTCCTTGCCGGCTTCCTTCGAGGGTTTGCCCACAGGAGACTCGCCTCCCGCCACTGCCGACAAATCCAAGTCTTCAATCTTTGCGCCCTTCTGGACTACAGCAGAGTTCCCGGTCTTTGGAGTTTCACCCGGCTTTGCAGTTTCACTGGGCTTCGCGCCGGATTCCTCGTTTTTGGCAGAAGGCTTCTTCGAATCGGCTGCGGTGGACTTTAGTGCCGAGATCGAAATGCCATCCTCGCTGATTTCAACCATCGGCTGCTTGAAGAGAGCCTGCTCCTTCTCCGAGAGTTGCAACACGGGTTCCCCGAGCATCCCAATCTGCTTGATCAGCGCATCGGAACTCACTTTCAAGCGGGAAACCTCCGCGACGAGATCCTTGGAACTCTTGTCGCGTTTCGCCTGGGCTTGGAGTGAACGGGACAGAATCCCCTGAAGGAGCTCCTTTTCCTCATGCTCGCGTTCACGGTCGGCCGTCGCCTGGGTGACTTCTGTCTTGGTTTGGTTCAACTCCCCGCGCAACACGACGGTTTCCTTCACCGCCGTGTCGAGTTTGGACTGCAGGTCGGACACGCTCTTCTCCGCAGTTTCAACCTTCTTCTGTGCACCCTCCATCTGCTTGCGCACTTCGGAGACCTCTGTTTTCAGGGCTTTTACAGACTCCTCAGAACTCGTCGAATTTTGGCGGGCTTGGTTAATCTGCTCCTGGGCGCGCGCGAGTTTCGAGGCCGCCTCCTTGTTTTCCGCCTCAAGTTTTTCAACAACCCCCCGAGCTGTCTTCAACTTCGCTGCAAGAGCCAGCGCGTCATCACGTTCGGTGTTGGCTTTCGCGACGGCGCCCTTGGCTGTTTCCGCATCCGCCTTGGCTTTCGCCGAGACGCGTTCAGCCTCTTTCGCGGCTTCTTTCGCTGCATCGCGCTCGCGCGCGGCGGCTACCGTGGCGGCCTTCGCCGCGTCGCGCTCCGCAACAACCTTCGCAAGCTGTTCTTGAACGGTCGACTGCGCCTTGGCGGCCTTGTCCAGATCCCCCTGCAGTGCGGACAGTTTCTTGTTCAGCTCGCCCACCTGCTTGGTCGCGTTATCGCGTTCCGTCTCAACAGCCGCCTCCCTGCCCTGTGTCTGTGCCAAACGCCCCTCCGCACGCTGCTTCAGCTCCTGCGCCGCATCGCGCTCCGCCTGAAGCTCCTTCATTTTCGAGCGGATCACTTCCTGCTCCTTGGTCATCGCCACCATGTTCTCCTCGGCACGCACCTTGTCTTCGCGCGCCTGAAGGAGAGCCCTCTCGGCAACATCCGAACGCTGTTCCAGCAACCGGATCGCGCCCTCCGCCTTGTCGCGCGCTTTTTCGGTCTCAGCGAGTTCCTTCGCCAATTCGCTTTTCTCCCTGCGCAGTCGCTGGGCTTCGTCTAAGGCAAATTGGAGGTCGGTCTGCAGTTGACCAAGTTTTCCCTGAATCTCCGCGAAAGGATCACTCGGTGCCACCGGCACTCCAGATTTCTGCGGCAGCTGCGGGATTGTCGCCGCACCGCGGTCGGAGGCGGACGGCGCAGCCGAAGCAGGCTTGCTCACAACAGATTCAGGAGCCGGTTTGGCGGAAGGCGTCGGCGAAAAATCAGGCAAACTCGGGGGCGGCGGCAGGGGCGCACGCCCGGACGATCCCGCTGTGCCGGTGGCTGGCGCACCGCTCGAACTGGGGCTCGCACCAGACTGAATCCTCTCGATCGCACGCGCAGTCTGCTGAGAACGAAATTTGACAACCTGCGGGCTCCAAGCCGGATACTGGCTGCTCATCTGAGTGCAGGCCTTCGCCACCTCTTGGTACAAGGCCAACGCCTTCGTATTATCTCCCTTCTTTTCAAGCAGCTCTGCTTTTTGATAGGTGCTGTACAGGTTCAGAAACATTCTGGAACCATCGTCGTCTCCCTGAGCAAGAGCGGGAACCGCCGCCGCCACAAGACAGCTGCTGACAAGTGCAGGATAAATAAGCCGCATAAAGTTAGATAACAACCCCTCTCTCTAATTCAATTTGCCAACTCCTGCAACGGCTCATACCAAACAATCCCATGGTTTCCAAAGAACAACACGCGCCCGAGGAATCCTTCCACTCGATTTCAATCCCTCAATGGCAGCAGTTTACGATTGAAAAGACGAACGCGCACCGCATCTGCACCACGCTCCACGGTTGGAGCGAGCGCCTGGGAGACAATATTCTGCTAAACCACCAAAATCCGCACTCCCTTGGCTTTTTAGATTCGCACTGGCGCGAATGGGCCGGCGCTAGCCTCCCAGAGGCGACGGAATACAGGGTTTTCAGCCGCCATCTCCCGAAACAAAACACTGAACGCGCAACCCCGTCTCTACTCCGGGGCAATCCCGAGCTCCCCCCTGAAACCGAGGTCACCGAGAACGGCGTCCGGTACGGAGTCGACTTCTCGGCGGGCTACGCCGTCGGCCTCTTCCTCGACCAGCGCGCAAACCGCGGCTTACTCCGCGCCCTCCTTCGCACCTCCAAGCCCTCGCGCCTCCTTAATACATTCGCCTACACCTGCTCGTTCTCCGTGTGCGCAGCCCTCGAAGGGGCGGAGACCCTCTCAGTCGACCTCTCAAGAAAGTCTCTGGAACGGGGTGCCGAGAACTTCCGACTCAACGGCATCCCCACGAGCGGCCACCGTTTTATCGCGGACGACGTACTCGATGTCATGCCGAGGCTTGTCCAAAGGAAGGAACGATTCGACGCGATCATTCTTGATCCCCCGACTTTTTCCCGAGGCAACAAAGGCCGCCGATTCCATGCGGAAAGCGACTTGGAGAAACTCCTGCAGCTAGCCTTGGATCTGGCCACCCCGAACGCTCGGATCCTCCTGTCCACAAACTGCACCAAGGTGCGGTCCTCCAACCTGGAGTCAATGAGCAGGTTCGCACTAAAGTCCCGCCGGCTCAACGGCCAGTTTCTTCGCGCAACCCAGCTTCCCGACTTCCCCCCCGACGCAGGCGCGCAGACGCTGTGGCTCCACCTGCGTCCCTAGCTCCTATCCGGCAAATATCTGGCTCCAAACCGAGGCGAACCCCGCCCTCCTATCCCACCCACGCCCGCGCGTTCCGGAACATGCGCAACCAGGGCGCGTCCTCACCCCACTCGCGGGGCGCCCAACTATGCTGAACCGTTCGGAACACCCGCTCGGGATGCGGCATCATGATTGTCACGCGTCCATCGCGAGAGGTGAGCGCTGTGATCCCCTTCGGCGAGCCATTCGGATTGAGCGGATACTGCTCGGTGGCGCGGTGATGATGATCCACAAAACGAGCGGCCACCAGTCCTCCGGCTTCGCAAGAACTCAAAGCCGCATGATCGGCAAACTCGGCAAATCCCTCGCCATGCGCCACTGCAATTGGGAGGACTCCGCCCTTCATTCCCGCGAGAAGCACACTCGGACTGTCCTCGATCCTCACAGAAGCGAAACGCGCTTCAAATCGCTCGCTCTTGTTCTGAACAAAACGGGGCCAGGAATCAGCGCCCGGGATGATCGAGTGAAGATTGCTCATCATTTGACAACCATTGCAGATTCCGAGAGCAAAGGTGTCCGCGCGCTTGAAGAAAGTTTCAAACTCGGCCCGAGCGCGGTCGTTGAACAAAATGCTCTTGGCCCAGCCCTCACCCGCGCCGAGAACGTCCCCGTAACTGAACCCTCCGCACGCGACCAGACCACGGAAATCCGCCAGCGAAATACGGCCTGCGAGAATGTCGCTCATGTGCACATCTACCGCTCGGAAACCCGCGCGAGTAAACGCGGCAGCCATCTCCACCTCCCCGTTCACGCCCTGCTCCCTCAGGATCGCCATAGGCGGCCGAACGCTGTAGTCGGCGCCAACCTCGATTGAAAACGGCACGTGCGGATTCATCCCGGGATCGCTCCAATCCAAACGCGCGGCCGCCTCCTGGTCCGCGCAATCCGGGTTGTCCCGCAGGCGTGCCATCTGATGGGTCACGCGCGACCAACTGCGCCGAAGCTCCACCAGAGATTCCTCCAGCAGCAAAGCACCGCCCGAACGCACGCGAAAGACGGGGTCCACCAATGGCACACCCAACTCGCGCCACGCGCCTTTCAATCCACCCGAATCAAACGCAGCGGCAACTTCCGCGAGAGACTCCCGAGAAACCTGCAGGACAGCCCCGAGCTCCTCGGAAAACAAACTTGCAAAAGCATCTTCACTCTGGGGCAAATCAATCTCCACGCCCGCGTGCCCCGCGAAAGCCATCTCCGCTGCACAGGCCGCCAAACCGCCATCGGATCTGTCGTGATACGCAATCAACAGCCCGCGCGAGCCAAGACTCTGCACCACGTCCCAGAACGACCCCAAGTCCGCAGCACTGTCCACATCAGGCGCCTCGCTTCCGGTCTGGGAAAGGGTTTGAGCGAGAATCGAACCGCCCATTCTGTTTTTGCCGCGTCCAAGATCGACCAACAACAAAACACTTTCGGCGCCCACACGCAGCTGAGGAGTGAGAGACAAACGGACGTCCGAGCACGCCGCGAACGCCGACACGATGAGCGACACCGGCGCTGTCACCCGGCGCTCCTCATCCTCCGCACGCCACACAGTGCTCATGCTCATCGAATCTTTGCCGACCGGAATCGTGATTCCAAGCGCAGGACACAACTCCATGCCAACAGCCCTGACTGCGGCGTAAAGGTCACCACCATCTCCAGCGTGCGCGGGAGCCGCCATCCAATTCGCAGACAAGCTCACCTTCCCAATGCCGCCGATCTGCGCGGCAACCAGATTCGTCAGCGCCTCCCCAACCGCCAGGCGCGCGGAGGCGGCCGCGTTGTTCACCGCGACCGGAGTGCGCTCGCCGATCGACATAGCCTCTCCAGTGAACACGTCGAATGCAGCGGCGGTCACGGCGCAATCCGCGACAGGAACCTGCCAGGGCCCGACCATTTGATCGCGACAGACGAGCCCTGTCACAGTCCGATCCCCGATCGAAATCAGGAATGTCTTGTCCGCAACCGCCGGATGCGCGAGCACGCGATGCAACGCATCCCTCAGCGAGACACCTTCGATTTTGAGCGAGTCAAGATCGCGCTTCTGCGAACGGGTCTTGCGATGCATCCGGGGCGGTTTTCCAAGCAGCACGTCCAACGGCATATCGATGGGCTCGTTCTCAAAATGCGAGTCCTCCAGCACCAAGCGACGCTCACTGGTTGCTTCACCCACCACGGCGAATGGGCAGCGCTCGCGTTCGCACAACTGCTTGAACAACTCCAATCGATCGCTCGAAACCGCCAGCACGTAACGCTCCTGAGACTCATTGCACCAAATCTCAAGCGGGCTCATTCCGGGCTCGTCGTTCGGAACAGTTCGAAGCTGAAACCGCCCGCCCATGCCGCCATCGTTCACCAACTCGGGAAGCGCATTCGAAATGCCACCCGCACCCACATCGTGAATAAACGATATCGGATTTTGCGCGCCCATCGCCCAGCACCGGTCGATCACCTCCTGGCAACGCCGCTCCATCTCGGGGTTGTCGCGCTGCACGCTCGCGAAATCCAAATCCTCGCTGCCCGCTCCGCTAGCCATTGAGCTTGCTGCGCCACCGCCAAGGCCGATGAGCATCGCCGGCCCGCCCAGCACGATCAGCTTCGCGCCATGCTCAATTTTCCCCTTCTGCACGTGCTCTGCACGAATGTTTCCAAGACCACCCGCGAGCATGATCGGCTTGTGATATCCGCGAATCTCGGTGCCCCCGCCTGCACCGTTATCGACAGGCACCTCCGCCTCGTAGGTTCGAAAATATCCAGCGATCGCAGGACGTCCGAATTCGTTATTGAAAGCCGCCGCACCTAAAGGGCCGTCGAGCATGATCTCAAGTGCAGAAACGATGCGCCCAGGCTTCCCGAAATCCTTTTCCCAAGCCTCAGTCGCTCCGGGAATCCTGAGGTTTGAAACGGTGAATCCAGTCAAACCTGCTTTTGGTTTCGAACCGCAGCCCGTCGCACCTTCATCGCGGATTTCACCACCCGACCCGGTGGACGCACCAGCAAACGGCGAAATCGCCGTCGGATGGTTATGCGTTTCAACCTTGCAGAGGATGTGAATGTCCTCCGCGTGCGCCGCGTATTCACCAGTCTCTGGATCCGCAAAAAACCGGCCTCCGCGGGTCCCTTCCAACACGGCGGCGTTATCGCGGTAGGCAGAGAGAATTCCCTCGCTGTGCAGGTTGTAGGTGTTCTTGATCATCTGGAACAAAGAACGGTCCATGAGCTGACCGTCGATCTCCCAAGACGCGTTGAAGATCTTGTGCCTGCAATGCTCCGAATTCGCCTGCGCGAACATCATAAGCTCCACGTCGCTTGGATCCCGTCCCAGCGCTTTAAAACTTTCCACCAAGTAAGCAATCTCATCCTCCGCAAGCGCAAGTCCCAGCGAGCGGTTCGCGGACTCGAGCGCCGGCACCCCCCCGGTGAGAACCGGCACTGTCGTCATGGGCCGCGGTTCGTGACGCTCGAACAAGGTCGAGACGCTGTCCCACGCGAGGAACACCTGCTGTGTCATGCGGTCATGCAAGGCGGCACGGAGGACCGCCTCCTGCTCACCACTCAGAGCCGCGCCGCCCAAATCCAAGGTATAGGCAACCACCCGTTCAATCCGCCGCAGCGCTTTCAACCCGCAGATATGAGCGATGTCAGTCGCCTTCGAGGACCAAGGCGAAATAGTGCCCGCCCTCGGCGACACCACGCGCAACTGACCCTCACTCTCACACGCCTCACCCCTGGGGCCGTACTGGAGAAGCCGGCTAAGGACCTCGGTTTCCCCGGGAGTCAGCGCGCGCTCCGAATCTACTAGATGGACAAACCGCGCGCCCACCCGTTTTACAGGCACGCCTTTGTTTAAAAGCGTATTAAGCAGGTTTTTTAGGCGGAATTCAGAAAGGGCATTGGAGCCGCGGAGAATCAACATGGAGCGGGAATCAAAGGGTGAACCGGTACCCTAGGCGATCTGCAGATTTTTGGCTAGGGCGTTACCCGCAACGAACCGCACGCCTAAGCGGCTTCTCTGCAAGCCCCTCACTCCAAGAAACTCAGGGGACGCCCTTGGGGCCTTCTAGAGGTTCTCCCCCGACGCCGATCCAAGGCACGACCACTACCGCTTGAAGCAGTAAAGATTGCCGTTCCCTCTCGCGAAAATACGGCCGCCCGCCGGAACCAGCGCGGCAATAATGCGGTCATCGAGCTTGTTTTCCGACAAAAGCTCGAACCCGCCTTCCACTTTTGCCACAAACACCACGCCATCCTCACGCGCCGCGTACATCACACCATCAACGATGACTGGCGAGGCGTAAAAGTTCGCACTCGCGCGGGGAAGTTCGGAAGTCCACGCCGCCTTGCCTGTCGCCGGGTCTATGCAGGCGACCTGACCCCGGTCGCTTAAAATATAGACCAACCCCTTGTACACGGCTGGAGAAGGGACAAACGAACTCACTTCGTCACGCTTCCACAAGTGCGCGGTGGAAGTCACATCCCCCTGACCGCTGACCTTAATTCCAAACAACCGCGGCGCCCCTTTGTCGGCACGCCCGAAACAGACCACCGCCGTGTCGTTCACAAGAACAGGCGAAGCCACCGCGGGCCAGAGCGGCGTCGAGTCAGGATTAAAACCTGTGCAACTCCAAAGGAGTTTTCCATCCGCTGCCGAGTGAATAGTGAGATGATCCGATCCCCAACTCAGCAATGCCTCCTTGCCTGCATGCTGGATCACCTGCGGCGTTGTGTAACCATTGTCGACTTCACGCGGCACTTCGTAATTGCGCGAGGTCTTCCAGCGCAACTCACCGGTGGTCTTGTCGAACGCGGCGAGCCACGACTCACCATTATGCATGCGCGCGACCACGACGTTTTTCTCGGTCAAAACCGGCGAAGATCCGAAGTCCCAAAACAGGTTCACCGGTCCGAAACGCTCCACCAGATTTGTCTTCCAGCGCACCGAGCCGTCTATGTTCACCGCGGCGAAAGTACCGCTTTTGTACGCGGCAAATACGGCTTTCCCATCACTTGCAGGCGACGGGTTGCTACCCGAACCGTTTCTGTGTTTGCCGGGCTCCTCCGCTCCAAAAAGCATCTGCCATCTCAGCTTTCCGTCCAGATCATAGGACTGCAGCGCATCACTGCCCTCCACCGGAACTGTCAAGTACACCGAACGACCGACCACGATCGGTGTGGAACAACCCTTCCCCGGAAGCGCCACTTTCCAAGCCAATGCCGAGTCATCAAGCTTTGTGGGGGCGCCTGCCATCGAGGCACTCCCGTTGTCGGAAGGCCCGCGCAAACGCGGCCATTCGTTGCTCTGCGCGAGCAAGCAAACCGTGAGACTGGTGGTGATGCTGAAAATAACGAAGAAACGGGGGACCAACATGCGTTGATCATGGACAACGGCTGAAAAATGCAAAGTGCAGAAACGCCGCACATCGCGCTGCCCGCCTAAACAGGGAGGGCCTTCGGATCAGGCCTTCCGTTCGGCGGCGGGAAGGACTGCCGGTCCCTCCGGATCGCTCGGCTTACCGGCGTCCACCTTCGCATTGGAGCGCCCCGCCACGACCGCAGCCGCCACCATCGTCAATGCGATCCAAAATGTATCGGTCACCTTCTCGTCCATCAGCAGCCAAGAGAATGCCATGGTGCTCGCAGGGATCAGATTGTTAAAAAGAAAAACCTGGCTCACCGGCCAGAACTTCAGCGCATGGGCGTAGAATGCGAACGCCACAATCCCACCAAAAACCGTGCAGTACGCGTGAACCCACATGAGCTGCGGAGTGAATGGCACGCGAACCGTCGCCAGTTCCCACAACGTGAGAGGTGCGAGCCAGACCGCCGCGCGCCACATAGAAGCGCATGTGATTTGAGCCCCGCTCAAATCCTTTGAAAGCGCTCTGCACTCCCTTCCGTAAAGAGTCCACAGGATGCTCGCGACCTGCGCCAGTGCGTCACCCCTCCACTCGAATGTCCCTAAAAGGATTCTCGGCCACAGCAGAACCACAACCCCACCGAGCGCCAGTGCGGCTGCCGCGTATTTGCGAAGCACTGCCCAGCTTGCCCGCGGACGCTGCTCGAAAAGAAGCCCCCACACCGGGGAGGTAGCCAAATGCAGGGCCATTTGCGGCGCGGAAATGAACTGCAAAGAACAAGTAATCGCGCCAAAGTACGCGGCGAGACTGAGCCCCGCGCGCAACCAAAGCACCGCCCCCAACCCCGGCCGAACATCGGCCGCGGTACCGAGCCATTTCGTGTAGCGGAGAAGCAACGCCAGAATACCCCCCACAAGCCAGATCCGGCTGCTGATCACCCAGAACGGCGGCCATTCCCGGACCAAAAACTTGAGCCCGGTGTTATTCGCCCCCCAGAACAACACGGTGAGCAAGAGCATGCCGGCGATCAACGCATTGGACGGATTTTGGCGGGCGCTCATGGAGAATACAGAAGTGATAATGAGGAGCGACTAAAGCGTCTGGAGAGACTTTCGGCGACGCGGAAGCCACCGGACACTTTCACACGACTTCGCTGATGTCGATGAGATGCAGCTGACGCCCGTGTCCCCCGTGTGGCGAGTCGATGCACACCCATTTCTCATCCCGACTCAGACGCGGATGCGTGTCCACTCGCCACTCCCCGGCATACTCGCGAGGCGACTCAAACTGCCCAAGGTCAACCCGTCTTCCTGAAGCAATCTCGTACAGATGAGGCGTCTGCAGCCTGCGCGGCCCTTTGGGATAAGTGTCATTCAAAATCCAGTGGTTGCCGCGCAGGAATGTCAGATGCCCTCCTGAATCCAAAACATTCCTTCCAATTTCCTCAACAACACCCGAGTCACGGTCCTCAAAAAGAAAATCCCCCCACCCCTCATTCCCGAGCCAGCCCTTGGCTTGGGAAAAAATGTGCGTGGCATCCCGCCAAATGAAGTGCGAAGCGTACCCGTTCGGAATCACGATCCGTAGGTCCGTGCCGTCTTTGGCAGCTGTAATCAAACGGGTGAGCTGACGTCCCTCAGGCTGCGTCCATCGGTGCAGTAAAATAAACCGGGAGCCGTCCGGCGACCAAAGCAGGTGGTAGGCATGATGCTTCGAGTCCGGCCTGTTTTCGATCACAGTGCCGAGACCAGCGAGTCGCTTGTGGCTGATAATCAGTTTGGACTCGCCGGTCTCAAGATTCACATGCGTGACCCCGCTCCCATCGGGCGCCATGTCGTTGAAAAACGGATCTCGCCTCCCCGCGTAACCATAGCCAGGCCGGCAATCCGCAACGCGCTCAAAATCGCAAGACACCGCCTCCCTGCCGTTCGGACTAAGGGCGTACACCGCAGATGGGATTGTCCGCTTCTTGCCCGACTTCACATCCAGAACGTGACTCACGAACTGGTCGCCCTGCCTGTCATTCCAGATGATTTGAGATTCAGTCCCCGGGATCCACTGGAGCATGCAACCCTGCTGCCAATTCCAAGCTTTTGACGTGCCGAGTGGAATCCATTTGTCGCCATCCGCGAGGTCCACCATGCCAACTTCAATTGAATCCTCCGGCGCAGGCGAACGGTGTTCAAACAAAACGCGGTTGCTTAGAACGAACCGATTATCCGCTGAAAACTGATGCTTGTCATAGTAGCCGAACCAATGAAACCCCGACCCTTTCGTGATTTGGCGCACAGGCGGGTACTTTGTCGAATCCTGAGCAAGCAACCGTTGTCCGACGGACATGCCGAGCGCGCTCAGGAGGAAACTTCGGCGTGAAATGGAGGAAGAACTTCGGGAAATCAACATGGGGTGTGCTTTGCACTGTTCAACAGCAGCGCCAAAAAATAAAGCACGCCGTTCAAATCCTGATCCGCACGGCCTCGCGAGCACGATACTGCGTCGGGGTGAATCCCGTGTGCTTCTTAAAATCTTTGCTGAAGAAATACCGGTCGGCATACCCCACCTGGCTGGCGATCTCTTTCACGTCGTCCAAGGTGTCGGCAAGCCGACGCTTCGCCTGACTGATCCTTTCGCGGCGCAGCCAGTCAATAGGACTGGTACCAAACGCCTGTTTGAACACGCGTGAAAAGTGCGTCGCACTGAGCCCTTCCAAACGCGCGAGCGACTCCACGGTGTGCCGCTCAAAATAAAAAAGCCGCATCTTTTCGATACTCCGCCGGAGGACCGCGGGAACACTTGGCGACGATGCAGTGGCTCTCTGGCGCGCGCAAAAAACCAACGAAAGCAACCGTGCCACTCCAGCATGGATGCACGCCGCAGACTCGGGTGATTCCGCGCTGATCCATTGAAAAAGTTCCTCGTAGATTTTTTTTGCTGTCTCCACTTCCCCCGTGGAGATCACAGGATTTTCTCGCACCGAGATCAGTTCACTCATCTGCGCGAGGCGCGGCCCTTCGACGCGAATCCACAACACTTCCCAGGGATCATCCGGCACCGCGCCGTGTTCGTGCGGATGATGGCAGTTGATCCAAACCAGATCCCCCATCCCAACTTTGTGCGTGCGCCCTGCAATACGGGCCCATCCTTTACCCCTGAGGCAGAAAATCAATTCATGCCCCGGAAAGTGATCCCTGCGGATGTGATGGTCAGGCCCCGCGATCACATGGCCTCCGCGCGGCACGGTATAAAACACATCTTGATGGGCGGAACTTGGCGTGGCGTACAGCGAGACCGGAAAACGTGATTCTACTGGGCCTGACATGATGGTAGGATAGTACAACTTTTTACATCGTTGCCACCATTTCAAAGGCCCGGATTAGGTCTACTCTCATGAGAAAAATGAGACACTTTGCGAAAATCGTGGCCGTGGTCGGCGCGCTGCTCTCCGGCACGGAGGCAAGAGAACCAGTGAATTTCAGCAGGGATATCCTCCCAATATTGTCGGAAAACTGTCTCAGCTGCCATGGGCAGGATGAGGGACACCGGAAGGGCGAGTTGCGGCTCGATCTCAGGGAGGCGGCGCTCGCGAAAAAAGCCATCATCCCAGGTGATTCCGCGCAAAGCGAAATGATCGCCCGGATCCTCACAACAGATGCCGATGAAGTGATGCCGCCGCCCAAAGCGAACAAACCAAAACTACTTCCTTCGCAGGTGGAGATTCTAAGGCAGTGGATCGAGGAGGGTGCGGTGTGGGGCAGACATTGGGCTTTCGAGCTGCCAACAAAAGCCCACTCGGTTGGCAACCCCGTGGACTACTTTGTCGGGGAACGGTTGAAAAAGGCTGGCATGAAACCGGCCAAGGAGGCCCAGAAATACACGCTGCTTCGGAGGGTCTCGCTCGACCTCACGGGCTTGCCTCCAACCCCGGAGGAACTCGAGACATTCCTGCACGACACGGCGCCCGACGCATACGCTCGGGCTGTGGACCGTCTCCTGAAGTCACCACATCACGGCGAACGAATGGCGATGTGGTGGCTCGACGCCGCGCGGTACTCTGACACGGATGGGTTTCAGTCGGACTCAACGCGCAACAACTGGCCGTGGCGCGACTGGGTGGTGGATGCATTCAACAAAGGAATGCCTTACGACCAGTTCACGCTGGAACAATTCGCGGGAGACCTCCTTCCCGGAGCGACGCCTGAGCAGAAGCTGGCAACGTGTTTCCATCGAAACCACATGACCAACGGCGAGGGAGGCCGCGACCCGGAGGAATCGCGTGTTGACTACGTGATTGACCGGATCAACACCGTGGGCACCACGTGGCTTGGCCTCACACTGGGATGCACACAGTGCCACAGCCACAAGTTCGATCCCATTTCACATGCGGACTACTATTCGCTGACCGCCTTCTTCAACAGCATCGACGAAGACGGGAAAGCCGGCTCAGCGGCCAAGCCCTACCTTTCGTATCAATCGGCGACGGCCTCTCGCTGTGTCGAGGAGGCTCAGCGATTCCTCGATGAATGCAAGCCCACTGAGGCTGCTGCACGCAGGGACGCAGAGGCGCCTTTTGAGAAATGGCTGGCCATGCGCCGCAGCGAGGTGGCTGACGGCTGGCGCTCATGGCATATTCTCAGGGCAACTTCACTCGAATCTGCAGAGGGCACTCATCTTGCACAGGAGAACGACGGCGCAGTTCAGTCCAGCGGCCCTCAACCCAACCAAGAGGAATACCGCTTTACCTCGCACATCGAAGGAAGCCGCATTAGCGGGCTGAAACTTGAAGTACTCCCCCACCCTTCGCACAGCGGCGGGGCTCTTTCACGCGGCGCCAGCGGTGAATTCATCCTCACGGATATCAAGGTGCAAGTGCGCACGCGAGGCAACGCCCAGGTCCGCGAGATCACGCTTGCAAATGCTGTGGCTGACGCGATGGCGGACAAAAAGAAAAACAACAACTACGGCGATGTGAAAGACACTCTGGACGACGATCCGCGCAATGGTTGGACAACGCAGGGGGCTGACAAGAACAGTCCGCACACCGCGGTTTACGCCCTCGCTGTTCCGCTCCTACTTGGACCAGACGAGGATCTGATCGTCGAACTCCGGCAGCGATCAACCTTGGGAGATTCCAATATCGGGAGGTTCAGAATTTCGGCCACCTCTGAAGCTGGCGAGGCCGTGAACAAGATCGGCGAAACGCCCCGCGAAGAGCTCGCCGCACTTGGAAAATCGGGAGTGCTGGAAGCTTCATTGCGTTCGAGGCTCTTCTCTGAATTCCTCGCGGATCACGCCCCGTACCTGGAATCAAAATCCGCACTGGATCGCGCCACCAGACAGCTTAATGAAGCGAAAACCGCGGCGGGTTCACTCAATGTGATGGTCCTTGCGGAGCGAGCAGAACCCCGTGAGACGTTCGTTCTGCTGCGCGGTGTGTGGGACAAGCGTGGAGAAAAGGTCACGCCCGATGTGCCTGCGGCTATCGCAGCATGGCAGCCCGATGATCAAAGAAACCGGATTGGCCTCGCGCGCTGGATCACCTCTAAGCAGAACCCGCTTGCCGCGCGTGTGGCCGTGAACCACCTTTGGCAAATGTTGTTCGGCGCAGGGTTGGTTCGTACCACCGAAGATTTCGGTCTTCAAGGTGAGCGGCCATCCCACCCAGAGTTACTAGACTGGCTCGCAGTGGATTTGATGGAACACGCGTGGGACTTGAAGCACACCTTGCGGCTCATTCTAAACAGCGCCACCTACCGGCAGGATTCAGCGACCAACGAGGCGCTGCGGCTCGCTGATCCCGAGAACCGGCTCCTTGCGCGCGGTTCAAGGTACCGGCTACCGAGCTGGATGCTGCGAGACAGCGCCCTCCAAGCTTCCGGCCTTTTAAACGCCGCGCTTGGCGGTCCGCCTGTGCGCCCATACCAACCGGAGGGTGTTTGGGAGGAACTCTTCATGGGCCGATTTAAATACGAGCCAAGCGAGGGTCCGGCCCAATACCGGCGCACCCTTTACGCCTTCTGGAGACGCTCGATCGCACCGACCTTCCTCTTCGATTCCGCGCAGCGCCGCTCCTGCGAGGTACGAACTGGCCGCACCAACACTCCCCTGCAGGCGCTTACACTGCTCAACGACGGGACCTTTATGGAGGCATCCCGCGAACTTGCCCAGCGCATGCTCGCTTTGCCGGAAAACCAGAGGATTGATGACCTGTACAAACGCGTCCTTTGCCGACCCGCCTCGGCCCAGGAGAAGGCGGTGCTCGCGCGGGAGCTCCAGCGCTCTACGGCCCATTACACAGCAAACCCCCAGGACGCGCGCAAACTTCTGGACTTCGGCCAGCGCCGACCCGGTCCGGGCAGCAATCTTCACCATCTCGCGGCACACACCATTCTCGCCAGTCTCACCCTCAACCTTGACGAATCTCTCACCCATGAATGACGCAATCCCGCGCCGCGAGTTTTTATCCGCAACCGCCTTCGGTCTGACACTGCCAACGTTGCTTGCCCAAAGCGAGGCCACTCCGCCGCACCACGGGGCGATCATCGGGCACGGCTCATTTCAATACAAGGTGGACAAACTCTGGAGCAAAGCAGACCGCGATAAAACACCCGTCAAAGACTGTCACGAGATGGCGCAAGCGGCAGACGGTCGACTGTTTTTGGTTACAAATTTAAAGCAGAACAACGTCATCGTCTTCAACACCGACGGGACTGTGGTCGACGCATGGTCCGTTGGTTTGACCGGTGGACATGGACTCACCATTCACCGAGAGGACAACACGGATTTCCTTTACCTCAGCGACACCTCGGGCCGCGTGCTCAAAACCACACTCGATGGCAAAGTTGTGATGGAGTTACCACATCCCGCGAAGTGCGGCGCTTACGCGGAGCGCGATCCGTATTCGCCCACCGAAACAGCGGTCGCTCCGAACGGGGACATCTACGTCGCTGACGGTTACGGTTCGCAGTACATCCTGCGGTTCGATGGAGCCGGGAGGTTCCTGAGCAAGTTCGGAGGAAAAAGCACTCAGCCAACCAACCCCGGAAAATTCATGCAGGCGCACGGAGTCGCGATTGATACTCGGGGCTCGGAACCCCTTCTTGTGTGCACAGAGCGGGTCAGGAATGAGTTCAACTGGTTCACACTCGAGGGCAACTTCGTGCGCGGAGTTTACCTTCCCGGAGCCTACGTGAGCCGCCCCGTCATCCACGGAAAAGAGCTGTACTCAGGCGTTTGCTTTGGAGCCAAACCAGACGACTACCGAATGTGGCAGGGTCGCGGATTTGTGACGATTCTCGATGAATCTGGAAAAGTGGTTTCAAACCCAGGCGCTCAAGCTCCGCGTTACGAGGAGGGGCGACTGAAGCCGATGCTCCAAGACATCCCCGTCTTCAACAACTGCCATGACGTCTGCGTGGATTCGCGAGGCGACTTGTACGTTTGCCAGTGGAATAGCAACAGCGTTTATCCCTACAAACTTCACCGCATTTGATATGAGTCACGACATTCTCGACCCAAGCCGGCGTTACTTCCTCGGCCAGTGCACGGGCGTCTCCATCGGTGCGATGGCGCTTTCAACGCTACTCCAGCGCGGCCTTGCTGGCGGATCTGCAGAAGCGGGCAGCAACGCCATGCCGCATTTCGCGCCGAAGGCGAAGCGGGTGATTTTTCTAACTCAGTCGGGGGGCCCATCCCAGATTGAGTTGTTCGATCAAAAGCCAAGGCTCGCAAAACTCGCGGGCTCGGAACTCCCGGAGTCGGTTCGGCAAGGCCAGCGTCTCACAACGATGACCGCGAATCAAAAGCAGCTCATCAAACCGGCTGCAACCAGGTTTGAGGCCTGCGGCCAAAGCGGAGCCACGGTGAGCGAATGGCTTCCCCACCTCAAAACCGTTGTCGACGACCTGTGCTTCATCAAGTCGATGCACACCGATCAAATCAACCATGCACCGGCAATGACAAAATTCCTGACGGGGAACCAGATTCCGGGACGTCCCAGCCTAGGAGCTTGGACAAGCTACGGACTCGGGAGCGACAACGGCAACCTGCCCGACTACCTCGTGCTGCTCTCGAAAATGCAGCGACCGAGCGACCAGCCTCTTTATGATCACTACTGGGGCAGCGGCTTTTTGCCATCGCGTTACCAAGGCGTGAAACTTCGCAACGCAAAAGACCCGGTTCTTTACTTGCAAGACCCCGAGGGACTGCCTCGCGCGCTGCGCCGAAGCATGCTCGACGGGCTTGCGCAACTCAACGCCATGCACCTCGAAAGCACCGGCGACCCCGAAATCGCCACGCGCATCCGCCAGTACGAAATGGCGTACCGCATGCAGGCCAGCGTGCCCGAACTCACAGATTTGAGCGGCGAGAAAGATGAAGTATTCGAAATGTACGGGCCTGATTCCCGGCGCGCGGGAAGTTACGCGGCAAACTGCATTCTCGCGCGACGCCTCGTAGAGCGCGGAGTGAGATTCGTACAGCTCTTTCACCCCGACTGGGATCATCACAGCCGTCTCACCTCGTGGTGCACCGCGCGTTGCCGCGATACGGATCAGCCCAGCGCCGCACTCGTGAGAGACCTGAAACAACGCGGCCTGCTCGAGGACACGTTGGTCATCTGGGGCGGCGAGTTCGGCCGTGGAGTGGCCGGTCAGGGAAAATGGGACAGCCCCGAGGCGGGCCGCGACCATCACCCGCGTTGCTTCACGATGTGGATGGCGGGCGCAGGAATTAAAGCAGGGCACACACACGGCGAGACCGATGATTTCAGCTACAACGTCGCCAAGGACGCCGTGCATGTGCACGACCTTCACGCCACCATCCTGCACCTTCTGGGAATCAACCACGAACGGTTTACCTTCAGGCATCAGGGACTCGACTTCCGCCTTACCGGCGTCGACCCTTCGCGAGTTGTGCGGGAGATTCTAGCGTAGCGCATGTTTGATGCTGCGTATGCGATGCTGCAGTCTCACCCAGCGGCGTCAAC
>JBILKY010000233.1:0-6090 GCA_044376395.1 Chthoniobacteraceae bacterium | reverse complement strand
AGGTTGAACGCGAAGAGATCCGCCCCATGTTCCGAACCCTCACAAGCAATTCTCCCTTTAGCGCGCCCCGCGACGATACCGCGCGCGCGAGCTGCGGAAACGGAGCCAAAAGGAAAATCTTATCACTGATATTTGCCTGACTGAGCAGCAAAATGAGGGGGACGAAAATGGTCACGCGGTTAAAGATCCAGTGCTGTTCTTCGCGTAATTGATCATTGGCCGTCTCGAACTTTTGAATCTCCGCCGGCTCTCGCCCGAACGCTTTGATCACGCGGATCCCACGAATACTTTCCGCGAGGCGCTGCACGAGGTTGTCGTTGAGTTCACTGGAGCGCTTGTAACCTGCATGTGCTTTTTTTGAAAAGGCAGAAGAAGCGATCCATACAAGGGGCATTGTGCCAACACAGGCGAGGGTGAGCTTCAAGTGAACCGCCAGCATGTAGCCGAGCGATGCAAGGACTGACACGCTCAGCAGGATGATCTGCAGCAGCACGCCATCGACGAAGAGGCGGACCGATTGAATGTCACCAGCAACGCGGTTGATGAGGGAACTGCTGGTGTTTGAGTCAAAAAACCGGAAGGAAAGTCGCTGCAGCTTATCATAGCACTGTGCCCGAAGATCCACTACGAGTCGTCCTTGAAGCAACTCGCCAAACCAGACGCCGCTCACATAGCCTAGAATGAAGCGGATCCCGGCAGTGAGCAAGATCGCACCGGTAGCGATAGCGAGCGACCGCAACGGTGACGCGTGCGCTTGTGGCGCGGTCGCTACAAGCCATTTGGGAGCATGTGCCGCTGGGTCGACTGCATACCGAAGGGAATCGATTCCGATCCCCGTCAATGCGATTGCTAGCATTCCGGATCCCAGCAGTGCGAGCTGAGCCGCCAAAATCCTGATGCATCCCCAGCGATAACGCCATGTCAGCCCGAGTAGCCGCAAGATCAGCCCTCGATTGGTGGGTTCGTGACTTTTCAGCTCAGATGCGTTCTCTTTAGCGCGCCCCGCGACGATACCGCGCGCGCGAGCTGCGGAAACGGAGCCAAAAGGAAAATCTTATCACTTGGACCTTGTGGCAATGTACTCGTGAACCAAAGCGCCTACGATCACCTACAGGAGAGCTGTCCCGGCAGCGTATGCTTCGAAAACGCATCGCTAGAAGTCAAACACCTCGCGACACTTGCGTGCTACCGATTTAAGAACCAGGACATCGCATTCCCGCTGAAAAATCCTGACTGGTATGAGGGCACACCTCCGGCCAACGACTGAATCCGCGTCATCGCTTTTCCTCACGGACGAACACGGTTTGCCGTATGTCATCCCCACCAATGGACTCCCTCGAACGCGCGCTCATTGAAAAAGCCGGGTACGGCCATGGTTTCGAGAATGTGCGCGAAAGCACTCCGGAGAAGGTCGTGCTTTTCTCCGCGCGCCACCGTGCGGAGGCGTGCGTGAACCGCGGGGATGGAGGCGCCGGCGGCGTGTGGTATGCACGGTTCCGGCAGGGACCGTCACAGACGGAACTGATGCGTACCCTGCCCGAAATCCCTGTTCAGAACGGAGTATTCGGACTGCTGGAGGAGCGGGCGCTTTGTCGGCTTTTACGTCGCGCAGCAGAACTCGGTTGCGCGCTTCCCAATCACGCCGCGGAGGAGTACCGGCGCGAAAGCGCACGGGTCGATGCCGCTCCGCCTTCCGCTACCGAGGCGGTCCGTCTCACCAAACAACGGATGGGGCAGGACCTTTACCGACAGGCGCTCCTCGACTACTGGGGCGGGTGCGCGGTCACTGGGATCGAACAGCCGGAACTGCTCCGGGCGAGTCACGCCAAACCGTGGGCTGAGTGCGGGTCTGACGAAGAGCGGCTGAATGTATTCAACGGTTTTCTGTTATGCGCGCACTTGGATGCCCTCTTCGATCGCGGGCTGCTCAGTTTCACCGACGACGGCGTTGGGCTGCTCTCGCCCGTACTCAGCCAGCACACTGTAGAACAACTGCGGCTCAACGCGAACCTGCGTCTGCGCTGGGTGGCACCGGACCACCACGCCTTTTTGCAGTGGCACAGACAATTCGTGTTTCAGAAAACAGAGCCGGGTTAAAACCCAAGCCTCCTCGCACACTCCTGCAAAAACGCTCCCCTCAAACCCAACATCTTATGGAAGCGTCCCCTGTACGTATTTACGAGTATTTCAACGGTTCCAAGCAAGGCATCATCCCGTTGTTTCAACGGCCTTACTCGTGGGAATTGAAAGATTGGAAGACCCTCTGGGAGGACCTCATGGGGCAGTACGAAGAAAGCGAGCGTTCGTCGCATTTTATGGGGGCGATCGTGACGGTGCCCGTGAAGTCGGTGCCTGTGGGGGTGACGAAACACCTGGTCATCGACGGCCAGCAGCGGCTGACCACACTATCGATTTTGCTCGCTGCCATCCGGACGCAGGCCCACAGCCGCGGCGAGAAGCCAACCGCGGGCATGATCGAGGACCTGCTGCTAAATCGCCACTACGCGGCGCCCGACGATCTGAAACTGGTGCCCACCCAGTCCGACCGTAATGCGTACAACGCGCTCATTCACGAAAAAGACCTTTCCACCCATGGCGAGAGCAAGGTGGTGCAGGCACACGCATTTTTTCTGAAGAAACTCCAGGGCACGGATGCGGAGGACTGTCCAATCTGTCCAGCGCGGTTGTTTCAGGCGCTTCAAGCTTCGCTCCAGGTGGTTATGATCAATCTGGGGGAAAGTGACGACCCTTACCTGATTTTTGAGAGTCTCAACCACAAGGGTAAGCCACTCAACCAAGCGGACCTTGTGCGCAATTATGTGTTGATGCGGTTTCAGCACTCCACGTCGACCGGGGGTGAGCAGGAAACAGCATACACCGATTTGTGGCGCCCGATGGAACAGGCGCTAGAGGATCACCTCACCAACTTTCTACGGCACTATGTCATGCGCCGGGGACGAAACGTCCGTGTGGGAGACATTTACACGGCGTGCAAAGGAGAGTTTGAAAAGGAGAAAACTGTTGAGGATGTGCGGCTCAGGCTTGATGAGATGAAGCAAGGGGCGCTCTCTTACGCGAGATTTCTACGTCCCGATGAGGAGAGGCACCTCAAAATCAGCGAGCGGTTGCAAGGAATCCGGGAACTGGATTCCACGGTATTTTACCCGTTCCTTCTGCGTATTTTTTCGAAGTGGTTGGTTGGGGATGTCCCCGCAGAAACCGTATTGAGGTGCCTTGATGTGCTGGAATCCTTCTATGTGCGGCGCCTCGTGTGCAATTTGCCAACGAACACATTGAACAAAAAGGTCGTGGAACTGTGTGCCACACTGCCGGAAGACAGCCACCAACCGGACACTTGGTTGCAGGAAAAATTGAAAAGTGAGGAGGGTAACCGCCGTTGGCCTGACGACGGGGAGTTTTCAAACGCGTTGGTGCATGTCCCATTTTACGGCCGACCGATTGCACGGTACGTGTTGATCGGATTAGAGAGAGCGCATCAGCATAAGGAGCCTGTGGAGACCACTAGCGCCACCATCGAGCATCTGATGCCACAAACGCTTTCGGAGGAATGGAAGGAGACGCTGGGTTAGGGGCATTCCTCGATCCACTCCCAGTGGCTGGACACGCTGGGGAACCTGACGCTGACTGGATACAACGCCGAACTTGGGAATGCGCCATTCGCGGAGAAAAAGGAGAAGCTTCGGAACACGCATTTCGAATTGTCGCGGATGGTCCTCGGCTGTGAGCGCTGGGGGGCCGAGGAGATATCGAAACGAGGCGGCGAGCTTGCCCGGCTTGCCCTTCAGCGTTGGAAACGTTGAAGGGCGTCTCCGCAACCGTGCAAAATGTGTGATGTGGCGTTACAGCGTAAGGATCGTCAGAAGGTGTTTGGCACGGGAACACGCGACATAAAAGTGCTCGGGACTGAACCCCGGGAATGTCTGTGGCGAACCGGGACGGACAAAGTCGACGAGGATCAGGGCGTCCGCCTCCAGTCCTTTGAACCGATGAAGATTGGTTATCAGGATGCCAGCGCCATTCCTCCATTCTCTCAGACGGTGCGTGAGGGCGTGCCCCGAAATGCAATCTAGCCCGGCAAGAGAGGATTTCTCTACTTTGCCCCGAGTGATGATCGCGATCTGGTTTGTTTTGAGGCCGGTGGTCGGATGCATCCATTCTTGGATTTGCTTTTCAACCTCTGACTTTTGCCTGTCGCGGCTTGGAGCCTCAATTTGTCTTGGGGGCGTGCCGGCGGGCGTTCCCTTGTTTACTGCAATTTCCTTCCCGATAATTCTGCCGCACTGCCTGGCGATTTGCTCTGTGTTGCGACAGTTGACGGGAAGCAAAAAGGGCCGGCCAAGATCCGGCATGGTGGGAGGGCGTTCGTGAAAAATTTTAGCGCGCCCCGCGACGATACCGCGCGCGCGAGCTGCGGAAACGGAGCCAAAAGGAAAATCTTATCACTCACAGACGGCATGCCGAGGAAGCTTGGTTGGCCTCGTTAAAATCTCTGGGCAAACAAACAAACGCTAACGATTACGAAGATCTAGCTCTTGCTGCTTAATTAGCGGCAACGTCTCCGAGCCAACGCATGCTAGGCGCGGAGGCGGCGTCAGCAGGCTGGCCTTGGGGGGGAGTAACCGCCGCCTGGGGTGAGATCGACCGTGGTTGCCCGGGAAAGCGCGACCCGCCCGTTGGTGGCGTTCTCCTTGAATTGAAAGCGGTGCTAAGCATGTAGAAGTTTGTGACAAAGTCTTTCAGGACAGGGGTTCAACTCCCCTCGCCTCCACCATTCTGATTTTGAGGAACTTACAGCAAAAACGAGGCGTCAGTAGTACTCCCACTAGTACATACTCCGCCACCGTCCCTCTTCATCCAAAGACGTCAAATCGACGCATACTTTCGCCGATCTGAGACCTTTTTTGACGGCTGCACCCAAAGTCAAGAGCCTGACTGATACCCAGTTTTTGCAAAAGCGCCGTCAACCGCTATCCCCGTGCTCGTACTTCAAAAAAAGTACGAATTCAGAAAACCAGCGCCCACATCACACTTCAGAGGGTACGTATTTAACGAATTTAGGAGCATTGTGCCCTGCCCAGCGGTTGGCGCGGATTGTCCCACCGGGGGCTAATCCCGTCGAATTCGACGGGATTCTGCCCACCCATGTTGGGCTTGAACCGGTAACTCAAACCATCTCCTTTACTCAGATTTTCCTGACTTTGGCCCGGTCTGACGAAATCTTGAACTTACTCGCCGCAGAGAAATACCCCCTCAAGCGCCGAAGCGATAGTCGAGCTCTTCACCACTCATCCCCTTCCAGACGCCCCAAGACGTCACCCCGTTTTGTGCAGATCGCTTGCCACGTTTTTGATTCGCGCTGCACGACTGAAGAAGCCTCCGTTTAAAGACAGTGCGCTCTAATTACTGGCTTCGGTGAATCGTCTCTTTGCTCAAAAGATGGCGACATCTGGGAAACACGTCATGCGATATTATGACATGAGAAAGAAAAGACGCCCTACCCCGTTCGTGAACGGTCAATTTATGCGAGACGTGCGGCGCGTATCTCACGCACGAATCACGCAACTGCGACGCGCATGTCACGCAACTGCAGCGCACGTGTCTCGCAGATGTGACGCACGTCCCACGCAAACCCGACGCGTGTCTACCCGGGGCGACGCATTGCTCCGCCGCGGATCCAAAGCAGAACTCGCGTGCATCTCGTGGAGGAACCACTCATGAATGACGTTTCCAACGCCGATCTTCGCCCAGCGGCTGCCGCTTTTCAAAAAAGTGCGGGACCAAAAATGGATACCCTCCTGCCGCACCGAATTGCCGTGCGCGAGCTGCGCGGCAAAGGAGCGTCCTTCCCTATCATCGCGCGGTTACTTGAGCGCATCGGGGTACACGTCTCAACAGACACCATCCGCCGGCTCTGTGAGCGCCCATTATCCACGGCAGACGATACGCAAGCCGCCGCGGTATCCACAACTGTCCCGGCACCCGCAGCGATAAGCCCACGCGGCCCTCGCATCGCGGACCCTTTTCGGCAGTAGATTTTCTGTGAAGCGCCTCACCCTGCGCGTAATCGCA
>JBILKY010000040.1:0-17536 GCA_044376395.1 Chthoniobacteraceae bacterium | reverse complement strand
CCAAGTCCGAATCCGCTGACTGCGCCAACGCGCAGAAAATCACGGCGTGCAACGCCGTCGCAATACGAGGAGGTGTGTTTTTTCATGGGTGGAGATGAGGGGGGATAACTGACGGCTTGGTTTTCTGAACGGAAAAAAGAACTAGTGGTTCACAAGAAATTCACGCGTGTTGAGCAGGGTCCACAGCAGCTCGCGAGCCCCCTCCACAGGGGAACTGCTCGCGAGCACGTCGCCTTTCGCACGCTCGACTTCCGCCACAGTCGGCGGGCGGCTCACAGTGCGCAGGTAGGTTTCACGGATCACCTTCTCGAGATTCTGCGGATCGAGCTGCGGCGCGCCTGCTGCCGCCTGCTTGCCGGAACCCACGACTCCCAGCGAGGACTCGACCCAAGCCGTTCCGCGCTTGTTGTCGATGCGCGCCAGCAACGATGGGTCATTCCGCGTGTAGATTGTTTGCAATAGCGTCGGATCGGTGACGCGCTCACAGTCGCAGTTGGTCTGCCTTGCTGGCTTCCCAAAAATAGTGAGCGCGTACGAGTCCGCGCTCGGACTGCCTTTGGTCGACGCCGTGTAGTTGGTGGTGCCGGTGGCGCCGATCGCGCGCTCCTCGACCATGAACGGATACCGCTCGTTCCGCTCCGCTGTATCGGTCGCCATCATGATCGCGTCGTAGACCAGTTCCGCTGGCAGCCTCCGAATCAAGGCATGCGAGAAATTTTTCTCGTCGGTTTTGTTTGTCGCGTTGGTCTTCCAGCTGCGTTGATACGCATCACTTCCCAGGATCTCACGGTGCAGCCACTTCATGTCAAAGCCACGCTCCACAAAGCCTTTCGCGAGGTAATCAAACAGCTCTGCATTGGCGGGTGCGTTCGCCAAATTCAGGTCGTCGGCGGGTTCCACCAAGCCGCGCCCAAAATAATTGGCCCACACGCGATTCACCCACGCCTTCGCGAAATATGGATTCTCCTTCGCACGCAGCCAGTCCATCAGCGGCTTCCGGACATCATCGTATGTCTCCATCATCACCTGCTCGCCGCCCAGAAGCTTCGGTGTCATCACGCGACTGCTCCCGGAAACCGGTCCCGCGACCGGCTGAGGCTTCGCCGCTTTCGCAGACTTGGGAGTGGTCGCACTCAAGTCCGCCCACGCGAGTGGAACGCCATCTCGAATCCGCTCCGCAAGAATCTTCTCACCCGCGCGCTGATAGGCCACTTTGAGATCCGCGGCGCGGCGCGCTTTCTCGGCGTCCGTCATCGGGAGTGGCTCAAGCGGCCCGGGGGCGGTCTGCACCGCTGCGGGATCTGCTGCAAGCTGCGTCGGTTCCGTCGAGGCCGTCGATAACGCAGCTTGTGCGACCACAGCGGTTGCAACAGGAGCGGCAGAAGTCACAGCGGCGGCGGGCGCCTCTTGCGCCGCGGCTTTGAGCTTTTCAGCCCTCGCATCGGCTGCCTTCTTTAAATCCTTCGCAAGAAAATCAGCGTCGACTCTCTTCTTTGCTTCGCCGCGGATTTCATCCCTGATTTTTTCCGCCAATTCTTTGGAACCGGTGTCGTCCGCCTTCTTCCCGTCGGGCTGCCTAAAGGCGATTGTGGTGAAAAACGCCTGGAACTGCGCGAAGTCCTGCTTGGTCCACTGATCGAAGGGATGCTTGTGGCACTGCGCGCATTCGATACGGACTCCGAGGAAGGTGTGTGCAAAGGCGAGCGCTTTGTCCTCTGCCTTGGCAACATTCTGCCGCGCCCAAAACCAAGGCATGGTCTCGCGTTTACCAAACGGCTCCGCGTCCGCCTTCTTAAAGTAGCGTGCCATTTCCTCAACGAACTCGCCGTAAGGCTGATTCGGGCTGCTGCGCATCGAACCCAGCACGATGCCCGCGGCCAGTTCGTCGTACGGCGCGTTTTGCTCTACCCGCGCATAAATCCAGTCGAACCACTGGCGCGCCAACTGCGGGCCATAGTTATGCTGGCCGCTCTCCGCGGCTAGATTCGATCCCCTGAGGACCGCCGGGTTGTTCCCCGTGAAGTCGCACAATTTGGTGGTCCACCAAGCAGCGTAGCCGGGGCGCGCCAAGAGCTCATCAATTTTACGGTCCCTTTTGCCAGGGGTTTTATCCGCGATGAACGCCTCGATCTCCGAAGGCGGCGGGAGTGTGCCCGTCACATCCAAGCTCGCACGCCGCAAGAATTCGGCATCCGTACAAAGGTCGGAAGGAACGATGCCGGCTTTCTTCAGCTTGCTGTTGACCAGCGCATCCACGCGCGTGCGATCCGCGCCCGGAATCTTCGGATATTTCGAAGAATCGCTCACCGGAAGCATGACCGGAATCGGCATCACGCCGTTATCGTAAAACGCTACGACATGCGAATCGCCGCGCCCTTTGCTCTCAACTTTTCCAGTCTCAGAAACCGAGGCTACTGCATCGTCATTCGAGCGGAACCGAGTGATCTCAGTCACGTCCTCCACGGTGCCGTCCTTCCAATGCGCCACTACCCGCAATTGAACCGCCTCACCCTCCTTGCGGAATAAGATTTCCTTGGGGAACACCTCCAGCCGTTCAAAATCGCCGGTCTCAGCCACGTCGAGTTTCGCGCCGCCGGAAATCCATTTTACAAAAAGATTGTACTCCCAAGAATCCTTCGCGAAACGCTCCTTGCCCTTGTGCTTCATGAGCGCGGCGCCCTTTTGAATCAGAAGGCTTTTTGTGGGATCAGCCAAAGACACGCGCACCCCGCCTTCATCGCCGTTGTCGTTTTTGGTGATTTGTGCGTGGTCGGTGTCGAAGTCGTATCCAAAGAGCGAAAGCTGGAATCCGCCGCGCCCTTGGAATGAGCCGTGGCATTCGCGTCCAGAACACCCTAGACGACTCATAAGCGGGACAACGTGCCGGCGGAAACTTGGATCCGCTGCCGTTTGAAGATTCGCGAACCGTGAGGAGGGCGTCGCATTTGAAACCCCGGGAATCCCCGGCGCCCCGTTTTGGCTGCGCGCAACTTGGATGGAGGCGACAGGCGCTGCTTGCGTGGGAAGGACCGCCAATAAGACGGCGAGAACAGGGGGGATTGCTCGCATGTGCCGACTTTGCCTCAAGTCGCCTGAATATCAACGCTTAGTTTCAAAAAAACGCCGCGCAACCCATTCATCTTCAGGGCTTGAGCCCTGGGCTCACCGCTGATTCTCGGAACAACCATGTTTTTGGCCTTCATTGGGCCAGCAGGTGGGGGCTCGACTTAACCAACCACACAACCCGGTGGCAGCAGCTGGCGATTGAGGTCGAACCAAACCGAAAAACGACTATGACAAGGCGCATGGTTCTTTTCCGCTTGTTAGCCACGATCGCGGCGCTGCTGGGTTGCTGCAGTTCCACGCTGAGCGCAGCCGACGGCATCCGACCACTCGTGCTGGCCCATTACATGCCATGGTACGCGTCGAAGGAGGTGCGCGGTGCTTGGGGCTGGCACTGGACGATGAATCACTTTGATCCGGACCAGGCCTTTTGGAACGGAAAGCGGGAGGTTGCCTCGCACGACCAGCCATTAATCGGGCCTTACGACTCCGGTGACGATCACGCGCTCGAGTGCCAGGTCCTCCTGATGCGCTTCTCGGGTTTGCACGGTGTAATCATCGACTGGTACGGAACCGGCAGTCATTTTGATCATGCGGCGAATCATCAAAACGTTCTGAAACTCATTCCGTGGCTCAAAAAAGCAGGCCTCCGCTACGCCGTATGTTACGAGGACCAGGCGCTCGCGAAAATTCAGCCCCCAGCGGCTTCGGACTCCGACCCTGTATTAAATCAGGCGCAAAACGACTTGTTGTGGGCGGAAAAAAACTGGTTCGGGGATTCCTCGTACATCCGGCAGGATGGACGGCCGATCCTGCTTTTGTTCGGTCCGCAGGCGCTCAAACAGGAGCAATGGAGATCGATCCGCTCAAAACTTTCGACACCACCTCTCACGTTTGCGCTTCCGCATCTGGCGGGCACCATCGGCGCCGAAGGTTCGTTCGCCTGGCCGCCCGTGACCGGTGGAAAAACCTTGAGTGCCGCGCAGTGGGCCGGCGAGCTAACACCACTTTACGATCGTGCGCAGTCCGGAGAACTCGTGATCGCCACGGCGTTCCCGGGATTCAAGGACATTTACAAGCAGGCCGGTGTCAGTGACAGCCTCGGCTCGATTCCTTCGCGCGCCGGAGCGACATTCGCCGAATCGCTGGAACTCGCATTCAAAAGCGGCGCGCCCGTGATCCAGATTTCCACTTGGAACGACTACGGGGAGGGCACCGTGGTCGAGCCGACATGCGGCGCGGGGTACAAGTACCTTGAGATGTTGCAAACGCGGATGTCCGTGCGCCACCACGGGCCGGCGGATTTGAGGCTGCCCGTGATGCTTTATCAGCTTCGCAAAAGGAACGCCGGAGACGACGATTTGCGCCAGAAACTTGATCGCGCGTCAAAGCTCCTTTTCGAATCAAAGAGCATCGAAGCCGAGGCCGTGCTTGCGAAGGTTGCCGTCGAACTCGGCAAGCGCCCCGCAGTCTTCGCGGATTTCCCAAATGATCCGCACGACAACTACAGGCTGGTGACCGAAGTCCCCTATCGGACGGGAGACAACTTCACTCAAAAAATGCATCAGCGGTGCAGATTGGACCTGTACCACCCAGTGGACCGTCAACCTTACTCCACCGTTGTCTGGTTCCACGGAGGCGGCCTGACGGCGGGTGAACGCGAAATTCCGATGCAGCTTCGCAAGCGCGGCATCGCAGTCGTCGCGGTGAACTATCGGCTCAGCCCGGGAGCGAAGGCGCCGGAATACATCGAGGATGCTGCCGCTGCGGTGGCATGGACGCTGAACAACATCCACCATTATGGAGGGGCGCAGGACCGCGTTTTTGTCGGCGGCCATTCGGCGGGCGCGTATCTTGCACTGATGATCGGACTGGATAAGCGCTGGCTTGGGGCGCACGGGCTCGAACCAAAACGCATCGCAGGATTAATCCCGTTGAGCCCGCAGGTCATCACACACTTTGCGATCCGCGAAGAGCGCGGGATCAGTGAAAAACAACCTGTCGTGGATGATCTCGCGCCCTTGTTTCATGTAAACGCCGCCGCGCCGCCAATGCTCGTCGTGACGGGCGATCGGGAAAAAGAATTGATGGGACGCTACGAGGAAAACGCATACTTCTGCCGGATGATGAAGCTCTCAGGCCACCAGCGCGTGATCTTTCATGAGCTCCAAGGATTTGATCACGGCAAAATGGTAGAGCCCGCGATGCCTTTGCTTTTGCGATTCGTGACTTCAATGAACCCTTTCAAAAACGCGCCTTGAACCTCCAAATGCCCAGCGGCCTTCCTGAAACGAATTGATAATCCTCTCTCGACGTTTGCAGCCCAGCCGGGAACACTTTCGCACACCATGACGACACGCGCCTCACATAGACTGCGTTCGCTGCTGAACGAAGTCGGCACTGTGGATCAAACCGGCATTGAGGAGCGCGTTCAAAAATACACGACGCGAAGCGTCAAAAAACACTCGAAGGTTTTCGGATTAAAGCTGGCGGTTTCTATGGTGGACCTCACGACGCTGGAGGGCAAAGACACGCCCGGCAAGGTGCTTTCCCTCTGCCAGAAGGCGGTCCACCCCCACGAAGACCCTGCGATCCCGCCCGTCGCCGCAGTCTGCGTGTACCCGTCGATGGTGAAACATGCGCGCCGCTATCTGTCAGGGCGCGCAGTACGCATCGCTTCCGTGGCAACCGCATTTCCATCAGGGCAGGCGCCATTGGCGACACGGCTAAGCGAGGTCCGGTCCGCCGTCGGCGATGGCGCGGATGAAATTGACATGGTGATCAACCGCGGCGCCTTCCTTGCGGGTGAACTGGCCTTGGTGCAGGACGAGATTTCAGCAGTGCGCGAAGCGTGCGGGAAAGCCACGCTGAAAGTGATCCTGGAAACAAGCGAGCTGGAGACGTACGACAACATCCGCCTCGCCTCGTTCCTTGCGATGCGCGTGCTTCGTGACGGTGACTTCATCAAGACCAGCACTGGAAAAACCAACGCAAACGCGACGCTTGCAAACAACCAGGTGATGCTCGACGCAATCCGCGATCACTACTTCCAGACCGGCGTGGAAATCGCGATGAAGCCCGCTGGTGGAATCCGGACCGCGAAACAGGCGATCACGTTTCTTGTCGCTGTGAAAGAAACCCTCGGCGACCGCTGGCTGAACAACACCCGATACCGTTTTGGCGCTTCATCCCTCCTCAATGACCTGATACTCCAGCTCGAAAAGGAACGCACCGGCCGCTACCAAACGCCATACGCTCTCAGCGAAGCTTCCGGTAGTTACTAGAAGTCCACATGGCTCAGAAAAAAACCCACACCCCTGCGCGCGAACTCCTTTTTGGCAACCTGTGGGAGTTTGATCCCGCCCCGGAGTCCGCGAGCCCCAACATCGACCCGCGCTACGACCTTTTTATCAACGGCAAAACCGTTGCCCCCCGCTCCGGAAAATACTTCGCATCCACCAGTCCTCGCAACGGCGAGAAACTCGCGGACATTGCAGAAGCAAGCGCGGCTGATGTGGACGCAGCTTACGCAGCCGCTTCGCAGGCGTTCCCAAAATGGAGCAGGTTACCCGGAGCGGAACGCGGGAAATACCTCTTTCGAATCGCGCGCCTCCTTCAAGACCGTTCGCGCGAGTTTGCAGTCGCCGAAACCCTTGATGGCGGAAAACCGATCCGTGAATCACGCGATTTCGACCTGCCGATGGCGGCCGCCCACTTTTTCTACCATGCCGGATGGGCGGACAAACTCGAGTACCTCGCCCCCGGCCGGAAAGCGTCCGCAATCGGCGTCGTGGGGCAGGTGATCCCGTGGAACTTTCCGCTTCTGATGCTGGCGTGGAAGATCGCTCCCGCTCTGGCCTGCGGGAACACGGTGGTGCTCAAACCGGCGGAAACAACCTCGATCACTGCGATGAAATTTGTTTCCATCCTGAGCGCAGCCGGCCTTCCTCCCGGTGTCGTGAATATCGTCACAGGCGCGGCGGAAACCGGAAGCGCGGTGGTCAGACACCTAGGGGCGGCGAAAATCGCGTTCACAGGATCCACCGCCGTCGGCAAAGAGATCCAGCGGGCGATCGCGGGCACCGGCAAACGCCTGACGCTGGAGCTTGGCGGCAAAGCCGCGAACATCGTGTTCGAAGACGCGCCCATCGATCAAGCGGTCGAGGGAATCGTAAATGGGATCTTTTTCAACCAAGGCCATGTGTGCTGCGCGGGTTCGCGCCTGCTGGTGCAGGAGTCTGTGGCGGACGCGGTCTTGCACCGCCTCAAACTGCGCGTCCAGCAGCTTCGCGTGGGTGATCCTCTCGACAAGAACACGGATCTCGGCGCAATCAACTCGCCTCAACAGCTTCGAAAGATCCGGGCGCTCGTGAAATGCGGCGTTAATGAAGGAGCCGATATGTATCAGCCTGAGGTCAGCCTTCCAAAGAAAGGCTGGTATTTTCCGCCCACGATTTTTTCAAACGTGTCCATGAGCCACCAGATTGCACGCGAGGAAATCTTCGGGCCGGTCCTCTCGGTGCTGACCTTTCGCACAGCAGAGGAGGCGCTTGAAAAAGCCAACAATACGCGTTTCGGTTTGAGCGCGGGCGTCTGGACCGACAAAGGATCCCGCATCCTGAAGATGAGCGGCGCCCTCAAGGCGGGCGTGGTATGGGCCAACACATACAACAAGTTCGACCCGTCCGCGCCGTTTGGCGGCTACAAGGAGTCGGGCTTCGGACGCGAAGGCGGAAAACACGGCCTGCTCGAATACCTGCAACTCACCTGACTGCCATGGAAAGACTTCCTGTCCTTAAAACACCAAAATGTTTTGTCGGCGGCGCCTTCATCCGCTCAGAGGGCGGCGGCGTCTATCCCTTCCATGATCACCGCGACCGTTTCATCGCGAACATTCCATTATGCACTCGCAAGGATTTGCGAAACGCAGTGGAAGCTGCTGCAAAGGCTGCGCACGGCTGGGCGGCGCGCAGTCCCTACAACCGTGGACAAATCCTGTACCGCGTCGCTGAAATGCTGGAGGCGCGTGCCTTCGAGTTGGCGGACGTGCTCAGGTTCTCGAACCGCAGCGCGAAGGACGCCCTCCGCGAAGTGCACGCGTGCATCGAGCGGATCACGCACTACGCGGGATGGACCGACAAGTTCCAGGCAATCCTCGGCAGCGTGAATCCGGTTGCCACCCCGCACTTTAACTTCACCCTCGCGGAGCCCATCGGAGTTGTCGGAGTGCTGGCACCGGAGGAAAGACCGCTGCTCGCGCTGCTTTCGCTTGTGTTGCCCGCCATCACCAGCGGCAACACGGTGGTCGCACTCGCTTCATACACGCAACCGATGGCTGCGATTGTGCTGGGAGAGATCCTCGCCGTGAGCGACCTGCCCGGGGGAGTCGTGAACTTGCTCTCCGGTCGTAGAACAGACTTGCTCCCAACTTTTGCGACCCACGAGCACCTCCGAGCCGTATGCGCCGTTGCAAACGAATCGGATCGTAAAGTCATCGAAAACGGCGCCGCCGACTCGGTAAAGAAAACTGTGATCTTAAACAAAGAACCGGCATTCGACTGGTTCGCCGATTCCATGCAGGGTCCTTACCTGATTCGTCATTTTGTTGAGTTCAAGACCGTCTGGCATCCGGTCGGCGGCTAACCTCAAGCGCATCCTGTCATGGGCTTTATCGGAATTTTCGTGTTTCTATTGATCGGGTTTATTCTCTCCTCAAATCGAAAGGCCATTGACTGGCGGACCATCGCGTGGGGGGTGTTGCTGCAGTGGATTTTTGCATTCGTCGTGCTGAAGGGCGCAGCAATCCAGCAATCTTTGTCATTCCTTCCATCTCCAAAAGGGAGTGCCTGGATCGTCGCGGCGCTATTGGTCGCGCCGGTGTTGCTTCGGCGTTTTGCAAATATCGCGAGCAAGCCTCTCAATGTTGCCGTGGGGGCATTGGTTTGCGCGGGGCTCTTGCGGGGAAACCTCGTGGGAGCCGCGTTCGATGAGATGCGCATCGTCGTTCAGAACCTGATGCACTACGCGTCGAAGGGCTCCTCGTTTGTGTTTGGCGGGCTCGCCGACCCCGTCAGCGGACACTTTGCATTTTCAGTGCTGCCCGTGATCATCTTTGTCTCGAGTATCTTTGCCGTTTTATATTACTCGGGCGTGATGGAACGGATTGTTGGGGCCACGGCGCGCACGATGGGACGGTTCTTAAATATTTCAGGTGCCGAAAGCGTGAGCGTCGCCGCAAGCATCCTGATGGGGCAGACCGAGGCACCCCTCACCATCCGGCCGTTTCTGGCGTCTCTTACGCAGAGTGAATTGATGGTGATCATGACGGCGGGCATGGCTCATGTTTCGGGAAGCATCATGGTTGCGTACGTTCAAATGGCGCGCGTGGACATTGTGCACTTACTGACGGCCGTGATCATGACCGCGCCCGGCGCGATTGTGATGGCAAAGCTCATGGTGCCGGAAACCGGCAAGCCGAAGACGGGTGGCGGCGTGTCAGTCAAAGTCGACAACCACGATGCAAACCTGCTTGATGCGGCTGCGCGCGGTGCGTTTGAGGGAGGACAGCTGGCCTTTAACGTCGGGGTGATGCTTGTCGCTTTCATTGCTCTTGTCGCGCTTTTGAACGGGGTGCTGGGCGCTGTGTTTCCCGGGGCAAGCCTTGAGGGCATTTTGGGAGTGCTCTTCAAACCGTTCGCCCTGCTGATGGGGGTCAGCCCTGCAGACGCGGGGACCATTGGCGGCCTCCTCGGAAAACGGATGGTTCTTAATGAATTCGTGGCCTTCAGCGATCTGGGCAATCTTCCTGCCGAAGCTGTTTCGCAACATTCGCGCACGATCGCAACATTCGCGCTGTGCGGCTTTGCAAACTTCAGCTCCATCGCGGTTCAGTTGGGCGGTATCGGCGCGCTCATTCCCGAAAGACGTGGTGATCTCGCGAGGCTCGGACTCCGAGCGATGATTGCCGGCACGCTCGCAAATTTTCTCTCCGCGTGCATCGCCGGGATTCTGCACGCGGATTGAACGGACCATTGAACGGACCATTGAACGGACCATTGAACGGACCATTGAACGGACCATTGAGCGGACTATCAAAGGGCGGTGCGCGCCCAGCTTTTATCCGGCCGCCTAGCAGCCTGTCGGATTTTCGCTGCAAATAAATAGATGTATCGGGCTTAACGAGGCGTGGCTGCTAGATTCGGTGAGCCACCCGTAAACCCCGCCCTCGGCGTGATAACGGACCTCAAGGGACTTCTTCTCCCAAAAGTAAGCACCTGGTTGGCGCCGACGGTTTTTAAACGGCGCCAGACTCTTCCGCAAACCTCTCTGATTCAAAGCGCACCCGTGAGGATTCGAACCTCAAACCTTCTGATCCGTAGTCAGATGCTCTATCCAGTTGAGCTACGGGTGCTCCGTTTGAAAACAGGCTGCGATTAAAGCAGACCCCCAGCAGGTGTTCAATATTTTCCTCCATCCCCGCCAGTCTCGGGTTCTCAGCCCCATCTCAGGCATTCTCCCAGCCTTGTTCCGCCTCAACTTATCCGCTAACCCTTAAGCCTTTGAACACCATCCGCTCCACTTCCAAGGCCCCGCAGCTCAGCACGGCCGCACCCGGGCTCCGCGTCCTTGTTCCAACCATGGGCGCACTGCACCAAGGGCACACCGCACTTTTTGATCACGCCCGCTCCATCGCCGGGCGGAAGGGCACTGTCATCGCATCCATTTTTGTCAATCCAACCCAGTTCGGCCCAAAAGAAGACTTCTCGCGGTACCCCCGCCCCTTTGTCAAAGACCAGCGCCTCTGCCGGAATCACGGTGTCAATCTCCTGTTCGCTCCGTCCCCGGACCAAATGTACCAGCCGGACTTTTCCTGTTGGGTGGATGAATCCAGCGTCGGTCTCGGAATGTGCGGCGGCGCGCGCCCCGGCCATTTCCGCGGAGTCTGCACCGTCGTGCTCAAACTTTTCCACATCCTTCAGCCGCATGTCGCTGTTTTCGGCCGGAAAGACTTTCAACAGTGCGCCGTCATCGCGCGCATGGTCAGGGACCTGAATGTCCCGGTGAAACTTTTCTTCGCGCCGACCGTCCGCGAAGTCGACGGACTCGCGCTCTCATCTCGCAACGCATACCTGACCCTCACGGAACGCCAGCAGGCACCCGCTTTGTATGCCGCACTCCTAGAAGCTAAGCAGCGCGTCGAATCCGGGGAAAAGCGCGCTGCCTTGATCCGCAGGCTCATCACGCGGCGTCTCAATCAATGCCCCGATGCGCGGATTGATTACGTGTCGATCGTTGATTCCGAAACCCTCCGTCCGCTCAAAACCATCACCGCACCAGCCACCGCGGCGATTGCGGTCTTTTTTGGCAAGACGCGGCTTATCGACAACATTCAGCTCTGCTGAGAACGCGATTGCGCCAACCGCACAAAAAGCGAGAGGGCACTGCGGGCGGATAAAGTATCTGCCCTACTTCTGCTCCAATTTTCGCTCCAAATCAGGACTCAGCCGCTTCATGAGAGAGGCCAGAGCCTTGTTGTCGTTCCAACTTAAAACCGGCAGGGAGATTCTCTCGCTCCAGTTCGAATCGGCAACCGCACCCGGCACATTAAACCGCTGCTTGGTGCCGAACAAATCCGTCACCATGAAGATCACTATCCACGAGCGGCAAGCCAGGAGACCCCTCAAAAACTCCTCGTGCACATGGCTGAAAGGGAGCATCCGGGGCACTTCAAAGCCGGCCCAACGCGCAAGGCGCCGTACTTCCCACCACGCAAAATCGCGCTTTTCCGCCGCACCCGGTGCACCGGATTCCCCGAGCGCAATCGCATCCATCCAACGCTCCCACATCAAACGCAACGGATCATGATCGTGCGTCGCGTATGTCGCTACCGAGAGCGGTTCATACGCGTCACCCGGAGTCAAACTCGAGTCCCATTCCTTTTCCCACATCGGCACTTTAAAGCCGCAGATGTCCAGAGAACGCAAACTCGGTCTGACATAATCCGGGACCGTGCCGAGGTCTTCTCCCATCAATCGGTACTTGCCTGTTTCCTCGGCAAGCGCGCCCAACAACCGTTCCCCATCAGCCCGGTTCGCAGAGCGTGATTCCTGACTGTCATCAGGGCGCGGGTGAAACCTCGGAAGCAACCCGCCCGTGCGCTCCTGCGCTTCCGCGTCGCTCAGCGGCGCAAACTCCGCGTTCTTTTCGGGGCGCCACGGAAAACCGTACACGCGGTAAAAACCAAGCACGTGGTCGATGCGGAAAAAATGGAATACCTCCCGGATCTTTCGGACGCGCTGGCGCCACCAGTCCAAATTGCATCCAGCGAGCACGTCCCACCGATACAACGGCACCCCCCAGTTCTGGCCCCAACGCGCCGTGAACTGGTCGCCCTGAAAAGCGGGCTCCGGAGGCGCCCCGCCGCTCCACTTGTCATCGAAAATTTCCGGGCGGCAGAAGTAGTCCGCGCTGTAAAGACTGACCCCAAAGGGCACGTCTCCCATCAGTGCCACTCCCTTTGAATCTGCATAAGCTTTCGCCTCCCCCCACTGGGTCCACGCGATCCACTGCACATAAGAAACCTCCCGGATCCGCTCCTGCCAGTCGGCCTGAAACGCGGCTGTCTGCTTTTTGAGCCAAGCAAGCGCGGAATCGAACGAACGATGTTCAAGAGGCCAGCGGTCCCAGCGTTCACTGTTGGAGTGTTCAGACATCAGCACACGAAACATGGCGAACCCCGGCAACCAGTCCGCCTGCGCAGCGCACCATTTTTCAAAAGCAACGGTCCGCAAGGCGGCGCGGTCCTCGAGCACACGCTTGAAATTCTCAAACGCCTTCCGCATGAGAGCGCGCTTGAGCGGCTTCACCAAATGGTAGAGCACCGGACCCTCGTACATTTGCCGGAAAAAGAACCGCTTCTTCTCCGCTTGAATTTCAGTTGCGCTCAGATCCGGCAACGAATCGGGCGTAATTTCGATCGTGAGCGGATCCAGCGCAACCGACGAAATCGCATTGTATGGCGAATGATCGTTACCTGTTTCGTTCACAGGCAGCAACTGGACCAGATGAAAACCATTCGCAACAGACCAATCCACCAACTCCCTCAGTGCGCCTACATCTCCAACACCCAAATCATTGGCCCCTTTGAGCGCAAAGAGAGGCGCCAAGATTCCTGCGAGCCTGCGTTCCGGTAGCAATTCCATTGGCGGAAATTACACCACTTTACGTGCGCGTCCTGCAAGCGCTGCGGGCGGCATGTGCGCTTTTACAGCGAACATACCTCCTTCGCCGCGTCTTCGGCGACTTTTGCTACCGGCTTGTAAACTAGATAAACCATGCCGCCGATCAACGCCATCGCCACCGCGATGGCCAGAATCAAGATGGACGCTGCGAGGATCCGCTCCTGATCAACACCCGCTGCTGTTCCTCCCACGAACAGCAGCAGTAAATACTCGCGCACCCCAATTCCCGCAAAGGTGATCGGCAACGCGCCGGAAGCCACGATCACGGGCACAAAACTCATCCAAGACAGGAGCGGCAACTCGATCCCAACAGCGCGGGCCGCGAGGTAGAAGACGACGCAGATCATGCTTTGTGTAAACAGAGCCGCAACGGTCACAAGCGCAAGCGTGCCACGGTTGTCGGCAAAGGTCCGCGCCAATTCCGCCAGTTCTGCGGCAATTTTGAATCGTTTCAGCCGCGATTCAAAAACATCCACAAGCCGCTTGAGGGTTGCCGCGTTCAGGCTGAAAAAAAGCACTCCTGCCAAAAGGACCGAACCGCCGACTGCAGAGAAGCCGGTTGCGATCCAACGTGTGCTCGCCTGCCCCTGAAGCAGACTCCAGTTGGATGGGATGCAGAAGAACGCGAGGGTGAAAAGGCACGACAACCCGATGACCCTGTCCAATAAAACCGTGGCGCAGGCCTCGCGCACGCGTCTCGGCGCCAACCGGGCAATGTACACAAAGCGCGTCACATCGTCCCCCGCAGTACCCGGAAGAAATACGGCGAAGAACTGCCCGATCTGCGCAATGCACGTCAGCGTGCCCATTGGAATCGGGATCCGCAGCGCATCAAGCAATCGGTTCCACCGGAACCCGCCGTTCAGCAGGTTCATTATGGAAATCAGAAACGCGCCGCAAACAAAGACGGGATCCGCCTCTCTCAACACCCGGACGACATTGTGAACGTCGACTTTTTTCTGCAGCCAGAACACCGCCGCGAAGGCGACGAGCAGCTTGATCAGCACAAAGAGCAGTTTCCGAAACATCGGGCGAATAATTACCGGGCCAACTTATCCGATCAGGCGGACGATTTGATCGCTCACATGTTCCGCAAAAGGAATGGAACAAGTCCATCCCGGTGACACTGCATTGAGCACATGGTAGGAAGACTCGTCCCCCTGGAGGACAAAGTCCATCTCGAGTTTCCGCGTGCGCACGTCCATGAGCTGTGCACGAATCCCGGGCTTGCCCCACTTTGTGTAATGCGCGACATCCACGCCTGAGGCGAGTTCCCCCGCAAGTTTCACCAGATGCCTGCGGTTGTATTTCAGCAGCTCTTCCACGGCGAGACGCCTGAAATCGAATCCCGCGAAGAGAATCAGCCCGAGCTCACGCAAAAGGGTCGCGACGCAGTCGGCCAGATCGAAACCCTGAAGGCCGCTGTACTGTTCCCTCCAGAATGCCGGGATCGCCGTCGGCCCGATCTTCGCGTGCCCGTCGACCGTCACCGTGAAATGCACCCCCAAAAACGGGTTCCGCAGGTCGGGAACCGGATAAATGTTGGTTCGGAACCCCGGCGCCTGCTCGTTGCCGTAGAGATACAGCCCCTTGAAAGGCACGATGCGGTAATGCTCGGAGAAGCCGTAGTGCCTCGCGATCGTGTCGGCGTGCAGGCCTGCGGCATTGACAAGATACCCCGGCGCGAGCCTGCCCTCGGAGGTTTCAAAACTTCGGTCACGCAGGTTTTCAAACGACGTGCCCAGCAAGAACCGGATTCCCTCCGTTTCCGCTGCGGCGCGCATCGCTTCGAGCACCTCCATGGGATTTGCCGTGGATGTCGTGGGGGAAAAGAGCGCACGCCCGAAGGTTTTCACCCTGGGCTCGATCTTCCGCGCCTCGTCCTCCGACACGCTCTCGAGCGGAACGCCGTTTGCGTGGGCGCGCCTCAGCAGTTCGTCAATCTGCGGGAGATCTTCGGGGCCGCGCGCAACGACGAGTTTTCCGCAACGGTTCAGCCGGATTTTTTGCTCCTCGCAGAAGCGCGTGAGGGCGATGTTGCCCTGTCTCGTAAAGCGCGCCTTCAGGCTGTCGGCGGAGTAGTAAAACCCGGCATGCAAGACACCGCTGTTGCGGCCGCTCCCATGCGCGCCCAGGAATTTTTCCTTCTCCAAAACCACGACGCGTGCCGTGCCGAACCGCGACTGGATTTGACGCGCAATGCTCACGCCTATGATGCCCCCTCCGATGATAAGAAAGTCAGGGTGCTTCATCCGTGCGTGTCGGTGTGCGTGGTCGGGAGAAATAATTTTTGCAGCCGGCGACGATGACGTTCCTCCGGGCTGGAGAACTCGGCCGCTCAGCGCGCGCCGATGGCCTTGAGGCACTCCTGCATGTAAGAAAAACTCTCCGACGCGAGCGTCTCTGGTCCGGGTGTGTAATCAAAAACTTCCACGGACACCCACCCCCGGTACTGCACGGATTCAAGGGTCTGGAAAATCGGCTTGAAATCCACAGACCCCATCCCGGGTCCTCGTCTGTTGGGATCGTTGGCGTGAAAATGCGCCATGGATTCCGCATGATTGCGAATGACATCGCAGATCGGGATTTCCTCGGTGGACATCGCTTTCACGTCGAGATGCAGCCTTACTTGTTCCGAGCCGACCATTTGCATGAGGGCGGCGCCGAGATCCGCCGTTCTCAAGAAGTCGCCCTCCTCGGGACCGAGCGGTTCGAGTGCGATGGTGACGCCACATTCCGCGAGGGTCGGCACCGCGCGTTGCAATGTGTCCGCAGCATGGCGCATCGCCTCCTCGTGCGACACGCCCGGCAGCAAGTTGCGCTGCTTTGGTGATCCAAGAACCATGAGGCTGCCGCCCAAGTCGCGGCACAACCGCGCCAGCTCGCAGAGGTACTCGGCCGTCGCCGCGCGGATACCGGCATCGGGGGTGGTGAGGTAGAACCCCTCCGTCTTGGCGAGCAGCCAGTGCAGGCCGATGATTTCCAGACCCGCATCTTCTGCGATTTTCCGAAGCTCGGACCGTTTTGGGGCGGGTACTTGGTGGGCGTATTCCGCGAGGGTGAATGGCGCGACCTCCAGGCCCGTGTAGCCGCACTTGCTGGCAAATGCGCAGGCTTTTTCAAAAGGCCAATCAACAAAAGTCTCGTTACAAATCGCAAATTTCATGGGTGGTGGCGTTTTAAAGCGGACGCGTGCCCCAATTTCTGGCTGACAACCGCAAGGCGTGCAAGTTTTGCGCGCAGCGTGCGCTGCGGAATCTCCGAGCGGGCGGCTTCAGCGCCCCCGATGAATTTCCTTTCCGCAACTGCGCGTGTGCCTGAGCATCCCGCCGGTATGGCTGTATTAGGGCAAAGAAACTCTCTGGCGGTTCTCCGCGAATCCCCGCACGGCGTCTACCTGGACGCCGGTGATATGGGCGAGGTCCTGATGCCCGCCAAATACGTCAGCCCCGGCCTGCAGGCGGGGGACTCGGTCGACGTATTTCTCTACCGTGACTCCGAAGATCGTCTGGTCGCGACTACCGAGCAGCCCCATGTGTTGGCGGACCAGTGCGCCTGCTTGAAGGTGGTCGGGGTGCGCGGAGGGATCGGAGCGTTTTTGGACTGGGGTTTGGAAAAAGACCTGTTGCTCCCTCTGCGCGAACAAACCGGGCCGCTCTCGGTAGACGACTGGGTGGTCGTGAAGGTGGTAGTGGACGAGCGTTCAAACCGTTTGATCGCCACAACGCGCCTGAAGCGGCATCTGGACAAAACACCCGCCCCTTTTTCCGCTGAACAAACCGTGCACCTGCTTGTCGCCCAGGAAACGCCGCTTGGCTACCGCTGCGTGGTCGACCACAGCCACTGGGGAATGCTCTATCGAACGGAACTCGGCGGCACGCTGCGCATCGGGGACGAATACGAGGGCGTGGTCCGGCAAGTCCGCGAGGATGGCAAGGTGGACCTGCGGCTTGACCGCGCCGGATACCGCCGGATCGCGCCTCTTGCCGACCAGATTCTCGAGGCTCTGAGGCAAAACAACGGCAGACTTGAGTTGCACGACAAGACGGATCCCGAAACCATCCGCGAGGTTTTTGCGTGCAGCAAAAAAGCGTTCAAGCAGGCGGTGGGTTCGCTTCTAAAGGCAGGGAAGCTCGCGCTCAAAGACGACGGAATCGAACTGCCCCGTCCATAAGGCCCGCCTTCCGCGTCCGGTGAACGCGTCTGCTAAAAATCAGCGCGCAGTCCGACAA
>JBILKY010000232.1:0-6101 GCA_044376395.1 Chthoniobacteraceae bacterium | reverse complement strand
GCACGCCGGGAGTTTCCTTGAAAAATACAGCGACTTCCGCACAGTGCTTCGGCATCCGCTTGCCGACACGGATATAAAACGGAACGCCAGCCCAGCGCCAGTTGTCCACATGAACCTTCATCGCGACATAGGTCTCCGTTTTTGAATTCGGGTCCACGCGATCCTCAGCGCGATACTCAGGCACATCCTTCCCCGCGATGCTGCCCGCGCCGTACTGGGCGCGCACCACGTTTTCGCGAACATCTTCCGGCGTCATGTGGCGGAAGCTTCGGACCACCTTCACCTTCTCGTCCCTGATGCTATCCGCCGACAAGTCGGTGGGTGGCTCCATCGCAACCAAGCAAAGGATTTGCGTGAGGTGGTTTTGCACCATGTCGCGCAAAGCCCCCGAGCTGTCGTAATAAGGACCGCGTCCCTCGACACCCATCGGCTCTGCAGCTGTGATCTGGACATGGTCGATGTACTTGTGGTTCCAAAGCGGCTCAAAGATCGCATTCGCAAATCGAAGCACCATGATGTTCTGCGCCGTTTCTTTCCCGAGGTAATGATCGATTCGGTAGGTGTCCTGCTCATCGAACACCCTCTGCACCTTTTCATTGAGCTCGTGAGCAGTCTGCCGATTTTTTCCAAACGGCTTCTCAACGATCACCCGAGCCCAGCAACCATCCTTGGCTTTGGAAAGACCGAATTGCTGCAGCTTACCAAGAATGCCCTCAAATTCCGCGGGGCTCACACTAAGGTAGAACAAACGGTTACCGCCCGAGCCGTGCTCCGCGTCAAATCGATCCAGTTTCTCAGCCAGCTTGCGATATCCATCTTCGTTGCCAAACTCGCTGCAGTGATAGTGGATCCGATTTGAGAACGCGTTCCAAACCTCTTCATTTTTTCCAGAACGCGAAAATTTGCTGATAGCCTCGCCCAGTTCTGCACGGAAGCTTTCGTCGGTTTTCTGACGCCGGGCAAAGCCAGTAATCTGGGTGGAGGCGGGCAAGTCTCCGTCCGCTTCGATGTTGTACAGTGCCGGAATCAGCTTTCGATACGTAAGGTCCCCCGAAGCACCGAAAATGACGACATTGCAAGGCTTCGGAAGCGGGCGACTCGAGAGCCCCTCTTGCAAGGGGTTGGGTTGTGAAAAAGGCATCTGATGAGAGGTGTTGTGCAAGGAGCGTTTTCTCCGAGGGCGGCTCGAGAGCCTGTCCCCACAGGGAGAATCTCGCGGGAAAAATTTCTAGCCGGGGAGCGGAAAGCGGCGGGTGAGCGCCCGCACTTTTTCGCGCACCCCGTGGAGTTTCGACATGTCTTCGCAGTGTGCGAGCGCCTCGTGAATCAGATCGGCTATTTCCATCATCTCCTCCTCTTTCATCCCACGCGTTGTGACAGCCGGCGTTCCGATGCGAATCCCACCGCCGAGCGTGATTTTTTCCGTGTCGAAGGGAATCCCGTTCTTGTTCACGGTGATCCCGGCGTGATCCAGCGCCTCCTGCGCCACCTTCCCATTGAGAGCACGCGGCCGCAAGTCCACGAGCATCACATGGTTGTCGGTCCCTCCCGAGACAATCCGGTAGCCGTTATGCGTCAAACGCGCTGAGAGAGCCTTCGCGTTTGAAACGATCTGCGCCGCGTATGCCTTGAACGATGGCTGAAGCGCCTCGAGAAAACAAACCGCCTTCGCCGCGATCACATGCTCGAGCGGCCCGCCCTGGCATCCCGGGAAAACCTGCGAGTCCACGGCCTTTGCATACTTTGATTTGCAAAGAATCAACCCGCTCCGCGGTCCCCTCAGGCTCTTGTGAGTCGTTGTTGTCACAAAGTCCGCCATCGGGATAGGCGAAGGATGCGCCCCCCCGGCAACCAATCCCGCGATGTGCGCCATGTCCACAAACAGGTACGCGCCGACCGAATCAGCAATCGCACGCATGCGTTCAAAATCAATAATCCGCGGATACGCACTCGCTCCCGCAGTAATCATTTTCGGTTTAACCTCAAGCGCCACCTTGGCAAGCGCGTCGTAATCGATGCGCTCGTCCTGCTGCGAAACCCCGTAGTGAACGATGTCAAAGAGGCGGCCGGAGAAATTGGCCTTGTTCCCGTGCGTGAGGTGCCCCCCGTGCGAGAGATCCATGGTGAGCAGACGATCTCCGGTCTGGAGCACTGAAAAATACACAGCCATGTTCGCCTGTGAACCGGAGTGTGGCTGCACATTCGCGTGCTCCGCTCCGAACAACTCCTTCGCCCGGTCGATGGCGAGCTGCTCGACAATGTCCACATTTTCACAGCCACCGTACCAGCGCTTGCCGGGATAACCCTCCGCATACTTGTTGGTGAGACAGGATCCCTGAGCTTCCATGACCGCGCGGGAGGTGAAGTTCTCGGAGGCGATCAGCTCGATGTTTTCAAACTGCCGGAGCGCCTCGGACTGAATCGCAGCGAAAATCTGGGGGTCTGTTTCCGCGAGCGAAACCGCACCCGCGGCTGAACCTCCCAAGTGGTCAAGTTTCTCAACACGCCGCTCGTGGCGGCCGCCCTCAAACGCGGTTGAAAGAAAAGCATCCAGAATTCGTGGAGCCGCGTCCGCATCGATATCTTTGGAGCCGAGACAGAGCACGTTCGCGTTATTGTGGAGGCGCGAAAGGCGCGCGTTGTCCGCGTTGTCTACAAGAGCCGCACGCACATGAGAAAACCGGTTTGCGGCGATGCTCATTCCAATTCCACTTGTGCACATCAGCACTCCGAAGTCCGAGCGCCCCGCGGCGACGTTGTGGCACACGCTCTGCGCGTAGTCAGGGTAATCAACGCTGTCCGCGCTGAACGGCCCGAGGTCCTCGACCACGTACCCTCGGCGCGCCAAATGATCATGCACCGCTTTTTTGAGTGCGACAGCACCGTGATCCGAGCCGACAGCGATCCGGAGCACGCGGCTCACGCTGGTTGAACTCGCAGGGTCTTGGGTTTGTGAGGAGGCATCACGCATGGAAGTGGAATCGATAAAGCGCAGGATAGAAGGGATGGCCTTGCGCAGGGTTTCTCGGGTTTTAATGTAAGATTGGATCCCTTGCCCAATGGGGTCAGGAACCTGTGAAGGAAGGGAGGGATCGAATTCGCAAACCAGATGCATTTTCCGCGCTGCATCCGGATAGAGACTCTCCAAGGCGTCGCGGTGCCCGGAAGTCATGCAAAAAATGTGGGTCGCTTTAGACACCATCGCCTCGCTCACCTGCCGGGCTCGGTGGTGTTTGAGCGGTAACCTCAACTGTGCGCAGGCTTCCACCGCGTCTGGACTGGCCGGCTGGCCTTGCGCCGCGTGCACCCCGGCGGACGACACTTCGATGTTGGGACGGTTTTTGACGGCATCAAGGAAGAGCGCCTCAGCCATCGGGCTGCGGCAGCTGTTGCCGGTGCACACAAAAAGGACGTGTTTTGCCGCAGGGTCGCTCATCGGTAGAAATCAGGAGTCTGAATGTTATTGGGTTGGTGGATTCAAGTCAACGCGGCCCGCCGCCGCGGGTCCTCGGGTGGCTGCCCCGCAGGCCGCTTTCCTTGGGATTTTCCTAGCAAGGTTGATTTTCGGTGCGGATCGTTGGATATTTTCAACATGAAGACGAGTCTCCCTCTCACTCTGACAGCTTGCATATCCCTATTAATCGGAACCGGCTGCACCTCGTTCCGATTCAACCGTGCATGGCGGGGGGCGGGCCAAGGCCAGCCCGCCGGTGCGGAGCGCTGGGAGGGCCACTGGGACAGCGACCGGCACGGCAACGGGGGCCGCTTGAGGGCGGTGGTGACCCCGGGGCAGTCTAAGGACGACGTCAACGCTTTCTTTGAGGCGCGCTGGCACGGCTTTACCACCGCTTATGAGGTTCCCATGCGAGTGGAGCGGCCCCGGAAAGGTGAGCCAGTCTTGAGGGGCGAACACGACTTGAAATCTCTTTTTGGCGGGGGCAAGTACTTCTATAAAGGCACGCTCAACAATGAGGATTTCAGGGCGCGCTACGAGTCCGCCTATGACACAGGCACCTTCGAACTGCACAAGACGGCCACTCCTCAGTCCCACCGGTAGCGATGGCGCTCATAATCAGCCTCGGGGCCGCTGGGCGTTGTTGCCCTGACGGGCACTGGGAGGGCTCGCTTGAAAGGGATCCACAAAGCCGCGGCTTGACTATCCTGCGGATCCCCACGACTTTGTGAAGGTAGCGTATGGAATTTGGATTCATCATCCTATTCGGAGTTCTGGCCGTTGGGGCGATCGCCATCCTCTTCTGGGGAATGACGACTTACAACGCGTGCGTGGCCAGTCAGGCTCGTTACAAAAACGCGTTCTCGCAGATCGACGTCCAGTTGAAGCGTCGCTACGACCTGATTCCAAACTTGGTGGAAACCGCCAAGGCTTTCATGAAGCACGAGAGGGAAACACTCGAGGCTGTGATCGCCGCACGGAACGTCGCGGCTTCAGCTTTGGAAATGACCTCCGGCAAACCTGACGACCCAAAGGCGGTTCAGAGACTGCTGGCGGCAGATGCGGGTTTGGGAGGAGTCATGGGGCGTTTTTTTGCATTGAGCGAGGCCTACCCGGAGCTCAAGTCCAACGCGAATATGATCCAAGTGAGCGAGGAATTAGCCTCCACTGAAAACCGCGTGGCTTTCGCGCGCCAAGCTTTTAACGACGCTGTGACCTCGTACAACGTGCAGGTGAAGCAGTTTCCCGCTGCATTGATTGCGGGCTTCTGCGGGTTCCAAGCAGCCGATCTCTTCGAATTGCAGGCGCCCCAAGAGAGGGAGGCGCCTAAAGTGAATTACGCCTGAAATTGAAAAACGCTTGAGACCAGCGCGTTGATTTGGTTCCATCGAGGCTGTTTGAGGCGTTCGTCCTCATACGACAAAGGCCAGTGTAGCTCAGTGGTAGAGCAGCTCATTCGTAATGAGCAGGTCGTGGGTTCAATCCTCACCACTGGCTCCCTCTCTCAGAGAGACTTAGGTGTTTCACAGAGGTCGCGACGCTCTAGTGGTGACAAATAAGTGACACTATTGTCCGGTGCGAGGCAACCGCTTGGAAGGGTGCCTCGAGCAGCGTCCCGTCTGCCTTCAGAAGTGGACCCTTCCCACATCGAGGATTTCTTTCGCTCTACAAGAAAGAGCAAACCTTAAAAAAGATATCCTTAAATATCTACGCTTTAGCAGATTGCCTGCATGAGCGATGTCTCAACTGATACTCTCTCCAAGGGCAACTTAAACAGCCTTGTACGGCGGCTACCCTGCTGGCGGCGAAAAATCCTTGTCCCAGGACAATTTTTTTACACTCAATTACCGTTAGTGTCTTTAGTAAAGGTGTTTGCCATTTTTAAAATTTTGTTGTCTTGCGGCAACAATTATGGTCCAATCCTATTTCTTCCATGAGTCCTTCAAACGAAAAACAACGGCCAGCCGATTCTACAGACCCATTACAAACCCGAAGCGTCGGGCTTCCCGAGGACATCCGTACACTGATGAAGAGCAAACGCATCGAAAGAGGACATTCCCTCCGAGCGCTCGCAGCCCGTGTGGGCATCAGTGCTGGGGCGCTCACTCGGATTGAAAGTGGTGAAAAGCATCCAACCCCTCACCTGTTTCTTAAAATTTTAGCGGAGCTCGATTGCGCAGATCACTTTGAAAGAGTCGTCTCTGAGCCTCCTGAGTCGTGGATTGCCCGCCGTTTTGCAATGCGGCACTCAGACCCTCAGAAACTTGGAGCGTGCCTGCGACGAGCACGAGTAATTGCCAAAATTACAATGGACCAACTTGCGGAGCGTACTGGGGTCTCCATTCATAAACTCGAGCTTTTTGAAAATGGTTACATCACCCCGAGTGTCGCACTACTCGTGAAAATTTTCCGCGCATGGGATTTGCCCTCGTCCGTACTTAGCTCACTACTCGATTCAACGGGCTCACCGGGCTCTGACTTCGCCGAAAGGTTCATTGCAACAACACTTGAACGCCATGGATTCGAGGTCACTCCGCATCAATGTGGATCCGGGATCAACGTCGCACTAGGGGGTAAATGGCACTTTCATATCACTGCAGAGCTCAAAACAGCACCATATGACCAATGAAGAACAACAAATTAAATT
>JBILKY010000039.1:0-17629 GCA_044376395.1 Chthoniobacteraceae bacterium | reverse complement strand
TGGAGCATGCGTTTCCGTTCGTCGGCGTACTGAACCAAAAGGAGGTCCTGAGGGCGCATTGGAAGGCCCTGAATGTTCAGGTGGAAAAACTAGGCGGGGTTGATAAGGCGTTTTTTGCGTTCCTTCCTATGGATTTGAAGCTCGATTCGAAGGTTGAGACTGGCGATGCGAGTGTGATTGAAAAATTTGACACCAAGAAGCTGACGGAACGTGTCGCGAAGCTCCTCGATACGCCAGCGTACACAAGTTTCACAGGGTTGGATGACAAACCCGCCAGTTTCACGAAGGAGGAGAAGGATGTCATTTTGGCGCGCGCAAAAGCTTATTTCGTGGAGTTTGAAAAGGAACTCGTGAAGAGAATCTGCCAGCGGCTCGAAAAATCACCTCGTGACCTTGGAGTCCAAGCAATGGAAGAGGTGGCTGAGGACGACATCGTAGCGAAACTCGAGCGCCGTGTTGTGGACGTTGCGCGTGAGGTGATCACAGCGCGTAATGAGGATGTGCGCCACAAAGGTAAAGTGGATAAGGCGCTGGTTGAGGTTGTGGATTTCAAATATGATCTGGATGTCCGTACAACGGCGGCAAGGATGCTGGCGGATGGAAACGGATCTTTCCGCAGTTGGGCGGTCGAACCCCGGAACGACTTGGCGAAGCAGTTGAAGGAGTCCGTTGAGTCAGCTCTGAATGTTCAGAACTTTAAGGAGTTCAAGGAGGCGTCTCTTTCTCGTCCACTCAGGGATTGGTATTTGAACCAGCAAACTGTCTTGGGAGTGCTCACCGGGAAAATGATGGCATTCACGCCGCCGCCGCCGATGCCGGCCAAGCCTGGCCCATAGCGGCAACCAACCTGGATGTTCCGTGTTTTACCTCAGATACGAGTCCAGTAGCTCCCGCATCGAGGTTCTCGCACGAAAAAGAAGGCTCTTCACCGATCCAACGGAAGTTTCGAGCACCGCGGCGATGTCCTCGTAAGGGAGGTTTTCGTATGTCCGTAGAACGAGGGCTGTTCTTTGGTTTTCCGGAAGCTTTTGGAGAGCCTCTTCGATTGCGAATTGCAGCTCCGACTGGAGAAGCGCTTGGTCCGGTCTGTTGGAGGCTAGATCCGGCGGGCCAGGGTCTGGTGGCCGGTCGGGGTCGGTTTGCGCATCCAGTGAGACGGTCGGGTGCCTTGAACGGTAGCGGATTTCGTTGAGGACAATATTTCGTGTGATCGTGAGCAGCCAGCTTGTGAAGCGGGCGGTGGGCTCGTAGCGGTGTGCGAACTTCCAAACACGGATAAAAGTTTGGTGAGCAACGTCATCGACGTCGATGGTTGGCCCCCCAACGCGGAGCGCCATGGATGCCACCCGCTGCTGGTGGGTTTCCACAATTTCCCGAAGCGCCTCCGTGTCGCCTGATTGAACGAGGCGCATCAGCGTGAGGTCGCGCTCTTGGCTCAAGGCGGACTCTCGGATGGGTTCTGCAGGGGGCATGTGGGGAAGGAGTGTCCCCGATTGTGGAATCAGTGCAAACTAGATATTCATCCCCAAATTGAGGCTTTGTTGTGACTGAAATGTTACACTATGCGGCTTGAGCCAGTCGTGAATCGCAGGAGGATGTCGACCGGTTCAAAAAAACAAAGGACGATCCAACATGGCGAATTCAGATAAAAGCCGGAAAACAGTACTTATCGCGGACGACGAACCTGATGTCCTCAACCTGCTCGCGTTGAATTTGAGGAAGGAAGGCTTCGATGTTTTGAAGGCTGAGGATGGGGCGCGCGCGCTGGAAATCGCAAAGGCCGAGTCGCCAGACCTCGTCGTTCTGGACCTCATGATGCCCGGAATGAGCGGGCTTGAGGTGACCAAGCAACTCAAACAGTCCCCAGCGACAAACCGCATCCCAATTTTAATGCTGACAGCTCGCGCTGAAGAGGTGGACCGGATCGTCGGACTCGAACTGGGCGCCGATGATTATGTCACAAAGCCGTTTAGCCCGCGTGAAATTGTGTTGAGGGTTCAGGCGGTGCTGCGTCGGGCTGCGTCTCCGGATTTGACGAGGGAAGAAGTGCTGGAGATTGGACCTATCAAGATTGACCGAGCAAAGCACGAGGTTCGGATTCAAGGAAAGACTTGCGACTTTACGGCGACGGAGTTCAAGCTTTTGAGTGTGTTGATGGAGCGCCGAGGAAGACTTCAGAGCCGTGAGGTGTTGCTGAACGATGTTTGGGGTTACGAGAGCGCTATTGATACCCGCACAGTGGACACTCATGTCCGGCGTTTGCGCGAAAAACTTGGTTCCGCCGCAGACTTAATCGAGACGGTGCGCGGTTTTGGTTACCGAATGGTTGCCTCCGTGGAGTAAGCTGAGAGAGTGGCGCCATGTGGATCGCTATCCCCTTGAGCGCCCTCTTGGTCGTCGTCGGGCTTTTGTTGCGGCGGACAGTTCTTTTGAACAGGGATTTGCGCGTGCTGGAGCGCATTCTTGACTCGTTTGCATCCGAGCAAATGCTGGATGAAACAGTGGCTTCGTTCTGCTCAAAACAATTTGTGGAGCGGATCGCAACCCGCCTTGAGAGGCTTGTGTGGAGGCATGAGTTCCTGCGGGATCGGATCCGGCACGAGGAGTTTTCGCTCAACACGATTCTCTCAAGCATGGAGGAGGGTGTCATCGTCGCAGACGCAAAGCAGCTGGTGAGGCTCGCAAACTCAGCGTTTATCGACAAGTTTGGGCTAACGTCATCGCCGGTGGATCGCTCGATTCTAGAGGTGTTGGGTGAGGTGGCCGTTCATCGGCTTTTGCTGGATGTCTTGGAAACGGGGCAGGCTCGGGAGGAGCAGTTAGAAATGTTGCCAGGCAGAAAAGTACGGGTCGCCACCGTACGTGCGGTCCCGATGAGCGACTCAAAGGGACGGCCGGGTGTGCTGGCGGTGTTTCGTGATGTTACTCGGCTTCAGGAGCTTGAGACTGTACGTCGGGATTTTGTCTCCAATGTGTCGCATGAACTCCGCACGCCCCTCGCCATTTTTCAAGGGTATGTGGAGACCCTCATCGAGATGCCGAAAATGAAGGCGGAGGAACGGGTCGGTTTGTACCAGATCCTAAGGCGTCACTCCTTGCGCTTAAATGCCTTGGTGGAAGATCTTTTGACCATTGCGCGGCTTGAGTCGAAGAGGGAGGTCTTCAACTGGCAATCGGGTGATGTCGGCGAATTGGTGGCGGTGTGGACCCGGGACTGGAGGGCGCGCATCCGTGGGCATGAGGTGGATCTTCAAACGGAAATTCCTAAGAAACTTCCCCAGGTGAGGCTGGATCCTTTTCGAATGGAGCAGGTTCTGCATAATCTTTTGGAGAACGCCTTCAAGCATCTGCCCTCCGAGGGAGGGGTAATCATGGTTCGGGTCGCGCCTTCGCCAGCAGGAGGCGCGATTCGGGTGACGGTGCAGGATAATGGCAGTGGCATTGCTCCCAACGACTTGCCTCATATTTTCGAACGGTTTTTCCGCGCAGACAAGGCGCGGACTGCCTCTGCGACCGGGGCCAAGACTCATAGCACTGGGCTCGGTCTCTCGATTGTAAAACACATCATTGTCGAGCATGGAGGGCGTGTGGGTGCGGAAAGTTCACAGAGGGGCGCGCAGGTTTGGTTTGAACTGCCGCTCGAGGTGTCCGAGGCTCAAGAATAACGGGTCCGCCGCACTATATATTGTGGTTGCGCTGCGCCCTGTGTCTATATCTGGTGCTTGATTCGATCGCGTACCGGGTGCAGATTGTTGCCCCACCATCCCACGGCCCATGTATCTTCACTCCCTCGAATTATTCGGATTCAAGAGTTTTGCTCCGAAAACCGTTCTCCAGTTCCACCGTGGCGTAACCTGTGTGGTGGGGCCAAATGGATGCGGGAAGTCAAATGTGTTGGACGCGATCCGGTGGGTCTTGGGGGAGCAGTCTGCGAAGGCTTTGCGTGGAGGGGAGATGGCCGACGTCATCTTTTCGGGGACCGATTCCCGCGCCGCGCTCGGGATGGCGGAGGTGTCGATGAATTTCGCGGAGTGCGAGCAGCAGCTGGGTGTGGACTGGAATGAGGTCACTATCACGCGCCGGGTGTTTCGCGACGGTTCCTCGGAGTATTTACTCAACAAAACCCCGTGCCGGCTGAAAGACATTCACAGTCTGTTCATGGATACAGGCATCGGCCGGTCTGCTTATTCGATCATGGAGCAGGGGAAGATCGACCAGATTCTGTCGTCGCGCCCGGAGGATCGGCGCGCGATTTTTGAGGAAGCTGCGGGGATTACCCGTTTCAAAAGCCAGAAAAAGGAGGCGCTCAGGAAACTTGAGGCCACAGAGGCGAACTTGATTCGTCTGGATGACATCATCAAGGAAGTCAGGCGGCAGATTGGTTCCTTGCAGCGGCAGGCGGGGAAGGCGCGCCGATATCAGACGCTGTTGTCTGAATTAAAAATCTTTGAGACCCACTCAGCGCAGAGGCAGTGGGAGAATTACGACCGGCAGCGTGTGGAGGGGAGTGAGGAGCTGTCATCGTTTCAGGCGAGGCAGTCGCAGTTGGAGCTTGAGATTGAGGAGGGCGAGTCGTCTCTTTCGGTACAGCGCAGCGCGCTCACAGAAATGGAGGACAAGCTCGAGGTGGCTCGGCGAGCAGTGGGCGATTTACGTACGCGGATTTCGAATCACGAGAACCGGATCATTTTCAACCGCGAAAAGGTTTCGGAATTCGAGGGATTGATTGCGCGGTATCAGGGCGAGGCGGTGGCGGGACGCGAGAGACTGCAGGTCGCCGAGGCTGCGTTTCGTGATGCCGACATTGAGCTGGCCAAGATCACCGAGTTGCTTGCTGTTGAGCTACGGCATATGGAGGAGAAGCAGGCCGCTGCGTCTTCGCTTTCCGGGCAACGGGGCGATGCTGAAAGTGCGATGCATCGGGTGGGGCACGAGGTGCAACGTTTGGAACATCGTGTGTCGGCCGTGCGGGGTCAGTTGGCAGCGGTTGCGCAGCAGCGAGAAGGTGCTGAGGCGCGACTGGGGATTTTACAAGCCGAGTTGGATCAGTTGGGCGAGGCTGCGGCGCGGGCCGAGTCTGGGTTGAGCGACGCGCGCGATCGGGTTGTCGAAACGGAGGAATCTTTGACTCGGCGGGCAGTGGAGTTAACCGAGGTTGAAGGCAATCTGCGATTGAGTACGATGGGATTGGCCACAGCGGAGGGCGAGATTCGCCAGCTGGAACGAACGCTTTCTGAGAAGGCGAGTCGATTGGAGGTGCTCAAGGGACTGGTGGAGTCTGGCGAGGGATTTTCCGCCGGAACCCAAGCGGTGTTGAAGGGTTTGGATAACGCGGAGTTTTTCAAGCCGGCAATCGACGGCGCGCTCGCGCAGTTTATTCGTGTGGACTCTGAATATGTCGCCGCTGTTGAGGCGGCTTTCGGGGCGCATTTGCAAGCGGTGGTTACGAGGGATGCCGTGAAGGCGGAGCACATTTTGAAAACGCTTCGCGCTAACAAGTGGGGGCGCGCTGTGCTGGCTTTGCGCGAGACGGGGCATGCATTTGATCAGGACAGACAAATCAACAGAGTTCTTCCCGATGGGGCTTTGGGCTGGCTGATTGATAAGGTGGATGTGCAACCGGAGGCTCAAACGGTCGTGCAGCGGCTACTTTGGTTTGCTGTTTTGGTGCCGGATTTGGAGACGGCTCTGCGCTTTGGTCCTCGCGAGGGATGGATGTGGGTCACGCTCAGCGGCGATGTCCTGACTAGCGACGGGATGCTGTGCGGTGGATCAGATTCCGGAGATGGGTCTGCCTCAATGCTTGAACGAAGGAATGCGATTCAATCTCTAGAGAACGAAGTGTCAGCGCTGGCAGTTCAAATCCTTGAAAGGCAGACTCGGCGTGACGAGATTGAGGCTCAGCTCAAGGCGCTGCAGGTTCAGCAGGAGGATTCAAGGGAGGCGCGGCAGTCTGCTCAGTTGTCATTGTCGACCCTGCGGGGGGAGATTGCTCAGCTTGAGCGAGAGTTGAGCGATACCCGCCGCAAGCAAGAAGGGATGGGCGGCGAACAATCAGCGGCCCAGGCCCGTTTTCAGGAGGCTCTTGCCCGTGTCGAGGTATTTGAGTCGGAGGTTTTCGAGCTGCTTTCTCAGATCGACCAACAGCAGGCGCAGCGCACTGAGCTACAAGCTCAGCTTGAAGTATGTCGTGCGCAGGAAGTCGAGGTTGTCTCCGAATTGAATGAGCTCAGAGTCCGCGTTGCCACCGAGCGGCAGAGGCACTCGTCGCTTCATCATCAGCGGCAGCCGATGGAGTCCAGACTTGTTGAGCTTCGCGACAACTTGGAACAGCGCGAGCGAGATATTCAGGACTACGAGGGGCGCATAGCGACGACGCTTTCGGAAACAGAGGAGATCCATTCAAATTTGGAAGGATTGCGCGGTAGGGTTGAAGAGTCAGAGGCGGAGGTATCCAAACTTTTGGCGGAGCGCTCATCGATGGCGGCGCAGGTCGAGGAGGAGGCGAATGAGCTCAGAACGAGGCGCTCTGCACTCTCGGGGATTCACGAGCAACGCTCCAAATTGGAGGTGCGCGTAAGTCAGGTGAGCATGAAAGCGGACGCGTTGGAGGAGCACATTCGCAGGCGCTATCAACTTGAGTTGCGTGAGTTCCAGCGAGACTCTTACTCTTTGAAAGTCGCGTATCGTGATGCGATGAAGCGTCAGCGCAGTGGCGGGAGTGTCACTTCAAACGCCGACGCTGAAGAGCCGTCGGCCGCTCCAAACGCTGAGCGGCAAGGGGACGATTCAAGTGAGGACACTGTGAACGTCGAGTCCTATGAGTTGGATTGGTTGCGGATCGAGGTCATGGTGCGGGAGATTGACCAGCGCTTGGAGGCAATGGGGCCGGTCAACCTTGAGGCGATCCAAGAGTTTGAGGAACTCGAGCAGAGATATGCTTTTCTCGAAAAGCAGCAGAATGACCTTATGCAGTCTAAAGAAGAGTTGCTGCAGGTGATTGCGAAGATCAACGCGACGACCACCCAGCTTTTCTCCGATACCTTCGAGAAAGTAAGGGTAAATTTCCAGGAGATGTTCACCGAACTTTTCGGAGGCGGCCGCGCGAACTTGATCTTGAGTGATGAGAAGGATCCTCTCGAAAGTGGGATTGAAATCATTGCCAAGCCGCCCGGAAAGCAGTTGCAGAGCATCACGCTGCTCTCGGGCGGTGAGAAAACAATGACGGCTGTGGCGCTTTTGTTTTCAATTTACATGGTTAAGCCCAGTCCATTCTGCGTTTTGGACGAGATGGATGCCCCTCTCGACGAATCGAACATCAATCGATTCATTAAAATTCTCGACCGCTTTGTGGGCCAGAGCCAGTTCGTCGTGATTTCACACAACAAGAAAACGATTGCACGAGCGGACGCCCTCTACGGCGTGACGATGGAGGAGCATGGGGTTTCCCGACTGGTTGGTGTGAAGTTTACCCGGAGGGAAGACTCTACTGCACAGGATTCGAATGTTGCCGCCGAGGGGCGATTAGAGAGCGTGCCCAGTGTCGCCGAGAGTTTTGGTAAAAGCCCAAACCTGCACAGCGACGATCAGTCCGCGGGTCAGGAGTTGGCTTAAAAGGTGAACTTCGGCCAGCTCGCGGATGCCACTTCGAAGGTGAGGGGGTAGGCCAAAAAGCCCGAGAGGATAGCCGTGGCCGACTTCTTGTGAATGCTGCCGGTGAACTCTGTTCAGCGATCTATTTCATGCTGCCGGTAGCTGTGGTAGGCCTCTTTCACTGAAGTGTAGGGGTCCACCGCGTGCTTCGTGGCAGCATCGTATAGGTCCATCCGATAAGGGTTCTCCTGAACGATTTTGGTGCCGCGAATCAGGATTCGCACCGAGCGCTCTCCTAGCCAAGTTGCCGGGTTTGCTGCCGCATCACCGGCGTGACCGAATACCTCTCGAACGTTGCTTGGACCGATTAAGGGAAGGACCAAGTACGGACCAGAGGGAACTCCCCAACTGGCGATCGCCTGCCCGACGTCTTCCTGGGGAACGTCCTTCAATGCATCAATGGACTGTGATGGCTTGAAAATACCGCCAATACCGACTGTCGAATTAACTACAAGTTTTGCTGTTTCCTGCCCTGCGCGGCTAAGCTTACCTTGCAGCAGGCAGCCTACGATGCGGACGGGCGCTTCCGCATTCTCGATGACATTGCCAACACCCGTTCGAATGGGTTTGGGGATGATGGTGGTGGTGACCTTGGCGAGGGGTTTGAAGATGAACCTGTAAAGCTGATGATTGAATCCGAAAAAGAACTTGTTGATCGGCCGCAGCGGATCGGGGGTGTTCGGCTTGTCGCTGCCCTGCAGCACTGCATCGTCGTCTTGCTGACGAAAAGGAACCACGTTTTTGGAGCTAGAACGGCGCGGAGGGGTGTTGATTTCGATCGAGGAAGTTCCTGCAAAGCAATTTACGGCGGCCAAGCTGAGGAGTGTCGCGTGAATAAACTTTCGTTTTTTTACCTCGAAAACGGTGTGAGGGGGTGGGCATTGCATAAGCACTTTGAGCTACTTGAGTTTGCTCTCCATCGCAGCGAGTAGGTTCGAACCGCCACTTTTTTGGCGGATTTCTTCAAATTGAGCCCGGTAATTCGCGGCTAGGCTCACACCCTCGATCACCACGTCGTAGATGATCCATCCTTTCGAGGCGTGCTCCACTCGGTATGCTACGGCGACTGCGTTCCCTTGGTAACGTGCGACCGCGGGTACCTCCTTTTTTCCATCACCCAAATCCATTGGTGTATTGAACTGCATCTCCAGTTTGCTGTTCGGGTCAAACTTTCCGGTGTACGAGCGGATCACGATTTCCGAGAAGAGAGTCACAGCCTTCTTTTGCTGTTCGGGGCTCAGTTCACGCCAACCCAAGCCTATGGCTCTCTTTGTGAGACCTTCGAAGTTGAAGAATTTCTCTAGGGTCGGACGCAGGGCTTTTGAGAGGATGACGGGATCTGCTGTCTTTTGCGCAGTCGCAACCCTGAGGATTTCATCCAAGCCTTGCCTCAGGAAAATCTCGGGGTTGCTGGCCTCTGATTTCTTCTCGGCTCCGAGTGTGAGCCCTGCACTGGCGACTAGTGTCGCTACGATAATAGGAAAGGGTGATCGAAATTGCACTATGCTTACGGGGTGGAAGTTTTTTTGTCGGACTGCATCCCTCCGAATGCGAACCGGCTCAGTAGAGACTCGAGGTCTACCGATGCCTCGGTGTCTGTGATCCGCGAGCCGTCCTTCAGGTTTTCATCTGCGCCGCCGGGCGAAATGGCCACATATTTGTCACCAAGCAAACCCTTGCCTCGAATCGATGCGATAGAATCTGATGGGATCCCCAGATTTTTCCGCAGCTTGAGTTCAACTTGCGCTGAGAAATCGGTCCCGAGCGTGAGCTTGCCGACCGAGCCAACTGGAACCCCCGCGATCATGACGGGGGCTCCCTCTGACAAACCCGCTATGTTGGCAAACCTAGCCACCGCGACAATGGATTCTCCGTTGCCAAGGCTCTGGGATCCGAATTCAAACGAAAAATATGCGAGACATGCGATGCCTCCGAGCACGAAAAGACCGACGGCTCTCTCCAGACGGGGTGGATTCATTGGGGTGTGAGGTCGTCGTGTTTACATCAAACTTGCTCGAAGAGCATCTATATTATCCCGAAATTTACAAATATCCGGCTCTTGGGAGATGCTAAAAGCGTCGCTCGAGCCATGAAATCGTACCTTGCCGTCATCGAGCCAGATGATGCGGGAGCTCACTATCAACGCTTCCTGTACATCGTGCGTAACTACAACCGCTGTAAACTGCCGCTCCCGCTGCAGTTGCGTGATCATCTCGAAAACCGCATTTCTTCGGATTGGGTCGAGGCCAGCGGTTGGTTCGTCGAAGAAGACCACCTCAGGATCGGTGACCAAGGCTCTTGCAACCGCTAAACGTTTTTGCATGCCGCCCGACAGTTCCTCTGGGTAGCGGTCGGCCGATCCCAGAAGTTCAAGCCGGTCTAAAATCTCCCGCGCCCGATCCTGCCACTCCTTTGGCGAACCTTTGCCTAGAGCCCGCAAGGGGATGAGCGCGTTCTCAAGAACTGTAGACGAATCAAAAAGGGCGTTGTGCTGAAACACGTAACTCGATCTTTCCCGTAATTCCGCCCAGCGAGCCCTGCTGGAAAGAAGCTCTCCCTCGTAAAGAATCTCTCCCGAATCGAATTGAAGCAGTCCGACCACACACTTCAAAAGGACCGACTTACCCGTGCCGCTTCTTCCAAGGATGGAAACAATCCCCCCTTTTTCAACGTCAAAGTCAACACCCGACAATACATGGTGATCGCCGAAGCTCTTGCGCAGTCTGCGAACTCTGACAAGCGGAGGCTGCGTGTGAGCAGCCTGGGGTGAGCCCGCTGCGCCAGTTGTTGAACCTGAGCTGTCTGTCCAATTCGGTGCCTTCTTCATACCATGATGGCAGTGATGAGGTAGTCCGCGGCGAGCACCGCGATGCTTGAGAATACCACGCCACGTACGGTTGCAAGACTGACAGCGCGCGCGCCGGCCACACCGGGCAGGAGGTGAGCATTGAACCCTTGGAACGCGCATATCGAGATGGTGATTCCTCCAAATGTGAGTGCCTTGATCATGCATTCCAAAACATCTTTAGGATGGACCGCCTGATGCACTGCGCTCCAGTAGGTGGAGGAATCCGCGTGGATCATCACGCAACCAGAGATCCAGCCACCGAACACGCCGACAAGCACAAAGATCGCCGTGAGCACTGGAAAAACAAACGCGCTGGCGAAGAGTCTAGTGCCAACAAGAAAACCTTCGGCGCAAATCCCCATCAATTCGAGCGCATCAATTTGTTCGGTGGAACGCTGGATGCCAAGTTCAGCAGACAACGCCGTACCTGCCTGCCCGGCGATCATGAGCGCGGCCAGCACGGGCGCGAGTTCTCGGCAGAGGCTTAAAGAAACAAGTGTGCCGAGCATTTCGGAGGCGCCGAAGCGCGACAGCACGTGGTGGCCTTGGAGTCCGAGAACCAGGCCCGTGAAGATTGAAATAATCGTGATCACGGGGATGCACCGAACCCCAAGCTCGAAAATTGAGCGGACTAGCCGCCCAAAAAGCACCCCGCCAGAGCCTGATGCGCGCAGCGCTCTTACGCCGAAGATGGCCAGTCTACCGACGGACTCAATGCTTCCCAGTGTGGCTTCTCCTATTTTTGAAAATACCATGGATTTAGAGGGAAATTTTGGCAGCCCAAATTAAAGGTCGGATAGGAGTCTTTGATGGATGTTATCAAATCCTCCGTTTGAAAAAACAGCGATGATGTCTCCGGATTGCACGAGAGGTTTGAGCCTCAGAATGATTTCCGGCACCCCGACCTCGTAGAATGCCGGTTTCCCGAGGCGCGCGATGTCCTCGATTACCTTGAGCGGGTTCAGGCGGTTATCCTCCGGGAGCTTGTCCAGACGATTTACTTGCGAAAGGATGACGCCGTCGGCCTCTGAAAGTGCGGCCGGTAGCGCCTCTTGAAAAACCGCACGTCGGGTCGTGTTTGAGCGGGGTTCAAAAATAGCCCAGATCCGCCTCGCGGGGTACTGGTGCCGCATCGCGCGGAGTGTTTGGGTGATCGCGGTCGGATGATGTCCGAAATCGTCAATCACCGTGATGCCTCTCGAGTTTCCTCGGACCTCTTGTCTCCGCTTTACGCCCTCAAAGGACTCCACGGCCTTCTGGATCGTATCGAGTGGAATCCCGTAAAAGTGCGCTGCGCTGATCGCCATCGCCGCGTTCCGGACGTTGAACTCTCCCGGAATCTGCAGTGTGAATTCCGTTTCAAGCAACCGAAACTTTGCGCCGCTTCCGTAAACCGCTTCCTCGATCCTGCGTGCTGCGTTCTCGCCAAAACCCACGCTTAAAACGGGGGCGCGGGATGCGTGCGCGATGTCAATCGCGTGCTCATCGTCTGCATTGACCAGAACGATGCCATTCTCTGGCACGATATTCATGAGCCGCCTGAAGCTGGCTTTGATTTCATCAAGGTCCTTGAAAATATCCGCGTGATCAAACTCCAGATTGTTCACGATCACCAACTCAGGAAGGTAGTGGAGAAATTTCGAGCGTTTATCAAAAAACGCAGTGTCATACTCGTCGCCCTCAATCACGACGTGGCGTGAGGGGTGGAGTGAGCAGCCCTGACCGAGATTTTTTGCAATTCCACCGATGAGGTATGCCGGTGCCAACCCAGCGCACTGCAGGATCCAAGTCAGCAGCGAGGTGGTGGTGGTCTTCCCATGAGTGCCGGTGACGACAAGGTTGTGTTTACCGCTCAAAAAAAACTGCTTGAGCGTCTCGGGAAGCGAGATGTACCGGAGCCTTTTGTTGAGCACCGCTTCAAGCTCCGAGTTGCCCCGGGATATGGCATTGCCAACCACGATCAAGTCAGCAGTGGCCGGCAAATTATCGGCGGAATAGCCGGCCGTTAGTTTGACTCCTTTTTCCACAAGAAACGTGCTCATCGGTGGGTAAACGTCCGAGTCGGAACCCGTGACATGGTATCCTTGTTGCTGCATGGCTGCCGCAACCGCTCCCATGGCGGTTCCGCAAATTCCGATGAAGTGTACGTTTTTGATGGTGCTGTGCATTCAGAGAGTGTTCTGGGTGTTGTGTAACTAAAAACGACGAGGGTTGCAAATACGGGCCAGAATTTGTTCGGCCAACCGGCAAAATGCGGCACAGCCACGGGTAGGGGACGTCTGTTTAGACGTCTCGTCCCGATTTCAGGGGGTAAACCGGAGTGCACTGTTTCAGATGACTCAAAAATGACGGTGGGGTGCATGAAAATATGGGCGGAAGGTCGAACATGAGGATGGTAAATCGCAAAGCTGCGTGGGTGATTTCGGCGATGGGGGTTTTGCTCGCAATCTGCGGAATAAGTTTTCGGGATGTCATCGGGGAAGGTCTCGCTCGAATTGGGGTGGTTGGCCAAGACGGCCCGAACCCGGGGCGCGTCCATTTTGGGGATTTAGAATCCGCATTAAGCAGCGCTATGGAACCACTTGGCCTGCAGCAAACAGCGAGCAAGCTGCGCGAGGTTTCTGCGGATGACTCAATCGGAGGTGAGCCCGTGACCGTCACCATACAGCTAGACGGACTTCCCCGTCAGATTCACGGGGACACCAACGGGGTGTTCCCGCCGGTCGGTGTGCGCGCCCATCAGCGAGTTTATGTACGGGTCAGCTATCCGGAGGGCCTTCCAGGTGAAGTCGTGCAAATTCAGACACAGGATGGCGGCACCCTTGAAAAAGACCTGTCCGCACGAGTCGTGCATCTGGATGCGCAGCGGGTTATCGCGTTTTGGTTTGAATCAAGCGGTAATGAGGGAACCCACCGGGTAACAGTTCGGCGCGGTTTTGATGAGAAAACCTTGGATTTTTGGGTTGGAAGTAAGCCGGCTCTGCACTTCGTGCGGTAGTCTGGAGTTGGGTGGTCTGGAGTTTGTTGAGGTGGAACTATGTTGAAATTGACAAGAGCTATGGATGCAAAAAGAGGTGTGTGCGGAGCGGGTTTCTTGATCGCTTTATCGGTCATGTGCGGTGTGTGTAACGGTGCATCGGAGTTGCCTTGCGGAAACAAGCTGCGCGTGACGGGCAATGCAAATGCCTCGCCAGCTGCGGTGCCCCGCGTGGTTGTGGTGAAAGATGGGGCTGCGGGCGAGTTGCTGAGTGACGCAGAAAAGGTGCAGCCGCGGCCTAAAATGGACTACGGCGACCCTGTCGTTCCGTATACGGGAAATGAGTTCAAAGAGATTCAGGACCTTCAAATCTGGGGAGCAGTTGGCGATGAGGCCATGGTATGGACTCGCTATGCAAATTCGCGTTCTGTCTCTGGAGCCAATATGTTTGGCATGGGACATTACTGGCGGCATGGATACCAGTGGGAGCTCACTGAGTTGGCGAGAGATGAGCAAATGCGCCTTCAGATGAGGCTTGTGTACCCGGACGGCACCTCAGTGCTGTTTACCGCGCTCGAACCGGGGAGATGGGGAAGCCTTGGCGTGCTTACCGATCGCCTCACTCAAGAAGGCGGTGATTTCATTTTGGTGCGAAAAAACGGTTCACGTTATCGTTTTGTGAGAAGCGTGTTGGGAACCCTCGAGAAGCTCCGACTACATGAGATTGTCGATGCATTCGGGAATGTTTTTTCAATTGAATGCAACGGAGGCGGCGAGGTCGTAAAAGTCGTGGAGCCGGCCGGTCGGAATTTCTTGGTGGATTACGCGACCGTTTCAGGAAATCAATCCAGCATACAGCGTCTTGCGTCTTTGGATCGCGCTCCAACGCGTGGTGAGTGGATCGAGTTCGTCGTTGGAGTGCAGCGGCCATTCCGATTTGTGAGAGTCGTACAGGCCGACGGCTCGTTCGGAAAAATTGCTGAAGTTGAATTCTACGATGCCCTGAGCGGGGAGCGTCTTGATGGTACATTGATTTCTTCTGATCAAACCGCGGCACGTTATGCAACTGATTCCAACGATGAAACAGTTTTTGAATCGGCATCTGAATCCGGCGGGTATGTTGGTTATGATTTTGGTAAACCACGTTTGATCGGGCGTGTCCGTGTGCTCAGTGCGGAGGGAATGGAAAGTGTGCATCTCGCGAACGCAATAAATGCGCAATCATTGCGTGTTGAGGGTATGAACGAGCGCCCAGTGAGCATGCGTGTGATAGCAGGGGTCCGGACCTCCGACGGACGTTCAGTACGGTATCACTACACTCCTTTTGTTGATGCGAACTTACCGTGGAGTTTTCCGGTCTTAAGTGAGGTGCAGTACGGTGACGGAACGAAGGCCACGTATGGGTACGCGCAAGTGGTGCCCTCCACGCGCCCGCTAGTCACGGAGTGGTCTGACGTACGGTACGGATTGAGACAGAATCGTTATCGAACTGTCTATCAAACGCGTCTCACGGGTACCGTATTGGGCATGGTTCAGTCTCAGGTAAACATTGAGACAGGAGGGGAAATCCTTAAAATAGGTGTGCACTCGGGAAAAGCACACGAGCCGACCGTGACTTTTGCAAATGCCGCTGTGTGCAGGCAGTTTTTTTCCGAATCGGCAGACGGTCGTAGCGCCGTTCAGACCGAAACTGACGCGCGTGGAGGTCGGACGTTTTTCGCGATGGGAGCGGACGGTTATCTAGCGAGTGTAAAGGATCCGATCGGCAGGGTGACTCGATTTCTTTGGACTTCGTCCGGAAACTTGCGTTCGGTGACCCGTCCCGACGGGAGTATGGAGTCCTGGGACCGCAATGAGTCGGGTGCTTTGGTCCAACACACGGATGCGTTGCAGCGCAGTACTTCCTTTCTGAGGGACGCCTTCAACAGGGTGACTCGGATTGGCTATCCAGATGGAAGTGCCGAGGAGTTCGATTACAATCACTTCGGGCAGGTTGTATTCCACCGCAATCAGCGTGGCAGTGTGGAGACGCGGGAGTATGATTTGAGGGGGCTTTTGTTGAAGGTGTGCGATGCAGCAGGCCAATGCACTCAATTTGGATACGACGCTGCGGACAGGTTGAGTTCCGTGACTGATGCCGCGGGTCGCGTGACTCGGATGGAGTATAACGAGCGGGGACTCATGGTAAAAAAGACCAACCCAGATGGAAGTGCGCGGTTAATGGCATTTTCAAACGAGGGAGATCTTGTTCAGGAGCAAGACGAGATGGGGCAGGTTTGGGGTTACCAATACGATGTGTTCCGGCGGATGGTCTCAATGGTTGATCCGCTTGGAAACACGATGAGAAAAAAGTACCACCCGGATTGCCCGGAATTGCATCCACTGGAAGTCATTTCGGCCGGCAATGCTGTGGCAAAATATGATTATGATTTCGCTTGGAACCTGATTGCTTCGAGAATGTCCTCCGTCGGTGACGAAGGTATTTCTCGGTTTAGATACGACAAGGTGGATCGACTAGTTTCGACGACGGATCCGCTCGGGTATACTCTGGTTTACAGCTATGACATGTTGGACAGGTGCGTAAAGGTTCAGGATGCAGGGGGTGTTTGTAGCGCTTCAAAGTACGATGAAGTCGGTAATCTGCTGTGGAGTCAGCGCAGAGGAGGCGCACGCACGAGTTTCGAGTATGATTCAATGAACCGACTGGTGTGCAGTATCAACCCAAACGGGCAGGCGGTTCGGTTTGAGTACGATCAGGGGGGCAACCGCATCTCGATGTTTGATCCGAGGAATGTAAAATATGCCTGGAGTTATGACTCTTTTGGGCGTCTATCGAGTGCTTTTTATCCCGACGGAAGCGCTGAGCGGTGGTCATATGATTCTGCAGGAAACGCTGTGCAGTTCGTGAATAGAGCTGGGCAGTCTAGTTTCTCAAGTTTCGATTCTCGTGGCCGTGAGTTAGAGCGGCGCTGGAGTGATGGGACCCTTGGTGTGACTAGGCGCTTTGATTTGCTGGGACGCGTGGTGGTTGAAAGTAACGGTGTGTGCACGATTCACTCCGAGTACGATGCTTTGGGTCGTTTAATCCATGAAGCAACGGAGCTAAAAGGCAGCGGAATGAAGCAGATGTCATTGACCCACGACGCTGATGGAAAACTCGTGAGCCTGAAGTACCCGGGAGGTGGATTTGTCGAGAACCGATATGATGAGTTCGGTCGTTTGGAGGGGGTTTCTCACAACGGGGCGGTGGTTGGGGATTTTTCCTATGATCTGAATGGACAGATGTCGGGACTGAAGTACGGCAATGGCAGCATTGCCTCTTTCCGGCGGGATGTGCTCGGGCGTGTTACAGATGTCAGTCACTGGTTTGGGGCTGATCAAAGCTTATCGATTGCATACCAATTTAATCGCTCCGGTTTGCGTGCGATTCGCTCGCAAACTGGTATATTGGGAATCGAAGAGGCTTACGGGTACGACAAGGATGACCAGCTTATTTCAATTTGGAATGGAAGTCAGCGACCCACGTTGTATTCGTACGATCAGGCGGGTAATCGATCCCTTGAGGAGTCGGCTCAAGGGCAGCGCGTTTACTCATCGAATTTACTGAACCAGATTATGACCGCGGGAAGCGAGGTGTTTTCGCATGACTCCAATGGTAATCTTCGTCAGTCGGGTATCGGGCATTACACCTATGATGCGGAGAATCGATTGATTTCGGCGGAAGTGAACGGGCGGGTTATCTCATTCGAATATGATCCACGCGGTCGTATGTGTCGAAGGACGGTGGATGGCGAGGCATGCGAGTTGTTCTATTCAGGATGGAATGTGCTTGAAGAGTGGAAGGACGGCAGACGTGCTGCGGAGTACGTTTACGGGGCGGGTGCGAATGAAGTTCTTAAGTTTGTATCGCCGATCGGGGAGTTCTTTACCCACGCGGACGCACTTTTGAGCACTGTTGCGCTGTCGGATGCGTATGCTCAACCAGTCGAGTACTACAGATATAGTCCTTTCGGCGCTCCTGGGGTTATAAACGCGGACGGTTCGGTGCGGAGTGAGTCGGCTGTCGGGAATCGATTTCTTTTTACCGGTGCCCAGTGGAGTTGGGAGGCCGGGGTTTATGACCTTAGAAACCGAGTTTATTCGCCAGATTT
>JBILKY010000231.1:0-6133 GCA_044376395.1 Chthoniobacteraceae bacterium | reverse complement strand
CGCGGGTGCATGGAGGTCCCGTGAGCCCAGGGCGAGCAGGCCGACGGGGTTGCTTTGGTTAAGGCTTGCCAAGGCAAGTGCGCCCGCGATTTGCAACGCAACGCTGTACTTGCTGGTGTCTGGCACGGAGCTCAGGACCATGGAAGCGGAGGTGTCCACCAGAAGGTACACGGGCATGCGCCTCGGGGCTTCGTACTCCTTCACGTGCACGCGGCCCGTGCGTCCGGTGACCCGCCAGTCGATGGATTTTACTGCGTCGCCGGTCTGGTAAGGACGGGCCTGCGCGAATTCGAGGCCGGCCCCGAGAAATGCCGAGGTTTGCTGGCCGTAAGCGAGCAAGTCCGCGAGTTTCCGGATTCCGAGTTCAAACTGCCGTGCATCGAGGGGTTCGTCACGAATTTGGAGGCTGGCTTTCGGCATAAGCGATTGCGGCGGTTATAGCGATTGCGACAGTCGTGGCGGTTGTTTAAACGAGCGTTTTCAAAAGATCCTGCAGTACGGATTTTGGCGTGTGCCCGGAGGCGGTTGCCTCGTAACGCAGACGGATGCGGTGCAGAATGACATCCTCGGCGAGTGAGAAAAGGTCGTCCGGGGTGACGTATTCCCTCTGGTGAAGAAACGCGCGGGCGCGCGCGGCCTGCACAAGCGACAGCGACGCACGCGGCGAGCAGCCGAGTTCCACTGCAGGATGATTGCGCGAGGCCCCAATGAGGTTGACGCAGTGCTTCACGAAAATCTCGCTGACATGGATGCGCTGGACGGACTCCATCGTGTTCACCAAATCCTTGGAGGTGCAAACGGCTTTTTCGGAGATCTGGTCGAAAGCCGATTGCGGAACGGCGCCGGTTTTGGTGCGGCGAATGCCCATCGCGAGTTGTCTGCGGATGATTTCCTCCTCCTGCTCCGCCTTTGGGTAGCCAAGACGGTGGCAGAGCATGAACCGGTCGAGCTGCGCCTCGGGCAGTTCAAAAGTGCCCGCCTGTTCCACGGGGTTTTGCGTGGCGATCACCAGAAACGGCGTGGGAAGGGCGTGTGTAGAGTTGCCGATGGTGACCCGCCGCTCCTGCATCGCCTCGAGCAGCGCGCTTTGGACCTTGGGGGCGGCCCGGTTGATTTCGTCCGCGAGGAGCAGGTTGGTGAACACGGGCCCCTTGTGCGTCACGAACTTGCCAGATGCCTGATCCAGCACTTCCGACCCCAGAATATCGCTTGGAAGCATGTCGATCGTGAACTGCACCCGGCCGAACTGCAGCTGGATTGACCGCGCAACGGCGTTCACGAGCAGCGTCTTGGCGAGGCCGGGCACCCCCATCAGCAGCAGGTGGCCGCCCGTCAGAAGGGCGATGAGCATCCGCTCAACCACCACATCTTGGCCCACCACAGCCTCCGCCACGCGTTCGCGGATCAACGAGGAAAATGGGGGGGCGGACATGGGTTCCGTGGGTGGTGCGGCGACATTTTGGACTCTAAAGCCGATGTGTTTTGTTACAAGTTCAATATCCCCCCGCTTGACCGCTCGAAAGGGCTGCGGCGCCGAGCAGTGAGCGGTTTCCGGTGCCGGATCCGGGATTTTTCTGCCGGGTCTGCATTTGGGCTTCCAAGAAAGCGGGGATTCAAAGATTGAATGGGTATCCACCCCGGCCGAGCCTGCGATCTGAACAAACGCGCCGTGTGAAGCGTTCCCGGCGCTGCACACAGCGCAATGAGATGCGGTTTTTGGGGTGTGGTGAATTTAACGAAATGAAAAAGCTGATCTGTCTCCCCGCGCTCGCCGTCCTGTTGATGCACGCAGGATCACTGCGATCCACCGCAGCGGACACCGTGTTGTTTGAACAAAATTTTGAGGCAATGGCTGCAGGCCCGGTTTCGAAGGAGTTCCTGCCTTTGGCCGGTGACTTCGCGGTCGTGGTCGAAAACGGCGCGCACTGGCTGGAGTTGCCGGGGACGCCGTTGGACACGTTCGGCGCGCTGTTTGGTCCCTCCAGCGCGGAGCCCGGATCGGTGCAGGGAAAATTCTTCGGAACGAAAACGGGCCGCAAGTTCCCGACCTTCGGTTTGAGTTTGCGCGGTGCGGGCGGGTATCGGTTGATGGTGAGTCCGGGGAAGGGGCAGCTTGAGATTTACAAGGGCGACGAGCCGCTGGTGGGCGTGCCGTTCGCGTGGATCAGCGGACAATGGACCTGGATGAAGCTCACGGTGGTGAAGGGCGCGTCGTCAGGGTGGGTCGTCGAAGGCCGCGCATGGGCCGACGGCGCGCAGGCGCCCGCCGAGCCGTTGGTTCGATTCGAGGTGCCCACCGAAATCACCGCAGGCCGTGCGGCGGTTTGGGCGAGCCCGTTCTCTGGGACGCCGATCCGTTTCGACGACCTGAAGTGGTTCACGCATTAAGGAGCAATAGTGAGCAGGATACTGCGCGTGAATTTCTTCCCGCGGAATGCTCCACCAACTATCCACTGACAACCCACTGCGACTGCGTGACTCACACTTTCACAAGTTTATTTTAACCCGGCCAGAATCTCAAAAGTTTCCAACTAAAAACCCTGTTCAACACATGAAACCCACCCCTAACACACTCATCTTATCGCTATCCCTGATCGCGCCCTTGATCGCGCAAGCGGCAGACTGGACCCAGTATCGTGGAAACGGTTCCGGCATCAGCGCGGAACCCGTAGCGTGGAAGCCCGCCGGTTTGCGTGAGGTTTGGAAGCAGGCGAGTCCGGGCGGGTTCAGCTCCTTCACGGTGGCCGAGGGGCGTGCATTCACTCACGAGCTGAAGGAAGTCGAAGGTGCGTCGCAGGAGGCGTTGGTGGCCCGCGATGTGGCGACTGGAAAAGAGCTTTGGTCGCAGGTGTTCCGCCCCGCAAATTATGGGCATGACGGCGGGAACGCGGGCACACCTGACAACAAGGGAGGGGACGGCCCGCGTTCGACACCGGTGGTTGTGGGAAAGATGGTGGTGTCCTTGAGCGCGCAACTCGTGTTGAGCGCCTATGACGCGGGCACCGGAAAACCCGTGTGGAGCAACGACCTGATCGCCAACCACGCCGCGCGGAACATCCAGTGGCAGAATGCGGCTTCTCCGTTGTTTGCAGGCGGTCTTTTGTACGTGGCCGGAGGCGGCCCTGGTCAGTCGATTCTCGCGATCAACCCCATGACAGGAAAGCCGGTCTGGAAAGCGTTTGATGAAATGATGACGCACGCCACACCGGTTGCGGCGAACATTCTCGGGCAGGGGCAGATCATCTTCTTTCTTCAATCCGGACTGCTCGCCGTGGAGCCGAAAACGGGCAAGGAGCTCTGGCGTTACAAATTCCCCTACAAGGTTTCCACTGCAGCCTCGCCTGTTGTCTCGGGTGACATCGTGTACTGTTCGGCTGGGTACGGCGTAGGCGCCGGGGCGGTCAAAATTTCCAAGCAGGCGAATGCATTCGTTGCTACCGAGATTTACCGGGTTCCGGGCGACAAGGAACTGGCCAACCACTGGAGCACGCCCGTGGTGAAGGACGGTCACATGTACGGGATGTTCCAGTTTAAGAACTACGGAACCGGACCGGTGAAGTGTGTTGAAATCGCGACCGGCAAGATCAAGTGGGCCAAGGAAGGATTCGGGCCCGGACACGTGGTTTTGGTTGGGAACGATGTGGTTGCCCTTTCCGACGCGGGCGAACTGGTCCGGATGGCCGCGGATTCGAACGAATACAAGGAGCTCGGACGCCAGAAGGTCCTGGGTGGTAAATGCTGGACGACTCCTGCGGTGGCCGGCGGCCGCGTCTTTGTGCGCAGCACCACCGAGGCGGCCTGCCTCGAGTAGGGAAGGCGGTCGAGGCGATTGTCCGAAAAGTAACAAAAAATGTCCGGCAGCGTTTCGCGTGCCGGCGGTAGTGTCTGCACCGAACCTTCACTTTTATGTCCAAGAAGAAAATCAACGTTGCGATCGTAGGCCTCGGATTTGGCGCGGAATTCATTCCCATTTATCAGCATCATCCGGATGCGAACATGTATGCCATCTGCCAGCGGGATCCGAAAAAGCTCAACGTTGTCGGCGACGCGTTCGATGTGCAGGTGCGTTACACGGACTTCAAAAAACTTCTGAAGGATCCGAACGTTGACGCGGTGCACATCAATTCGCCGATTCCCGACCATGGTTGGATGAGCATCGCCGCGTTGAAGGCGGGCAAGCATGTTAGTTGCACGGTTCCGATGGCGACCAGTATTAAAGAGTGCAAGCAGATCGTGGATCTGGTGAAGAAGACGGGCCTCGTCTACACGATGGCGGAGACGGTGGTGTACGCGCGCGAGTACCTTTACATGAAGGAGCTTCGCGACAAGGGTGTGCTTGGGAAGTTGCAGTTCGTCCAGGCAAGTCATCAGCAGGACATGGATGGATGGCCCAACTACTGGCCGGGCCTGCCGCCGATGTGGTACGCCACCCATTGTGTCGGGCCCGTGAGCGGGTTGGCGGGCGCGCCTGCGGAGTATGTGAGTTGCTTCGGGTCGGGAACGATCCGCAAAGAGCTTCAGAAAAAGTACAAATCGCCGTTTGCTGTGGAGACTGCACACATCAAGTTTAAGGGAACGGATTTGTCGGCACGCATCATCCGCAGCTTGTTCGATACGGCGCGGCAGTACCGCGAGAGTATCGACGTGTACGGGGACAAAGCTTCGGTGGAATGGCCGCTTATTGAGCACGAACCTTTGGTGATGCACCGAGCGAAGCTGCCTGAGCCGAAGATTCCCAAGCACGTGAAGGCGCCCGATTTCGCGAAGCTGCTGCCAAAGCAGATCCGACCATTCACAACCAACGGCGTGTACGGTGTTGGGAAGAAGACGCATCTTTCGTTCACGCAGGGGGCGGGACACGGCGGATCGCATCCGCACTTGGTGCACGAGTTTGTCAGCGCGGTGGTGGAGAACCGCGATCCGTTTCCGAATGCGCGACAGTCCGCGAACTGGACGTGCGTTGGATTGTGCGCGCACCAGTCCGCGTTGAAGGGCGGTGCGATCGTGAAGCTGCCGGCGTTCACGCTTTGAGGGCTTTGCGGCGGCGTGTTGCGTGAGTCCTGTCGCGGGCGGGCCACGCCATGAATTGTGTCGTGGTGCGGTGTGCAGGAATGGTAGCTTGTCGCCATGGACGCCCCGTTCAACTATGCATTTGCGAGTGACAATACTTCGGGAATTCATCCCGAGGTGTTGGATGCGGTGCTGGAGGTCAACCGCGGAAGATGTCCGTCGTATGGTGACGATGAGGCGACTGCGCAGGCGGCTGACGCTTTTCGCGAGATTTTCGAGTGCGATTGCGATGTGTATTTCGTGTTTACCGGTACGGCGGCGAATTCACTGGCTCTCGCGACGCTGTGTCAGTCGTATCACAGCGTGATCACGCATGAGTTCTCCCATGTGGAGACTGATGAATGCGGGGCGCCCGAGTTTTTTTCAAACGGCACCAAATTGCTCACGATCCCCGGCGCACTGGGCAAGATTGACGCGGCGGGAATCGAGCACGTGGTCAACAAGCGTCGCGACATCCATTATCCGAAACCCAAAGCTGTCACCCTGAGCTGCCCGACGGAGCTCGGGACTGTGTATACCCCCGAAGAGATCACCGCTGTCTCCCGCACCGCTCATCAATACGGGCTTCGGGTGCACATGGACGGTGCGCGTTTCGCAAACGCCGTTGCATCGCTCGGAGTCGCGCCAGCGGACTTAACATGGCGCGCCGGGGTTGACGTGCTCTCCTTCGGTGGCACCAAGCTCGGGTGCATGGCCAGCGAGGCGGTGGTGTTTTTCAAGCGGGAACTCGGCGAGGAGTTCGCTTACCGGTGCAAGCAGGCGGGCCAGTTGGGTTCGAAAATGCGGTTTCTCACCGCGGCGTGGCCGGCGCTTTTTCGCGGCGGCCGGTGGCTCGAGATTGCGGCCCACGCGAACGCCATGGCGCGACGGTTGCGCGAAGGTTTGGAGCGGATCGAGGGCGTGACTCCGCTGCACCAAACCCAGGCGAACGCGGTTTTCGCGAGCTTGCCTGAGCACGTGCATGCGGCCTTGCGCAGTGCCGGATGGCGCTATTATGTGTTCATCGGCGGCGGTGCGAGGTTCATGTGCTCGTGGAGCACCGCTCCCGAAGAGGTGGACGCGC
>JBILKY010000230.1:0-6155 GCA_044376395.1 Chthoniobacteraceae bacterium | reverse complement strand
AGCGAACTGCCAAGCGATACGGGCGGCAAACTATTCGATACCGTCGGTGCGAATCTTTTTTTCACCGGCAACCAATTTGAACAGTACGAGGCCATCGGACGCGATGCATTGGACGAGGCTTTTCAATCGTTCAAGACTGCTGGTTCCGAGAAAACATTCCGTTACGAGCCCGAAAAAACGCATCCGGTTTTCTTGAAAAGAAACAAGGAGGCGATCAGCGCCGTCGAGCGGGGCAAGGCTTGGATGCAAGCAGTGGACGAAGCCGCTGCGAAACCCGAAAACGCAAAAGCCGTCGAGGATCTGCGTAAGATTGCCACCAGCAACGACGCCCTGCGCTATCACTGGAAAAAGATTCCTGGAGCGCCAAGCCCAACCGAACACGGCTTTGATCAAACCGCCGAAATCAACCCGGCCATCATTTACCGCAATGTCAACAATCCGGAATTCATTCCGTACGACGCGTACTACCTGACACTTCCGCAACTCGAAACTGGAATCTACCTCACACTCGGCTCCGGATACGGCGGCACAAATTTTAATGGAATCATGGCGGTAGTGATTCCCCAAGATTTCGAACCCGGAGAATACGTGATCAAAGTGCGGGCTGGATTCGCGCCGGACAGCCCGCCGGAACGTCGCTTTTTTGAGTTTGGCATCAAAGGTTATGCGGGCTCCTTCTCGCCACCTCTCAGCAGCCACCATGTATCGGCCCCGATCGACAACCCTCAAACGATCGAAATTCCATTCACTTTTCTGAAAAAAAACGTCGAGAAAGGACACCGCCAGATCTTCATCCGAGAAAAGGGAAGCGCGAATACCGAGGTGAACTTGGAACGAATCAAAAGCGCACAAACACAGAACGGTGCCGGTCCAGAAGCGGCACTCTGGATCGATTGGCTGGAGATCACGCGCAAGTCACGCGCCCCAGATGAGGCTCCTCCCGGTGTCCGCGTGCTATCGATCCCGCTTGAGGATGATTCAGCGGAAATCCCGTGCGAGCGTCTTCAGCAAGCATTCGCGGATTTTAGCCGTGAGGCTTATCGTGGCTCGAATGCGCCGAACGGGATGCCAGAGCGACTCGTGCAAATCTACAGGTCGCGCCGCGAGACCGGGGCGAGACACCGCGAAGCACTCAGGGACGCGCTCGCCTGCGTGCTTTCGTCCCCGCGGTTTCTGTACCGAGCGGAGCCTGATCCAAGCTCCGAACGCCGCAACCTCAACGGGCACGAGCTCGCGAACCGACTCTCCTATTTTCTGTGGGGCGCGCCACCCGACGCGTACCTTCGCGAACTGGGAGCAAAGGGCGCTCTTCTTCAACCAGCAGAGATGATCTCACAATCCCGCCGGATGCTGGCAGACCCAAGATCCAACGATTTCATCCGCTCTTTTCTCACACAGTGGCTTCTTCTTGACCGGCTTGATCTATTCCAATTCAGCCAGAAAATTCACCCAAGCTTTGATGACGCCACCAAGGCAGCCTGTCGCGAGGAGGTTTACGAAACATTCGCGCATTTGCTACATGCGGACAGAAGTCTCGAGGAATTTCTCAAGGCCGACTACGTGGTTGTGAACGCGCTGCTTGCTACATACTACGGACTCGGAGGGATTGAGGGAGACACCTTCCGTCCCGTCAAACTGCCGGAGGCCTCTCCGCGCGGTGGATTGCTTGGAATGGCGGCGATCATGGCGATGGGCAGCAACGGCGAGCGCTCAAACCCTGTTGAGCGCGGCGCATGGGTGCTGCGAAAACTTCTCAACGATCCACCGCCTCCGGCCCCTGCAAACGTCCCTGAAATCGCGCGTCTTGCAGGCAAGCTGCTCACTTCGCGGGAACGACTAAAGGCACACCAGGAGGATCCCCAATGCAACAACTGCCACCGCAAGATTGATCCAATTGGATTTGGCTTGGAAAATTTTGATGCCGTTGGCCGCTGGCGCACCACGGACAGTTACCAACTCCTCGATGCCAATGGGAACGCGGATCCCGCCAAATACAAATCCTGGGAGATAGATCCGGCTGCAACACTGCACAAAGGACCGCACTTTAAAGACTACTTTGAGCTGCGCGATTTGATTGCCTCAAGATCAGAGGGGTTCGCGCACAGTTTTTGCGCAGCTCTCATTGAGTACGCCCTTGGCCGCCCGTGCGGCTTTAGCGACGAGTTTCTCATCGCCCAAATGCTTCAAAAAGCGCGCGAAAATCACTTTACTCCAAGAGCATTCATCCAAGCACTGCTCGAAAGTGATGAATTTAGAAGACGGTAATTTCAAATCCGCCCATCTTCCAGTCCGACAATCCAGCCAAAAAAGAACCCATGCACACCGGTCTCAATCGCCGCCATTTTCTGCGCACCAGCTCTGCTCTCATTGCTCTGCCAGCCCTCGAGTCGCTTGGCTTCCGTCGTTTTGTCTCCGCGGCAAGCCCCAGCTTAAAGGATCCTGCGGCACGCCGCCCCAAACGCTTGGTATTTCTTGGCTTTGGCTGGGGCGTGACGCACGAGAGCTGGTTTCCAAACCCCGAGCAGAAAGGCGCTGATTACTCGCTTCCCGCAGGACTGGAGCCGCTCAAAGAACACAGGGCGGATTTCAGCATCGTTCAGGGCTTGTGCAACAAATACACCGCAAACGGGCATTATGGCAGCACGTTCTGGCTCACAGGTGCAAACGAGTTCGGACAACCCGGCCAGAGCTTCCATAACACGATTTCCATCGACCAAGTGGCTGCGCAGCACTTGGGAAAAGACACGCGATTTGATTCGCTGGTGCTTGACTGTGGAGGCGCGGCGCGCGCCTCGGGTCATGGCGAGGGACTGTCTCTTTCCTGGGACGCTCGTGGCAAGCCATTGTCGGGTCCAAAAAATCCCTTGGAAGCCTTCCACCGGTTGTTCGCCAAAGACTCCACCCCGATTGAGCTCCAGAGACGAATGCTGCAACAGCGGCGAAGCATCCTTGATAACGCACGCGAAGGCGCCCGTGACTTGCAACGACAGTTGGGCAGCGCGGATAACGCCAAGCTCGATGAATATTTTCAGGGCATCCGCGACATTGAAACCCGGCTCGCGCGCGACGAAAAATGGCTGGGAGTGCCGCATCCCGAACCCACCCTTTCGGAACCAAAACCAGGACTTGCCGGCTACGAGGAAATCCGTCTCATGTACGACATCATGGTAGCCGCGCTGCAGACCGATACCACAAGGGTAATCACGTACCGGCAGCCCGTGAGCACACTGCTAACGAGCCTCAACATCCGTATCGATGCGCACACGATGAGCCATTACAGCGGCAAGGGCCCTGAATACACCGAGGCTTCTGAAAAGCGCGACAAAGCGCAAAGCGAGCTGCTTGCTTATTTTCTGACCAAACTTAAAGCGTGCACCGAACCCGACGGCAGCAGTTTGTTCGATCACACCACCATCGCCTACGGCAGCAACATCCGCACCTCACACAGCCTGGACAACTGTCCGACATTACTCGCAGGTCGCGGCGCAGGAATACGACTCGGCCAAAACATTGTCACCCGCAAGGACACACCTCTTTGCAATGCCTGGCTGGCCTTGATGCAAGGGTCTGGAGTTGCGCTTGAACGCCACGGAGACAGCACAGGCGCCCTTACCGAGCTCCTCGCTTAAAACAAGATCAAAACCCTCATATCCTTTCACCTCAATCAACGCCAGGCCATGAACCAAAAGTCGATTCTCAGACAAACCGCCTCCTTCGCGCTGCTCTTTGGATGCAGCTATCTTCCACTACATGCAGCCCCGCAGCCGGTAAGCGCGGCGGCTCGAATCAAGGACGATATCAGCTGGTTTCAAAAAAATGCGACACTCATCCTTGAAGACAGCTTCAATCGTGTCGAAGACGGCAACGGCGCCAAAGCCATCGGCAACGGATGGAATAGCGCGACCGCGGACAGGGCTCCCCACATCAAGCAATCTAAAATCGAGGATGGCATCCTTAAAGTCACCACAGCAGCGGAAGCAGGCCACGGCGCTCACATCCATCATGACGCGGGCTTCGAAGATGGCGCAGCTTGGGTACGCTTCAAACTACCCGGCTTGAGCAAATCTGAAATGCTGACCGTTGGATTCGTAGACCGCGAGATGCAGGGCGTCCGTGCAGGACACCTCTGCTACGCATTCATCTCAAGCCCGCCCGGACATGTAACGTTAATGGACAAAAAGACGGGCGTTTCCAACGAGGAGATCGCCAAACGCCGCGACCCTTACCTCGCCTCGAAAGAAAAGTTGCCACCCGACTTGGACGCGCTGCTCGCTTCGAAAGTAAAGGAGTTGGAATGGAAAGGTGACAAGGAATGGCATGAAGTGCTCCTGGTCACCGAAGGAGATGAGATGCGTATTACGATGGACGGTAATCTTCTTGGCACGCACCGATCCGAAGGCTTCGGGCACCCGAACAAACGCTGGTTCAGTCTCGGAATTAACTCCACCGCCTGGGTGGATGAGGTGAAAGTTTGGAAGGTGAAATGACTGCACCCGAGGGTCGCAGGCCGCTCCCTGAATCTCTCAACAAACAAGAAATGACGCCTTGTACAGCGTGCTGCGAAGCGATTGGATCCGCAGCCACACAGAACGGCTGATCAGATTGAAACACCCTTCCTTTCCACCCACTCGCGCCATGCTCCACGGTATTTTTCCAGTCGTCCCGACACTTTTCACCGATGACAACCAAATTGACCTGGAGGCGCAGGCCAAGGTCATTCGCTTTGCGATTGAAGCGGGAGCCAACGGTCTGGTGTTCCCCGGCGTCGCCAGTGAATACAATCACCTGAGTGGTTCCGAGCGTTCCGCTCTTCTTGAGTTGCTAAGCAAAGAGGCCCGAGGAGCTTTGCCCTTGGTGGGTGGCGCGAGCGCCCCAAGCGCCGATGAAGTGATCACAGCCGGCGCAGCTGCGAGGGTGCACGGCATCGAGCATCTCATGGTGATGGCGCCTGACGGACTTGGGCATGACATCGAAAAACACCGGGAGTTCTTTGCGAAGATCGCGAGCGCGTTGCCCGGAGCCGAGATCATTCTCCAAAACGCGCCGAGCCCAATTGGAGCTGGGTTAAGTGCAGAATCAATTTTGGAGCTTGTCCGAAGCGTTCCGTCTATAACGTATGTGAAAGAGGAGACGCTGCCCTCGGGACCTGCAATCACGGCCATCCGTGAGGCGCAGCTACCGAACATCAAGGGAGTATTTGGAGGAGGTGGAGCACGCTACATTATTGACGAGTTCGACAGGGGCGCCATCGGAGCCATGCCGGCTGTCGAACTGACCGACCTTCATGTCGCGCTGCACCGCGCCTACACTGCGGGCGATCATGCCGCAGCGCGCAGCATCTATCGTCTCAGTCTGCCCTTGTTAGTTTCACAGGCAGTTTACAGAATGCGCTTCACCAAGCATGTTCTTAAGGAACGCGGCATTGTTGATTCCCTCCATGTGCGTGCTCCGCTCCCGGAGATGGATTCCTACGCGATTACCGACATGCGTGTAATGCTCTCTGATCTGCAGGCCCATTTTTCCTAGGCCTAATTGGATATTGGAGAAACACCCCATGGCCGCCAAAGTCAGGAACCTGCGCTGGTGGATCGCCGGTCTTCTGTTTCTTTCGACTTTCATCAACTATGTTGACCGTCAGACCCTCTCGGTTCTCGCACCGGTGATCCAAACTGAGCTCGGAATTTCCGAGGTTCAATACGCGAATATTCTCACAGGATTTCTCGCGTCTTACACGGTGATGTACCTGGGTTCCGGATTGCTTGTGGACCGCTGGGGGGCGCGACTCGCACTGAGTGTGTTCATTGTCTGGTGGTCGCTTGCCAACATGTCCCATGCGTTTGTGATGGGCGCATTTTCACTTGGATTGATGCGTTTTTTGCTGGGCATGGGCGAATCTGGAAATTTCATGGCAGCGTTTCGCGCCGTGAGCGAGTGGTATCCCGCCAGAGAGCGGGCGTTGGTGCACGGACTCATCCAAGGTGGTGCTGCCATTGGTGCGATCGTCGCGCCACCGCTGATCACAGCCGTTCTCTCATCTTACGGCTGGAGGGCGGCTTTCCTCGTCACTGGGGCTATGGGTTTCGTTTGGCTTGCGTTCTGGCTTTTGTTTTATCATCCGCCCGGCAGTCACCCGCGCATCACAGACGAAGAACGCG
>JBILKY010000229.1:0-6156 GCA_044376395.1 Chthoniobacteraceae bacterium | reverse complement strand
CGTGTTGCCGGAGCGATCCGCGACATAGACACTGTCGCCGCTTACGACCGGTGCCGTGGGGCGCGCACCGATGTTTGCCGTCCATTGGATGGCGACTGCGGTAGGGGTGCTTGACGTTGTAATGCCACCGCGCGCGCCTGAACCGCGGTACGACGGCCAGTCCTCTGCCGAACTTGCGTCGCCTGTGGCCGCGCCAAAGGCGGGACCTTTGATCACACGCGGTTTGATGGTCACGGTGAAACGCGTATCGGTGTCGCCCGACCCGTTGTAGAGTCCATTAACTCCAGTGACCATTGTTCCAATCGCGCATTGGCAGACATAAGGACCGTTATAAATCATCCCGTTTGCGGGCATGACTGCCAGGCCGCAGGTGGAGCGTGCCCAAGGATTCGGCGTCTCCGCAGTGCCGTCAAATTTTACAAAGTCCGTGCCACCCGTAGCGCTGTTCAGGTAGTAGCGATGCGTGATGCGGTTGCGGTAGCACCGGTCGTGCGACATCGGGCCGTTCATCTCCTGTTTCAGTGGCCTGATGACCTCCCCTGTCTTGGTATCGCGCCCTTGCAGATCCCGGCCCCAGACCAACCCATCGATCACGAAAAGATCGGGGCTTTTCATGTAGTTTATGCCGCCGATAGCCGTCCACCGGGTCTTTCCATCCTCACGATTCATCGCCGTGATGAATTTTGAGATGCTGCAATAAACACTGTCCTCTGTGAGCACGATCGTTGGATGTTCGTTGGCGGTGAAAGTGGAGAAGTCACTGGGGGTTCTCGTTCTCCGGTTATTGATAGTCTTCGGCTCTGTGCTCTCTGTGGTGTCAGCCACTTTTATCATTTCCGTCCAAAGATTTTTTCCCGTGCTGCTGTCCATCAAGGTGAGCCCGTCGGCGCTGTGATAGAGGAGACGATTGCCTTTCGCGGTGATTGTGCCGCCAGTATACCCTGTGTTGATCGTCTTGGTCCAAAGCAGGGTGCCCTCTGGAATATTGAGAGCGTAGAGTTCCGCACTGCTTGCCCCTGCCGATCCCTTCGATTTCGGCAGCTTTTGAGCGGCGCTCTTGATTCCATAGAACATCGCTCCGTCGATAATAAACTCCGCTGTCTGTTCAGTGTTGGGCAGTACACGCTGTCGCTTACCGGTCTTTGCCTCGACGGCAACAACAGGGCCACCGGACTCGAGCACTGCGTAAACTGTGTTTCCGACCGCCGCGAGCAAGCGTTGCTGCTGCGTTGGGATCGATTTGATGCTGTTGGTCTGCCACTCTCCCCAGTGCTTGATCGGAAGCTGCCAGAGTTGGATTCCGTTGAATGCATCCCGTGCCATCAAGTGATACTCGACGGGTGCATTCACATCTTCTGTCGTTGCATGATCCTCAATGGTGAAGATGAGTCCTCCGGCGGATACCATGTTGGTGAAGGACGGAGAGAGCGCTTTGGATCGGCCATACTCTGGCCCGTCATGCCACCGGATTCGTTGCGGTGGGCCTACGTTGTCACGGGAAACGCCATTGTTATCCGCTCCATGGAGAAATTGATTCCACTCATCGGCCCCGCTCGCAGCGGGCTTCACGGTCTTCCTCCATTTCCCTGATTCCTCAACAAATAGCACACCCCCGGGTGCAATCACGCGCATCAGCTCTGCTGTTGGGACTTTGCAAGCTGCTTTGCAGATGACGAGGTTCACCAAGCTGTCCACATAAGGCAGGTCGCGTCCGTTGTAGCCATCGCATGACAGCCCGCCATGTCGGGCCGCTTGAGTGATCTCACGCCGAGCTTGATCGATCGCCGCCTCGGAGGACATGAGCCCGTGGACGAGAAAATGCCTGTCCGTGGTGAGATCAGCGACGGCTTTGCCATTTTCGAAATCAAGCGCCACAACGATCCCGCCGGTGAGGCCAGAGTCCTGAATCAACTTAGACTCTGCGAACAGCGACGTGAGAGTCAGTGTGAACCCGAGTAAACGAAATACAGCCAGGGCGAGCTGGCGAATCAATGTGTGCATGTGGGGATTCTGTTTCGGGGCGGGCGTTCCTCGAGCTTTCCAGTGCCAGCTACGGAAGGATTGTTTTGGCTCTCCGCTTCGAGATGGAAGCGATGTATCGGGCGAGTCATCGGAGAGCCTAGGGGGGTGAGAGTTTATCGGGATTTCAGGCCTTTTCTTTGACCGCTCTGCGACTGGACGGGGCGAGTCAAGGCGTGTGAACCCTAAACGGGAACGCAACCGATAATCCATCCCCAATTAAATACATCATCCAAAGCAGCTAACCTTGCGTGGAAGCTCATGATCTACGAGCGCAACTTTTGGATCGCCGTGGGTTTTGATCGAAGTCGTCAGTCGTTTTCCACACCTTGTTTCATCATGTGCAATTTCCGTCTATTCGCGAGTCTTTCACTTTGTTTCTTCAATCTGATTCCAGGAGTTTCAGCCCAAAATACGCGCTCGGAAGCCAAGAAGTATCTGCCGGAAATCCCCGAAGCGCAGGTGAAGACTTTTCGAAAAGTCGGGGAGCGCGAGCTGAAGATCTGGGTGTTTCGGAATACGGGGGTTGCTTCCTCACAATCGCCGAAGGCGGCGATCGTGTTTTTTTTCGGAGGAGGCTGGACCTCCGGGTCGCCCTCGCAATTCGTGTCTCAAGCGAAGGCGCTGGCTGCGCGTGGCATGGTCGCGTGTGTGGCGGATTACAGGGTCGCCTCACGGGATGGAGTCAAGCCGACGGAATGCGTAGCGGATGCCAAGGCTTGCGTCCGCTGGATCCGCACTGAGGCTGCGCGCCTTGGCGTGGACCCGAACCGGATTGTCGCCGCGGGAGGATCTGCGGGCGGTCATTTGGCGGCGGCAACCGCTTTCTTGCCGGGACTGGATCCTGAGGCCGAAGCCACTGGAGTCTCAAGTGAGCCGAACGCGCTCGCCCTATTCAACCCCGCATTGGTTCTTGCACCCATCGAGGGAGTGAATCTGAGCGGATTCCTGGCGAACGCGACCATCGAAAGACTCGGCTGCCCGCCTCCTGACATTTCGCCGGCGCACCATATCCGCACCGGAGCGGTTCCCACGCTCATCCACCATGGGAGTGCCGACTCCACAGTGCCATTTTCGAGCGCCCAAAAATTTGCGGAACTCATGAAAACAGCAGGGAACCGCTGTGAGCTGATCCGTTACGAGGGACAGGCACACGGGTTTTTCAACAAGCCGCCGTTTCTGGAGGAGACCCTTCGCAAGACCGACGACTTCCTCGTTTCGCTTGGCTACCTATCCGCCAAGCCTTGAAGTTTTCCACACTCAAAACCGCTTGAATTGGCGGCCTCTTCGCGTGGGCGCGGAGCCGCTTCGAGTACTCCGGCAACTGAGAACCAAACCTGCAAGAGAGACTAAAGCAGGATCGTTTCATTATAGACGCTGCGCAAACGACTCAATTGATTCAGAGCGGAGGGCGTTTTCGAGCAGTTGCTCCAACCGCTTGGGATCCTCGATAGCTTCGAGCGCCTCGCTGATTCCCGCCGGGCAGGATCCGTGACTGATTTCGAGTGAACGCAGCACCGCAGTCCGCAGCGCGAGCAGTTGCCCTCGGGTGAGACCCTCCCTGATTCCTTCCTTCCTGCCTTCCTGCTTGCCTTCCTTAAGGCCCTCCTGTCTGCCTTCCTGTCTGAGTTGATCGGCGATGGTCATGGTTTTGGTTTGAAGCGGTTTGCTTCGGATTTTTCGGATGCGTTCCTTTAGCAGCGAGACATTCGAGTCAGCGTTGAGAACATACCGCAGCAGCCTCTCGAGCGCACTCTCCGAAATTGCGAATAAAAGAGATTCCTCCCAGAGAGCGTCGCAAAAGAGTTCGTCCACAGGCTCCGCCTTCAACGTGCGCAGCGTGAGGATCCCCTCCGCGGTGCCACCTAACTCCTCATAGGGGATGCGCACCAGCTCAAGCAGATGATACTTGAAGCTTGGTTGCCACGGCCTGAGCACTTTCGCCATTCCAACCGGCAGATCCAACAGATCCTCCAGACGAGGAGCCGTTTTCCACGGGCGTTTGCCTTGAGCCAGCACAATCGGGAGAATGGCAGGGAGCTTTGCGAGGCGGGCTTGCAGGTGGAGGATCTCGGGGGAGGCACGCTGGTCAACGGATACCAAATCACCGAGCGCGTGCAGGTGGATTATCCGGCGAGTGTGCAGGTGGGAGAAATCACTTTGGTGATTGAAATCAAGGCAGCGCAACCAAAGGCAGTGTCTCCCACTCCCAGCTCGATGGACATTACGATCCCGCAGCGCTCATTAACCAAGAGCGAGGCGAGCATGGAGGTGACCATTCCGCACAGAACGCCAACGCGTTCGAATGTTGAGAAGATCACTCAAACAAATATTCCATCTGCCGACTCAAATCCGGCTGATGAGGCGGCCAACCATTTCAGATACACACTCGTTCGGGAAATCGCTCGGGGCGGCATGGGGCAGATTTATTTTGGCGAGGATCTGCAGTTGAAGCGCAACGTCGCCGTCAAGGTCAGCAGTGTGAGTGAAGACGGCGAGGATCCGAGATTTTCAAAGGAAGCCGAAGTGCTGGCACAGCTCGCTCATCCCAATATTGTTCCCATTTACAACATCGGCGTCGATGCCCAGCAAAGGCCCTTCTACAGCATGAAGCTGATCAAAGGCCGCACGCTTCAGGCGGTGTTGAACTTGATCCGTGATGGCGATGTTGGTGCCACGCAGGACTACGCAAGGGCGACCCTGCTGACGATCTTCCGCAAAGTATGCGATGCGATGATGTTTGCACACAGCAAAGGAATCCTGCACCGGGACCTTAAGCCCGAGAACATCATGGTCGGCGAATACGGCGAAGTGCTCGTCATGGACTGGGGTTTGGCGAAGGTGCTGGGTGAACGCGAGGAGGTGTCGTCTGCGGTGAGCAGAGTCAACGACACCGGTGATTATGGGATGACCATGGAAGGTGAAGTGATGGGCACCCCCCAGTACATGTCACCCGAACAGGCCGTGGGCATGGTGGCCGACTTGGACGCGCGCTCTGACATCTACAGTTTGGGTGGGATTTTCTATGCGATCCTTACCCTGCGTCCTCCGATCGAAGGCACAACTCTCGACGAGGTGCTGACCAAGGTGAAGAACGGGAGCATTAGCTCGATGGCCACCAGACGCGGAGGCACGGGCAGTGGCAGCGTTGGAGCACCTGCGAAGATGGGGGCTGAGGTGCCGGAGGCGTTGCAACCTGTGGCGCTCAAGGCGATGGCGACCGATCGCAATAAGCGGTATGGAAGTGTGGAGGCTTTCGCTGGCGACATTGAGCGATACCAGAATGGGTTTGCTACTCAGGCAGAGGAGGCTGGAGCCGTAAAACAGATCAAGTTGTGGATGGGCCGCAACAAGGTGTTGGCGGGGTCTGCCGCTGCGATGCTACTGGTGGTGAGCGGCTTCACAGTGCGGGTGGTGCAGAAAGGCAGAGAAGCGAGTGAATCGTTGCAGAGTTTGCGCCAGACTGCACCAACGTTTGCAGTCCGCGCGCAGGACGCGTTGCGAGAAGGAGAGTTTGAACAGGCGCTGAAGGCGGCGACGTTTGCGGTTAAACTCGAATCGAAAAACTCGGAGTACCACGCGTTGCGTGGCAATGTGCTACAGTTACTTGTGCGCTGGCCGGAGGCAGTGGCATCCTATCAGAGTTCACCAGCAGCCTGTCGGGCTTAGGAAACCGTATTCACGGAAGGATGTGGCGGAGGATTCGGCGAGAGTAGAGGCTTCTGGGGGAGCCTAAGGTGGTTGGTGGACTTTGTCCGAATGCTCTCGCGAAAAACCGCACAGAAAACTGTCTTGAGCGACTCCAGAGGTCTTGGTTTGGTGCCTCTTAAGCGGCCAACGGTGCCCTTCCCATGTGGAAAAGCCGCTTGAGGTTGTATGCCAATGTTACCAGCGTCCATTCCGTGCGCACATTCTTGAGGCCGCGCAGGCTGAAGTGCCGGAATCCGAGGGTCTCTTTGATGATCCCGAAAATCGGCTTAATGGTTTGTTTGCGCAGGGCGTAGAGTTCTCGCCCCTCCTTTGTCTCAAGGCGATGCTTCATCCTCTCCTTGGCGCTGGCTTCGGGGCCCGGCGCAGGCGGATCTGCCCGCTGCTCGAGTTCTTGGACGGTACGCCCATGGGACTTGCGCCCGGTCG
>JBILKY010000038.1:0-17718 GCA_044376395.1 Chthoniobacteraceae bacterium | reverse complement strand
CTTGAGCGCGGGCGTTGGTGGCGATCATTTCGACGTTGAGAGCCTTTGCCTCATCCTGAAGAGGCTTCAACCCTGCGCGCTGCTCTGACAGTTCCGGCACACCGGGAATGACGCGAAGCGGCGTGAGTTGGAGGGCGCCAAAAGCAGCGGCGTAGGCACAAGCCGACAGACCGGCGGTCACCAGCGTGGTGCGACGGAGTTCAGGAGTGAAGAGCCCACTCAAACTCGGGCGAGACATGCCGCCTGCAGCTTTACGCTCCTGCCAAACTCGTGATTCGGGCACGAAAGGCAAAAGCAACGCGATAGGGAGCGCCGGGAAAAAGCCCGTCAGCAGGGTGTATCTCCACGAGGCGTGAACGTTTAGAAAGTCGGGGACCGGAAGACTCGGTAAGTCATTTGCATGAACCACAATCCACCCGTTTACCGCAGTCACAAGGATGCCGCCGAGTGACGCGAAAGCCTGCGTAAACCCGAGCGCAAATTCACGTTGTTTGCGGTCCTCAAACAACTCGGCCAGCCAAGTGATCGCGGCGATGAATTCGACGCAGACTCCTACAAAGGTGAGGCTGCGGAAAAACACGAACACCGGCAGCGAAGTTGCAAACGCGGCGGCGCATGGGGAGAAAGAGTATAAGAGAATACTCAGCACCATGATCCGCTTCCGGCCAAACTGGTCGATCAACCATCCGCCCATGAGCCCGAACACCCCGCCGCACAAAGCAGAAATCCAAAGCATCCGCCCTGTCCAATCCGTCACGAGTGGATTGTTAGGCGGCAGAGCCAGCAGTTCCGCAATTGCCGGAACCCCTACCAATGGAGTCATCAACAACTCGTAGGTATCGAATAAAAAACCGATGCTGGCGATTACGAGTACCAGCCACCGTGTGCTGGGAGCAATCGGGGTCGTTGGGGTGGTGTTGTTGCTCATGAATTTGGGTTTAGGACTACAAGACCTGAGCCTGACATCGAGGGGGAAACAGGGGGTGGAACGTGCTTTGGAAAGCGCTAACGGGGAGGCCCCCTGCCCTCCCGTTGAGCGTCAACTGAGGGCGGTTAGGGTTTTGCTGCGGCCTGAACGGGCGTTGCGCCGTCACCGACCACGAACATATGGGTCTGCGAGCAGATGTACATCAGCCCGTTTGCAACGATGGGCGTTGAAAAAATCGGGGCGCCTACATTGCACTCGCTGATCACTTTCTTCTCCACGGATGACGCGAGCACCACAAAATCGCCGTCCTCGTCGCCGACGTAAACCTTGCCATCCGCAACGAAGGTTGACCCCCACATGTGAGCCTGCATGTCATGGACCCAGTGGAGTTTCCCGGTCTTGGAATCCAGGCAGTGCACAAAACCCGAGAAGTCCGCGATGAAAAGCAGGCCGTTCTCCGGATCAATCGACACCGTCGAGATCGACCGCTTGATTCCCTTGTAGTCCCAAATCAGGGCTGAAGCGGTCACGTCCCCGCTCTTGCTGGGATCGATGCATAAGAGACGTCCAACGCCTTCGCCGTGCTCAGGATCCTGCCCGACTGCGACGTAAACGCGGTCGTTGTAAAAAACAGGCGTAGCGTTGATCTCACTAGGCCCCTCCGCTGCAGGGTACTTGATCGCTTTTCCATTCTTGTCTTTCTTGTACTCCGGAGGAACGCAGTCGAACCACCAGACGCGCTTGATGAAATTGGAATCCCCGTCTTTGACCGGAGTGGTGTCGAGCGCATAGAGAACTCCATCTCCGCCACCGAAGTAGACCTGCTTCTTACCATTGACCACTCCGATAGATGGTGAAGTCCACTGGCCGTGCAGGATTTTAGGGCCGATACCAGCTTCGTCCTCGCCCACGAGTTCCCCCGTGTTTTTGTTTAACGCGATGAAGGAGGGTGACTGCGGGGACGGAATGTTGACATGAGTCCAGTCCTGCCCGTTCGAGGTGCACACAAAAATGGTGTCGCCATCAATGATGACGGAACAGTTGGAAGCGTTGTGGGGAAACACACCCAACTCGTCCATCATATCGTATTTCCAAAGAATATCGGCATCAGTCGCGAGCACATCTAGCTTCGGCTTGCCGGGGCCCGCCATGTACTGACCTTCGTCCATGAACGGCCCTTGGTTACCATTCGCCTGCCCTTTTAAGTCAAGGCACAGCACTTCGCATCGGCTCGTGACGATGTACACGCGCTCCCCCTCGACACACGGACTGGCAAGAATGCCAAGATACTCCCAGTCATTAACCTTCCCAGAGGCAAGCTTCGGGACCGTTAACTGCCACAGGAACCCCCCGTCGCTTTCGCGCAGCGCGTACAAGATTGATTTGTCGTCTTTAAAACGAGCATCTCTCGGTGACGCGTTGTTCGTGCCGACCAGAGCGACCCCCTTTGAAACAACCGGGTTCCCGTACGACTGGGAACCAAGCTTTGCAATCCACTTCACGTTCTTCGTCGTGGCGAGATCGATCTCCTCCGAATTCGGCTTGAAGTTGCCGGGCTTGATTGAAACTGGAAGCCCCTTCACTGGCGAATACATGTTCCGCCCAGGATTGTCTCCGCCCCACTGAGGCCAGTCGGCAGCGGTTGATATTTGAGAAGACGCCAGAAAACCAAGCGCGATACCGCTGAGCGCGAGAGTGTGGTGAGGAACGTTTTTCATAGGTTGAATTCGTTGGGGATAGAATGCGAGGTTGGGACGTTGTCTTTGACGCGGAGTTTTGGGGGGGGCGCGGCCTACGGCTTGGATGCCGCGTTCGGGGTGACCGTGATGTTATCAATCCATGCGCGCTGCTCTTGGGGAGTGAAAGAGAACAACCCCGGCGCGCCATTGGCATGCGCGATTTTGTGGGCAAATTCAATGGTCCAAGCATCAGGTTCCGCGTCACCTTTTTTCCATGCCTTGGCTCGTATCACCCCGGACCCCTTCGCATCGACGTCCACTCGGCTTTTGATGGTGTACCATTCGTTGGGAGTCCACGGAAACCGAACCGTGTGCCGGAGCCTCTCTTGGTTGGAGCTGATTTCAAGCTCTTGAGAGTTGCCCTTCAAAACCACGAGGTATCGCTGATTGATCATTCCGATCTCGCTCATTTTCCGTTTATTGCCCTCAGACAATACGTCCATTGAAACGGTGTAAGCCTTCGCATCAGGACGGCCGATGAAGATCTGCCCGCGTTGGAAAAGTTTATTATCGATTGTCTTGCACAGCGCTTTGTTTTCATCGGCTCCGGGGGCTTTTCTTACCTCGAACCGGAATCGCGCGGCATTCCATGCAAGCGGCGGATATGCGAAAGCTGTGGGCGGTTCCAGCGCGTTCGGGATTGCGGGAACGGGCGGCTTGTCCGTCATGAAACCGAGCTCGTTTTTCTCGAAATCAATTGAAAGCGGAATGTCAGGCAGGACCCGAGCGCGCATCGTGCCCGTAATCTCACCCATGGATGCCTGATAAGCTCCAGCGCTCGCAACAGGTTCGGCATCCGCGACGAGACGGCCTTGGGCATCGAATGCGCCGTTCATCTTCGCCTTCACCAACGCAGTAGGCGGGACGTAGGTCTCAAACTTCAAACGATTCGCATCAATATTCTCGTCGACGGTGAACCCATTCGCATCGAGTCCGCGGATCCTGACTTTTTGGGCTTCGCCCGGTTTTAAGAGCATTTCGCCTGGGATGATTTGCAACCTTGCGAGCGGACCCGGCGTAGCCTGCTCCCAGCCGTCCGATGCGTGAACGGACTCCACGCTGGGATTGTTGCCTTTTTTCCCAAAGCAATAGAGTTTGCGATCCGTCTGAATGTAGAGCTTGCCGTTGAATGCAATCGGGGAGCCGTAGCAGCGGCCATCGAGGACGGTGCGCGAAATAATTTCGCCATCATTCGCACCGGGTTTGATTACAAACAACTCCCCGTTTCCTCCTGTGTCCGCGCCTGCTGCAGCTTTTTCAGCCGATCCAGCGTCCGCGATGTACATGGCGACGTAAATGTTGCCATCACCAAAAAATGGCGAGCTCTGGCGTTGCTCTGCGGCAAGTTTTTTCTTCCACAACACCTTGCCTGTGTTCAAGTCCACTGCTGCAAGTTCCCCGGTACCCGTGACCAGATACATCGTGTCGCGAACGACGCACGGAGAGCTTGCGAGATTGCCCAAGGGGTTTCTCCAAACCTCGAGTTCCTTGGGATCGTAGACCTGAGGTTTCCCTGGCTCTGGCGCCTTGGATCCAAACGGAAGCTTGAATGCAGCGGCACGCCCCACCTCGCTTGAGTCGAGATTTTCGGACTCATGAATCACAAGAAGACTGTCTTTATAGCGCTGAATTGCCGCATTGATGCCGCCTTTCGCGCCTGCTTTCGCAGCGGGAAATCGAAAGATTGGATCCCCGTTTCTCGCGTTGATTCCCACAATGGTGGAGTCGCCACCCGCTGAAATCAAAACGCGCTTTCCATCCACCCAAGTCAACAGAGGCTGAGAGAAAGTATTGTCTTGGGGACGCTCACCAGGCGAACTGCTCCACACAAGCTCGCCAGTACGCTTGTCGAACGCATAAAATCGGTCCCCCGCAGCGCCGCTCGCCCCCCAGTTGGAGGTGATGCCTCGGGTAATCACCAACTCTCGGTCGATGCGGGGCGAAGCAGTCCGTGAGTTGGGGAAAGTCAGACGCCCAAGCTCCTCCATCAACGAATGCTGCCAGAGAAGTTTCCCATCCTTGGAGAAGCAGGAAAACAAGCCCTGCGTGCACTGTACGTAAACATTTCCCGTCTCTGCATCCACCGACGGACTCGACGTTGAGTACCTCAGATAAATGGTGTCGCTCAGAAAATCATTAAAGCGATGCTGCCAGAGTTGTTTTCCGCTCTCGGCATCGAAGCAGGTGAGCGCCTCCTGCAAATCCTCCGCCTCCCCAAGGTAACCATTAATGTAAAGGCGCCCCTCGTGGATGACTGGCGTGGACTGGCCCGGGAAATTTGCAGCCCAGAGTGCCGACTTCGCATCAATTTTTGATGGCAGTCCCGTCTCGGTTGTTGTGCCGTTCTGAAACGGCCCGCGCCACTCCAACCAAGCGGGAGCGACGCTGTTTGCGGACTTTGATGAGGCCCCCGCCTTGTCGGGGCCCGGACCAGAGGCGGGTTTCTTTTTTTCTGCGGCGAAAAGTGATGCGCCAAGGAACGCGACTGATAGCAGCGAGATGATGCGGGGATTGGATGGCATGGCGGGAGGTTTTGCGTTTCGGGTGGGAAGCTTGAGGGGCGCGGAGCAGGGATCAGGAGTAGTGCTGGCAACGGACTTTAGCCGGACAAAAAGGGGGCTTGGGCCGGCCCGGAATTAGTATGCATACAAACTATCTGCCGACAGCCTTTTTCTTTGGCCCTTTTTTCCGTACCCGCCCACGCCTCCATGAAAGCCGCCTTTGTTAACCGAGGACGGGCAATCGAACCCATTCTCAAAAACGCAAAATACTGAAGGCTAGCTATTTAACTGAAATTGCAGACGAGGCGCTCAATCCATTCTGGTTGGTGAGGGCCGCTTCGAGTTTGTAAGTTTTTCCCGCGGCGAGGCCGCGGGTCGAGATGCTCATGGTGTACTCGATGCGTTCCGAGGGGTTCAGCGTGAGCACGCCCGGTTCGTCAGAGAACTCCAAGTCCTCCGATGCCCTTCCAACAATCGCCCCGTCCTCGTCACGCAGTACCGCATCAACCCGCTGAGAGGAGGGAAAGTCCATGATCTCCGCCCGCCTCCCTAGATTGCTTGCCACCAACTTGATGTTGAGTTTTCGATCTTTTTCCAACACCACCTGTGCGGGTTCAACCTGAACCTGCACATTCACCTTCACTTTCTTGCGGGGAGTGCCGTCGGGATTTTTGGGCCCGATGTCGAACACTCCGGACACAAGACCCGTCGCTTTTTTGCCGATTTTTCCCGCCACCCCAAAGACCGAGGAGAACGTTTTTTTAAAAAAATCGATGGGCTCCTTCCAACTTGGAGGCGGGCCTGGATCGTTAAAAGACTCAGCCGAAAAGGCTGGGAGCGCGGCCGCGATCAGGATGAGGAGCATGGAACGGCAGGAAGGCATACAACGTTAAGCTAATACAGTTAAACGCGGAGCAACACCTTTCAAATATGAAAATCAAGCGAGTGTTTCCGCCAGTTTTTTACGGTCCGCCTTGCCATTTGCATTCATAGGAAAGCTTTCGAGGAAAATGAACTTTCGCGGGATCATGTAGGGCGGCACATGCTCCCCTAGCTTCGTCTTGAGCGCTGCAGCCTGCTCGAAGTCGCTTCCCTGCTTCGACCCGCTGAGCACCACGAACGCAGCCACGCTGTCCACCCGGTCGCCTTTTTTTACAGGCAACACCACCGCATCCGCCACCTCCTCCAGTGCCCGCAGGTTTGACTCCATGTCCCCCAGCTCAATCCGGTGGCCATGCAGTTTGATCTGGTTGTCCATCCGCCCCTCGCAGAAAACCATGCCGCCCCGGTCCCGCCCCCAGTCGCCGGTGCGGTACGCACGCGTTTCACCGAGCGGGGCAAAGGCCTTCTCGGTTAAGTCCGGCCGGTTCAAATACCCGGGACTCACGTTGGGACCCGCAATCACGATTTCCCCCCGTTCCCCCTCGGGAACCGGCTGGCCGTCCTCTCCTCTGATGAGGATGCTCGTACCAGGCATCACGCGGCCAATGGGAAGCGGGTTGTGCTGTTGAATGAGCTCGCGTGTCACTGCGACCTCAGTGACCGCAATGGTGGCCTCGGTCGGTCCGTAAGTGTTCCAAATTTCCGCATTCGGAAAGCGCTCAAGCATCTGAGCCGCAGTTTCCGGCGCGAGCGTTTCACCGCAAAAAAAGAACCTTCTGGCGCTGGGCAGCATCTGCTCGGAAAACCCCTTCTCGATCATGCACATTTGAGCGAAAGACGGCGTGGACATCCACTGCGTCGCCCCGGAATTGCGAAGGGTCTCGAAGAGTTTTCTCAAATCGGTCGCCGTCTCCTTGGTAAGGGAGAAGAGCGTGCCCCCGGTGCTGAACGCGAGGTAGATGTCGTGCACACTGAGGTCGAAGGTAAAGGGCGCGTGGTTGAGGAACACCTCGCCTCCGATCTCGAAGTGGTGCGCCCCCCGCATCCAGGCCAGGTAGTGGTTCAGATTGGCAAGGGTGATGACTACTCCCTTGGGCTCGCCGGTGCTTCCGCTCGTGAACAGGACATAAAAAGGATCATTACCCTCGACCCTCCGAGCCGCTTGATACGGCGCCCCCAAGGAGATTCCCGCCACCTGCTCCGGAGTCAGACGAACGCCTGCTCCAGAGACCTCCATCACTCTATCCACCCGGGCCGCAGGTGTGGACTGGTCAATCGGCACATACGGACGCCCAGTTTTGACCGCGGCTAAAAAAGTCACAAGCATCTCGGGCTCTTTGTGCCCGAGAATCGCCACGGGACAGCGCTTCTCACCAAGCTCAGCATCCAGCCAAGCCGCCAGCGCGTCGGACCTTGCCGCAAGCTCGGCGTAGGTGATTTGCTGAGCATCGCTAATGTGGGCCGCTTTCTGGGGGGTGTTCCGAACATGCTCGGCGAATTGATCTAGGAGGTGCATTCGCTAAGAATCCGAAAGCTAAGCACAAACTCAAGCACGCAAAAGCGGGCCCCGCGGCACCTGCAGATCGAACTTCGGCGCCGGACGCTAAGCCACCGGACCCGGCGGATTTGCTGGCAGAAAAAGCCCTGGTCCAAGCGCGTGCAACAGACATTTCCAGCCGCGTTACATTAAAGTTCTGGCTGCAATGTTTTTACATTCAAATGCAAGCCTCCGAGCGTCTCCAGAAAGCCGTCTCCCTTGCCGGAACCTCTGGGTTGCCTACGCAAACTCGACCGCAAAACAGAGTGGCGCCGGAAGAGGAGATCAAGGAGGCAGGGAAGTAAGGTGTTGATGCGATCAGGGGTTTTCCGATTGGATGACAGCCCGCACCGGCCCCGGACGACGCGGAGCGCAATCTCGCCACTTTCCAAAGACACTCCACCAATGAAATTGTTTATTCCAGGCCCCGTCCAAGTTTCAGACAAAACCTTCGCAGCATTCTGCAAACCGATGATGGGGCACCGGAGCGGGGACTTTAAGAAACTCTACGGCGGCATCCAACCGCGGCTGAAGGAGCTATTCCAAACGAGCCAGCCCGTGTTTCTCTCCACCTCCTCGGCATGGGGAGTCATGGAAGGGGCCATCCGGAATCTGGTTGGCAAGGGCAAGGTGCTTAACTGCATGTGCGGTGCGTTTTCGGACAAGTGGCTGGATGTTTCCAAGCGCTGCGGCAAGGAGGCAGTCGCCCTGCAGGTGGAATGGGGCCAGCCCATCCGGGGTGAACAGATCCGCCAGCACTTGAAATTGGGGGGATTCGACGCGGTGACCCTCATCCACAATGAAACGTCGACAGGAGTCATGTCCCCCATCGGGGAAATCGCCGAGGTGATGCGCGAATTTCCAGAAGTGCAGCTCATCGTCGACAGCGTGTCCTCGTTCTCGGTAGTGCCGATTGCAATGGATCAACTGGGGATCGACGTTCTGCTGACGGGCTCACAAAAAGCGCTTGCGATGCCGCCGGGGCTCGCGCTTTTCGCGGCCAGCAAGAAGGCGATGGAACGCGCCGCATCCAACGAGGGACGCGGGTACTACTTTGATTTCATTGAATTTCAAAAAAATCAGGCGGAAGACATGACGCCATCGACCCCGTCGATTTCACACATTTACGCCCTTGCCTCGAAGCTGGAGGATATTTTTAGCGAGGGAATCGCCGCGCGCCACCAACGGCATGCGGCGACGAACGCGCTGGTGCATCAGTGGGTGCGCGACAGGGGATTCGAATTCTTCGCACCGGAAGGCTACCGGTCCAAGTCACTGACCTGCGTCGCGAACAACCGGAATGTCGATGTCGCAGCGATGCTCGCGACGCTAAAATCCAACAGCGGGTTCATTATCGACGGCGGCTACGGAAAGATTAAGGGCAAGACATTCCGTCTCTCAAACATGGGGGATGAAACCATGGAGAGCGTCGGAGAGCTTTTGGCTCAACTGGACAAAGCGCTTACCGCATAAAAAATTTTTCAACAACAATACCGGCGCGTAGCCACATCGGCGAACGCCCTAAAAAACAACCAATCCAGAAACACACACCATGTCCGTACTCGTAGGAAAAACAGCCCCCGACTTCAGCGCCGCAGCAGTCATCAACGGAGGAGAACTCGTATCGGGATTCACGCTCAGCCAGTTTCAGGGAAAGAAAAACGTCGTTCTCTTCTTTTACCCGAAAGACTTCACCTTCGTGTGCCCGACCGAGCTTCACGCATTCCAAGAAAAACTCGCGGAGTTTGAAAAGCGCAACACTGTAGTCGTCGGCGTTTCGACCGACACCGAGCAATGCCATTGGGCATGGCTGCAAACCCCGAAAAACCACGGTGGCATTCAAGGGGTCAAATACCCCCTTGTGGCAGACTCCAACAAAACCATTTCCTCGGCCTACGATGTTCTCAACGGGGAGTTCGGCGTGGACGACGACGGAAATCTTTCCGCATCGAGCGAGATGATCGCCTACCGCGGGCTCTTTCTCATCGATAAGAAAGGAGTGGTGAGGCACCAGTTGGTGAACGACCTGCCGCTCGGCCGCAACGTGGACGAGGCGCTCCGGATGGTGGATGCCCTGACATTTTTCGAAACGAATGGAGAGGTATGTCCTGCGAACTGGTCCGCTGGCAAAGACGGAATGAAAGCCGACTTCAAAGGCGTCGCTGAGTACCTTTCAAAACACTAGCTCGCACCGGTGCGCGCTAGGAGCGATTCCCGAGGTGATCATGACTCCTTTCGCTCAAACCGCGTCAGCACCTTCCGGAATCACTCCGGACGAAGTCAATCGCCTCATTGCGGATGCTTTTCCCGCGGATTCTTTCCGCGGGAAAAAGCTCTTCTTAATCGTTCCGGACTCGACGATCATCACATCCATGCGCTTGGCGGACCCGCCCAACTGGGCGTGCAGAACGCGAAAGAGCAGCACGACCGGGCAGGTGCGGGGCACTGGGACATCCGTCTTCGGTTTGATGTAACGGCTCCCCTGCCCTGATAAGGGCGCGCATCGGGGTTTCCACGTATCAATAGGATCAGGCGCCCACGCGCGACTCTGTTGAACAAGCTACCGCGCCGAGCACAGGGGCGCCCCTGCTTGCAGACGGGCTGATTGTGAGTACCAGTGCCTCATGGACATGAAGCGACCCGTATCAGGAAAAATTCTTTTAGGTTCCAAGGGGCTGGGTGTTGCAGACCCCGATCTCCTCAAAAAACGCGCTTTTGAAATTGCGCAGATCCAAGAACGCTCAAGCCCCGACACGAACGACTGGGAAGAGGCCAGTCGGGAATTGCACGGCCACCGCTTTCCCGAGGGAACTGGCGCTGAAAACGCGCGGATGGAAGTGGAAGGTGAAGGGGTGAGCGGCATCCACGCGCGGCTACGGCCTGAGGATGAAGTGAACATTGTCGAGGAATTGGTGCGGGAGGGAATGGAGGAAGCCGAGCACGAGCGCATGCTGCTTGGTCACACTCCGACCTCGTCGGAAGATAACGAGGGCGTGGAGGAGTAGGAGAGCCCGACGGCCGAGTCCAAGCGCGCGCCGCCTCTCTGCAAAAGCTCTGCAAAAGCTCTGCAAAAGCTCTGCAGGAGCTCAGCGGGAACGCGCCTCCGCAACCTCGCAAACCACGGTGTATTCCCTGGCATCCCGCACAATGGTGAGCTTCACGCGGCTACCGGGTGCAACATCGGCGAGGGCTTTGGGAAGCGCAGCGGAATTCTCAAGGATGACCCCGTTCAAGCCGGCGATCACGTCACCCGGCTGGAGTCCGGATTTTTCCGCGGGCGAACCCGGCAGCACTTGGGTGATCATTCCTCCCACCGGAGCCCGCAAGCCGAGCTGGCGGGCGAGTTCGGGGGTGAGCGCCATCGTGGAGACGCCGAGTGTTTGCCTCTGCACTCGGCCGGTGCGCAGAATGCTTTCCATGGATTGTTTTGCGACATTCGCCGGAATCGCAAAAGAGATGCCCAGCCATGTGCCGGTATTCGCGGAGTAAATCGCGCTATTGATGCCGATGACTTCACCGCGAAAATTCAGCAGCGGCCCCCCCGAATTACCTTGGTTCACGGCGGCATCGGTCTGCAGAAACTCCACGCCGCTGTCGCGCACAGCCCGCCCTTTCGCGCTCACGATCCCCTGCGTGACGGTTTCCTGAAATCCAAAGGGATTGCCCACCGCGAGGACCGGCTGCCCCACGCGCACGAGATCCGAGTCTCCAAAGTGGAGTGCAGCAACAGGGCCTTTAATCTTAAGCACCGCAATGTCGGTTCCTTGGTCGCTGCCGACCAAGTCTGCGTGCTCGATTCGACCGTCGCTGAGCTGAACTTGGATTTCCGACATACCGGAGATTACGTGATGATTTGTGAGAATGTATCCCTCCGAGGAAACAATCACGCCAGAGCCCAGCCCCGTTTTAGTTTGCTCCACAACACGCTCGCGCGGACCAAAAATCAAATCGAACGCATCCAGCACGTACGGGACACGCTGCTTGATTTTGGTTTGCGTTGTGATGCTCACGACCGCTGGGACAACCGATTTCACAAGCTCTGTGTAATCTGCCTCAAGTGCCGCAAGCGCAGGGAATCTGCCGACTGCAACGGGGGAAGGGGCCGCCCCGGAGGAAGACAAAGCGGAACTCGCCTTGGAATCAAGAGAGTTGCCGGAATGTTTAAAAGGACGAAGCTGGGCCCAGCCGAACATCCCGATTAACACAATCAACCAAAGGAACACCCACTTTCTAGGCATAACAGTAGGAGGAGGCTACGCAGGACACGAGGCTCTGTCTAAAACAACCTGCTTGCGGCCAAAACCAATCGCCACTGAAAACTCACCGGCGCACCGCTCTGGCGGGCATTTCCACCGCAACTTGAATTTCATCCGATGAAACCTTCCCCGAGGGATTGCTGACGACAACCCGGTATTTTCCTGCTTGTAAGGAATTGGCTCTCGCAACCTGAAACGACGGATTTGATCCACGCTGGACAGAGCGGCCGTCTTTGAACCACTCGTAAGCGAGGGGCCACTGGCCGAACGACTGGACCGTCAAAATCATTGGCTGACCGCCCTTGAGCCCCACTGGCGCAACTGGAGATTGCACGATTTCCGGGGCCAGCGGTGCGTTGACGATTGCCTTGGAAATGACAGAACCGAAGTCGTTGATCGCCTCCAACTCGTAAACCCCGATGTCTGCACCGCCCATACCCTTGATTGAAAGAGTTCCAGAAGTCGCCCCGGCAACCACGCGGTTTGGTGACGCAATGTTCGTGAGAGGAACACCATTTACTCTCCAGGCGTATCGGATCGCATCAGTCACGGTCGCCGACAAAGTGATGTCGCGCACACCCTTCGGTAGCCGGACCAGCGGATCGAGGCCCCGCGCGATCACTGGTAGCTTGCCAACTTTGATCCCGTAAACCCAAGCGCGGTCCTTGCCCCCCGAAAGAACTTCGTCTTTGGAGTACCGGAACTCCACATTGGACGCGCCTCTCGGGAGCTTAATTCTGCGTTGTTCCCAAGAAGACTCTCCGCTCAGTTGAACGATTCCGCGTGCAACGGGGTCCACGACGCTCCTTCCGTTTAGCAGCAATCTCACACCGTCATTTCTCGGCTCGCTAGAAACCTTCCACCAAAAACTTAGAACCCCCGGTCCATTCACTGAAAACTGCAAGGAGCTCGATTGGTTATCGCCAATCCTCCCACTGGCGGCAACAGGTCCCTGCTGATCATCCGCCCGGGCAACAATGTACCCCGACCAAGGCGCAGTCCCACTGGTTCGTAAATCACTCACCCCGCCAAGAGCTGCAGCCAACTCCACCGGCTCGGGTTCAATGCTGATGGTGAACCGGCAAGCGTTCTCTCCAGCGCCATTCACAGCCCTTGCCGTCAACGTCCAACTCCCCGCGATGGCGGGCGTTCCCACAAACCTCGAAACCTTTCTCAAAACAGAAGCCTCTCCGGGTGTCGGCGAATCAATCGTCCTATCAGTGGATTCTAAGCGGATCCCGGGAGGCAGGGCGCTCTCATCCACCGAGACAACAGAGCCTTCGGACACTTGAAACCCGAGGACGAACGGTTTCCCCGCCACACCCGATCCACTGAACGTGCCCGCCCAGACAGGAAGCAACGCCGAGTCAGCTTCGGCAAGGCTTGCGGCGACCCGATATCCGCCGATCGAGCCGTATGCTGGATACCCTGACGTATAGACGCCGGCAGTAGCGTCTCCATTTTTCGCTGAGCTCACAGTCAAGCAGTACGTCCCCGGCAGCAGATTCTTCACCACGGAGCCACCCAACGCATCGAGAGGATTTGCAATCGCAAGCGTTGCCGCAGGCGCAGGATCAGAGATTCTTTGTAAACAGAGCTGCAAATCTGCGTTTGCGTAGCTGATGACTTCAGTAGAGGGCAGTGCCGAGGCGGAAAAAGAACCTCCAAGGGTTGAGAAAACGAACTGATGCGGACTCAAAGAATCCCGCAAAACGCCGGAGAATCCGAAACTTCCAGCTTTGACCGCAAGAGCCCCAGCGATTCCTGATTGATCAAGCGCTGCGAATGCCACGCCGTTTTCAGCTTTGCCAATGATCGCAAGATCGTCCTCCGTATTGTTTGCGCTTGCATACTCGCCCCGACTCCAATGAGTGAGCGACCTGTCGTAACTGATTCCCATGATTGGAGCCCAACTAGTGGGATTTGCCAAAGTTCCGCCGTGCCCGCTGTAATAAGAGGCAAATCCGGTTCCGTCGTGATTCAACCCCAGGGTGTGCCCTACCTCGTGAGAGACCGCCTCTGCAACCGACTTGACCATGGTATTGAACACCCAGGCGGGGATGGTTTCGCTGAACGAGTACCCAGCCTTGCTCCAGCTGTTGACATAAGACACACCGCCGGAACCCGGATTTGCAGTGTCTGTGGGAGTCACAATGACCCTCATACGCTGTCTGACAGGGGCATTATCGTAGTTCGCCCGATGAGTAGTCACATTGATGTTGAAAGGCGCGTAGTCTTCCGCGACCCGGGCGACCACCTGCCGAATTTCCTGCGGTGTCAGGCCTGAGGCCGCCGCATTGATCAACTTGCCGCCGTTCCAAGAGTTGTCCGAAACCTGCTCACCGTCGAAGTCCAGGTAGACAACAGCCTTCGCGCTTGGCCGAGTGCTGATCTCGGGGATCACACCACCACTCGAGATTTTGATGTTCGAATTAGCATCTTTGGCAGCAGCCACGGGTGACTCACCGATCATTTGAGCGTCCGTCCCAGAGTCCCTCGGGAGCGGAGAACAGACAACGGACGATAGCCGCCGTTCCACCATCAACACTTGGCCGCTGTGCTCTGTCAAAATCTCCATGGCCACCTCCAATTGCGGCATCAAGATCAAACCGAAGACCCGATCAAAGTTTGTATTCAGCGTGAAAGAACCATCGACTCCCTTCAGTCTGCCGCCAAACCGGAGCCACCCGGCATCCTCCATGCGCGACTCGACTTCCGCGAGCATGCCGTTCCCCTCGAAGGATGGTAGCATAACGTTCACGCCGGGACTGAGTTCGGCCAGTCCACGTAATCCGGCAGGGTCCAGTGTGCACACCCTGCCACGGTCATGGTGAGGATTCAGACCATCCTTCCCCATGGGAGTCTTGCGCAAGGTGCTTCCCAAAACCTCTGCAGATCCATGTTTCCGCGCCAAGGGCAAAACTGGAACGCTTGCGGGAGCGCCACCACCCCCCGAGGCGCTTTTTTGCAACGATTCATCTCCAATGACACTCCCTTCAGTCCCCAAGGACTGGGTCAATTTGACGAGCGTTTCGTGCTCTGCAATCGCGTCGCCTCCAAGCTCTAAATTATTAGAAATCAAGTAATAAACACAAAAAAGCCCGGAGGCCAGAACGGACATCCCAACCTTTGAGAACAGCGCACTAGCGCATCTCTGAGGAAAAGATTCTGGTGGACTTTTGCGTGACATATCGGCGGGACGTAGGGGGATCCCTGTTTTCTGGATCCCCTTTCCTCAGGAATCGTAGTGGACGGGGGCAGGAAAACCAACCTGTAAAACCAAAGAGAGTCCCTCTCCGAAACATGGCGGATGGGGAGGGATTCGAACCCTCGGTACCCTTATGGGGTACACACGCTTTCCAGGCGAGCCCGTTCGACCACTCCGGCACCCATCCATTCGCAAGGGGCCGAATGTGCTAGGGTTCTCCTCGGCGCGCAAGCCCGAAGAGTCCCCTTCGCAATCGTCCGGGCTATAAAGCCCACGTGAAGCCTAAAAGGCATCTTGAGTTAACCCCTCAACCTGTTCAGGATCGCGGCGAACATGAGATTGGTTCCGACCTCAACATCCGCCGCGCAGCCCCCGCTGATTCTCAGACTCAGCGTCACAGACCAGGTCCACTGCGAACTGCGCCGGAGAATCCTCCACGGCGTGATCGAGGGCGGAGAGCCCATCCCCGAATCCCAATGCGCTGAAACCCTTGGAGTGAGCCGAGTGCCTGTCCGTGAAGCCCTCCTGATGCTGGAGCGCGAGGGACTGCTTCAGAGAGACCGCCGGGGCCGAACCGTCGCCCGCACGCTCGGAGGCAGAGACTATGAGGAGATTTTGACCCTCCGGCTCGAGGTGGAGGGCATGGCGGCGCGCTTGTGCGCGGACGCTCGGACAGAGCAAGACCTTGAGGCGTTGGAGTCAAATATCGCCGCATTTGCCGCGGCTAAAAGCGCGGAGGAACTGGCCAGTTTGGACGCCGAGTTTCACGGAATACTCTGCTCCGCATCAGGGCACCGCTGGCTCCTGACTGCATGGAGCACGATCCGCTGGCCCTTCGAAGCGCTTCTCGTGAAAAACTTCCGCTCCTACATTCGGGCTACGAGCCTTGAAGAGTCAAAAGTCTCCACGGAAGATCACCGCCGCATTGTGGAAGCCATCCGGTCCCGCAAACCACACGAATCAGAGCTGCTGGTGCGCCAGCACATTAGTCGCTGGACGGACTGGAAACCCGCGTAGGCTGGGAGGACCTCGGCACAGTGACAAGCCGGTTGGCTGGGCGAAAAAGCGTTTTTGGCTACTGAACACAGGTGCTCACAAGCCAGCGAATCGGGCGCATTAACAACTCCCTCAGCATTTGACTATCTCAAACAAGTAGACGACATTACGCGTATGAGTACGCCGGCACTTTGGTGGTCGCTCTCGGCGGTTCTTGTCTTGATGGAACTGCTGACTGGAACTGTTTACCTTTTGATGGTCTCCATTGGATTCGTTGCGGGTGGAGTTGCGGCGTACTTTGAATGGAACAGCTCAGCGCAATTGCTCGTTGCAGGTCTGGTCTCCAGCGCCGCGACCTTGGCGTGGCACGCGCGCCGCGCCAAGGGCGAGCATACAGCGCCTTCGGCGGACAAAAACATGCAGATGGACATTGGAGGGGTTCTGGAGGTGCGGACTTGGGATGAGAACGGCAGGGCACGAGTCATGTACCGCGGCGCGGAATGGAGCGTGAAGTCATCAGCAACCGCGCCCAACCCTCTTCCAACGGGAACGCATAGGATCATTGAGGTAAGGGGGAACACCTTGATCGTGAGCCCGGCGGATGATGCTCAAACAGCCGCATCTGGTGCATCGCCTCGAATTACGAACTAGCGAGCGCCCCTCATGAAAAATCATGCAGTCTATCGCAACTTGCAGATGAAATCCCCAAACGCCGACGCGACCGGGTCTGCAGCGCCTTTACACACAAACTGAAACTCCGGACCAACCCTTCACAACCAGACTTCTCACATGCCCTCCTTCGCAATTCTCGTCTTTGTCATCGCCATCATTTTCACGATGCGCTCCATCCGGGTGGTTCCCCAGCAAAACGCGTGGGTCGTGGAACGCATCGGCAAGTACCACTCCACCCTCAAGCCGGGGCTGAACTTCCTCATTCCGTTCATCGACTCGGTTGCGTACAAACACTCCCTCAAAGAGATTCCTCTGGATGTGCCAAGCCAAGTCTGCATCACCCGCGACAACACTCAGCTGCAGGTTGATGGAATCCTGTTTTTTCAAGTCACTGATCCGATGCGCGCGAGCTACGGCTCCTCAAACTACATCACGGCTATCACGCAACTGGCGCAAACCACGCTTCGGTCGGTCATCGGCAAGCTTGAGTTGGACAAAACCTTTGAGGAGCGCGACACGATCAACCAGTCTGTTGTATCCTCGATTGACGAAGCGGCGCTCAACTGGGGAGTCAAAGTTCTACGATACGAGATCAAGGATCTCACGCCGCCCAAGGAGATTCTGCATGCCATGCAACAGCAGATCACCGCGGAGCGCGAGAAGCGTGCACTCATCGCGGCGTCCGAGGGTCGCCGTCAGGAACAAATCAACATCGCCACCGGGGAGCGAGAGGCTTCGATCGCGCGATCCGAGGGGGAGAAACAGGCCGTTATTAATCAAGCGGAGGCGGAGGCGGCATCCATCAAAGCTGTTGCGGCTGCGAGCGCAGAGGCCATAGAACGGGTTGCCCAAGCCATCCGCCAACCGGGAGGAGCGGACGCCGTCCAGCTGAAGGTCGCGGAAAAAGCCGTGGAAGCCTATTCGCGGGTTGCTGACAAGTCGAAGACCACGTTGGTGTTGCCCTCCGACATGAATCAAGTCGCTGGACTGATCGCCTCA
>JBILKY010000228.1:0-6161 GCA_044376395.1 Chthoniobacteraceae bacterium | reverse complement strand
CGGGCGAAGCGCAGCCAGCCGTCTTGCAGCAGCTTTGCGTGGCCACCGCCGCGGCAATCGTGGTGCTTCTGTCCATCACTGCGTGGAAACAGGCGCAAACATGGAAGAATGACGAAAGCCTTTGGGCACACTCGCTGGCCGTCACGGAAGACAACGATTACGCCAACGAAAAATACGCCTCCGCGCTCCAGATGACGGGCGATAAAACCAAAATCGAAACTACAGAAAAACATTTCCGTGAAGCGCTGCGTTTGAACATGCACATGGTCGGTTCCTTGAACAACCTGAGCGTGCTGCTCCGCTCCAAGGGGGAGCTTGAGGAGGCCGCGCATTTTCAGAGCCTCGCCGCGAAAGAACACCCGCGCTGGGGACTCATGCACCGCAACCTGGCAAGCATCTACGCTCAGCAGCGCAAATTTCCGGAGGCCATCGAAGCCTTCACCAAGGCGGTGGAACTCAGCCCCGGCGACCTTGAGGCTTGCTACAACCTCGGACTGCTGCTGAGCGAAACCTCGCAGGATCCGGAAACACTCAAAAAGGCCGCTGATTGCTTTAGCAAAACCATCGCTCTGCAGCCCCGTTTCGCAGAGGGCCATTTCAGCCTGGGCAACATCTTGTACCGCCTCGGCAAACAAGACGAGGCGGTGGACTCTTACAAACGCGCCATCCAAGCGGAACCCAAGCACGCCCGGGCTTACAACAACCTTGCAAGCCTCCTCGGCGCGCGTGGGGACAAAACTTCGGCCATCAATTACTACCAGTCCGCGATTTCTCTGGATCCAAATTATCTCGAGGCATACCGGAACCTCGCGGAATCACTGTTGAAAAATGGCGCCGTGGCGGACGCCGTCAATGTGTGGAAGGCCGGCCTCGCGCGCGGCGATGACCTGCAGGCCATGTACCGCCTCTCGTGGATTCTCGCCACGCACCCGGACGTCAATATCCGCCGCGGCTTCGAAGCCCGCGACCTGGCGACCAAGGGCATTGAACTAACCCAGGGAAAAGAAGCTGCCTTTCACGACTCGCTCGCAGCCGCACTCGCGCTGCTTGGAAAATACGAGGAAGCCGTTGTCTCTGCAAAAAAAGCCCTCGAGGTTGTCCCCGGCGGCGAGCAGGGCCCGATGGCCCAGGGCATCAAAGCTCGCATCGAGGCCTACACGAACAATACTCCCTACCGGGAGACTCCCCCGACTCAATAACGCCACGGGACGTTTTGGGCGGCATGAACGATCATGCGCATCCTCATCACAGGCATCTGCGGCTTCGCCGGAAACGCGATCGCGCGCGCGCTGCTGGCGCATGCCGAGGGGCTCAAGATTTTCGGCATCGACAGTCTTTGCCGGCGCGGATCTGAAACAAACCTGCCCGCACTGCGCAACCTTGGGTGCACGGTGCAAGTCGCGGATTTGCGGGATCCAAACGTCCTCGCCCGCCATGAGCCCGTCGACTGGCTCATCGATGCGGCGGCGAACCCCTCGGTGCTCGCCGGAATCTCCAACGATTCACCGTCCCGCGAATTATTGGACACGAATCTCTTCAGTACCGTTGCGATGCTTGAGTTCTGCAGGCTGCACGGCGCAACGTTCACGCTTCTCTCCACCAGCCGCGTGTACGGCATCGAAGCGCTGCGCGCCATCCCACTCGAGTTGCGAGGAAACGCTTTCCGCCCCGCGCCGGGCGCATCGCCCTACGACACCGGGATTCCTGAGGCGTTCTCGTCCGAACCCCCGTTGTCCTTGTACGGCACATCCAAATTCTGCGCGGAACGCCTCGCTTTGGAGTATGGGAGCGCGTTCGGATTTCCGGTTTGGATCAACCGCTGCGGCGTGCTGGCTGGCGCGGGCCAGTTCGGGAAGGCGGACCAAGGCATTTTTTCCTTCTGGCTTCACAGCTGGGCATCCAAAAAACCGCTCCGCTACCTCGGGTTCGGCGGCCACGGCCATCAGGTGCGCGACTGCCTCCATCCGGAGGATCTGGTGCCCGTCCTGCTCAAGCAGGCGGCTGCCGGAAAAACAGACTCTGCAGCTCAAGTTCCGCGGGTGGCGAACTTGAGTGGAGGGATTCAAAGCGCGCGCTCGCTGCTCGAGCTCAGCGAATGGTGCGCCGACAGGTTCGGCCCGCATGCGGTCTCCAAGGACCCGCAAGAACGCCCGTTTGACCTTCCCTGGGTCGTGCTCGACTCCACCCTCGCCCAAAAAACATGGGACTGGTATCCTTCCCGGAATATGGGTTCGATCCTGGAGGAAATCGCTGGCCACGCGGAGTCCAACCCGCACTGGCTGGAACTGTGCGGCTAAAATCCACGGGCCACCCGAAAACCCTTCGCAGACAAACCACCACCCTTCCAGTGAGCAGCGAGAAGCTCCAGTTGCTGTCGATTGTGATTCCCGCCCGGAATGAGGAGGGGGCAATTCCATCGACGCTCAGCCACCTGCATCTCGAGCTCTCATTGCGCGGGATTCCCCACGAAGTGATTGTTGTCGACGACGGATCGACGGATCGAACATGGGAAGTCCTTTCGAAAGCCGCCGCGGAAATCCCCGAAGTGCGTCCCGTGATGAACCGGGGCCTCAACGGATTCGGCCGCGCCATTCAACTCGGGCTCTCGCAAATGCGAGGGGACGCGGTGGTGATCATGATGGCTGACGAATCCGATGATTGCCGCGACGTGGTGCGCTACTGGAACACGTTGAACGAGGGATACGACTGCGTTTTTGGAAGCCGTTTTCTCAGGGGCGGCGGCGTGATCGACTACCCATGGGTGAAACTTGTGCTCAACAGGGCGTTTAACTTTTTCATCCGCGTTCTGTTTCGCGTCAAACTCAACGACACCACCAACGCGTTCAAAGCCTACCGGCGCTCGGTGATTCAAGGCATCAGCCCGATCCTCTCACAGCATTTCAACCTGACAGTTGAGCTGCCGCTGAAAGCCATCGTGCGCGGATATTCGTGGAAAGTAATTCCGATCACCTGGAAGAACCGCCGCTTCGGCGTCGCGAAACTGAAGATCTCGGAGATGGGCAGCCGCTACCTCTTCATCTGCCTTTACGTGTGGCTCGAAAAAATGCTCAGTCGCGGCGACTACCGCAAGCGGGCTGACAACGAACCCCTGCCTGCAACAGCCTCCGGCGACACACCCCCCGCCCACAAACCGGCCGACGGGCAGGCGCCTTGAATCGGCGCGCCGACACTCCCTTCGCCCTTCGATCTTCGTTAACATTCATGACAAAACCGCTCGTCCTCGTCACAGGTTCCTCCGGGCTCATCGGCTCGGAGGTGTGCTTGTACTTTCATGAACAAGGCTGCTCCGTGCACGGAGTCGACAACAACCAGCGAGCGGTTTTTTTCGGACCTCAGGGCGACACTACTTGGAACCGTGAACGGCTAGTTGCCGAAATCCCGGGATTCGGTCACCACTCGGTGGACATCCGCGACAGGGAGGGCGTGCTGCGACTCATTGAAACGCTGCGCCCGTCTGTGATCGTGCACACCGCCGCGCAACCCTCGCACGACCGTGCGGCGGCGATCCCCTTTGACGACTTTGACACGAACGCCGTGGGCACGCTCAACCTGCTCGAAGCCGCGCGCAGGTTCTGTCCGGAATCGCCCTTCATTCACATGTCCACCAACAAAGTGTACGGCGACCGGCCGAACACCATCGCGTTGGTCGAACAGGAAACGCGGTGGGATTATGCGGACCTAGCCTTTGCGAACGGGATCGCGGAAGACTTCTCCATCGACCAGTCCACCCACTCGCTCTTCGGCGCCTCGAAGGTTGCCGCCGACGTCTTGGTGCAGGAATACGGCCGCTATTTTGGAATGCCTACTTGCGTGCTGCGCGGCGGCTGCCTCACCGGCCCGAATCACAGCGGCGTCCAGCTTCACGGATTCCTGAGTTATTTGGTGAAATGCAACCTTGAGCGCAAGGAATACACCGTGTTCGGGTACAAAGGCAAACAGGTGCGCGACAACATCCACAGCACGGATGTCGCCCGCTTCATCTGGCAGTTCTTCCAGAAGCCGCGCGTCGGGGAAGTGTATAACATCGGCGGCGGCAAACAGAATTCCTGCTCGATTCTCGAGGCGTTCAACATCACAGAGGGGATTTCAGGCAACCCACAGCAGTTCCGCTACGAAGACACCGCCCGCGTGGGCGACCACATTTGCTACTACAGCGACCTTTCCAAGATGCGGGCCCACTACCCGGGCTGGGACATCTCCATCTCGCTCCCCGCAACCATCGAGGAAATTGTGCGGGCGTGGGAGACGCGCATGCAAAAATCTTGAGAATTCAAAGAATTGCCACCAGATTCACTCGGAGCGCGCCCGCCCTCAGCCGCGTTGCTTGACCATCCTGAAACAACTTCGTTAAGTTTCGCAAACGTTTCGCAAAACCCATCCCTTAACCGGAGGCACCCAACTTGGACCTTAAAGAAATCAAAGAGCTGATCGCTCTGATCCGCAAAAACGACCTCTCAGAATTTTCTCTCGAACAAGAGGGCTTCAAAATCACCCTCAAGCGCGGCGGCGAGTTCCAGCAAGTCATCACCGCCCCGGCCTTCGCGCCCGCGCCCGCGCACATGGGCGTCGCCCCGGCAGCCGCTCCAGCCGCTGCGTTGAACGCATCCGCCGCCTCCTCCGGAGGAAACTCCGGCGACCGTGATTTGCCGTCCCCGATGGTCGGCACCTTCTACTCGGCCGCCTCTCCCGAATCCTCGCCTTTCGTCACCGTCGGCCAGCAGGTCACGCCGGAAACCACCATTTGCATCATCGAAGCCATGAAAGTGATGAACGAGATCAAAGCCGAGACCTCCGGCGTCATCACGGAAATCCTAGCCGAAAACGGAAAGCCCGTCCAATACGGCCAGGCGCTGTTCCGCATTCGCTAAAAAACCCGCAGCAATGCGCGGGTTCATTCCACAGTTCAACAGCCCGCGCATCCCTCCGGTTAAAAGCAAGGGGCTCCGCCCCGCCTGAAGGTTTAACGCCAAGCCCCGTATTTATCGCATGTTCAACAAAGTCCTGATCGCCAACCGCGGTGAAATCGCGCTCCGAGTCATCCGCGCTTGCAAGGAATTGGGCATTAAAACGCTCGCCGTGTATTCCGAGGCGGATGTCGACTCGCTCCACGTGCAACTCGCCGATCAAGCCGTCTGCATCGGCCCGGCGCCAAGCGCGCAGTCCTACCTCAAAATCGACCGCATCATTTCCGCGGCCGAAATCGGCAACGTCGACGCGATCCATCCGGGCTACGGATTCCTTGCCGAAAACGCCCACTTCGCCGAGGTTTGCGCAAGCTGCAACATCAAGTTCATCGGGCCTCCTCCGGACGCGATCCGCTCCATGGGCGACAAGAACGTGGCCCGCGCAACGGCCCGCGCAGCAGGCGTTCCCGTGACCCCGGGATCGGAAGGACTCGTGGAAAACGAGAAGGACGCCCTCCGGCTCGCCCGCGAAATCGGTTATCCAGTGATGATCAAGGCGGTCGCCGGCGGCGGCGGTCGCGGCATGCGCCCCGCACACAACGACGGTTCACTCGTGCAGGGCTTTCACGGCGCCCGCATGGAGGCAGAAAAAGCCTTCGGCAACGCCGGTGTGTACATCGAGAAACTCATCGAGAATCCGCACCATATCGAATTTCAAGTGATGGCCGACAGCCACGGCAACGTCGTCCACATCGGCGAACGCGACTGTTCGATGCAACGCCGCAACCAGAAGATCATCGAGGAGTGCCCGAGCCCCCTGATGACCGATGATCTCCGCACGCGGATGGGCGATGCATCCATCAAACTCGCGAAATCCGTCGGGTATCAGGGCGCAGGCACCATCGAATATCTCGTGGATAACAAGGGGAATTTCTATTTCATGGAAATGAACACCCGTATCCAGGTGGAGCATTGCATCACCGAGGAAGCTTACGGGATCGACCTCGTGAAGGAACAAATCAAGGTCGCCGCCGGCGAACCGCTCTCCCACTACGTGCGCGACGCAAAGCGCCGTTACCACGCGATCGAATGCCGCGTGAACGCGGAGGATCCCTTCAACAATTTCTCGCCCTGCCCCGGAAAGCTCGAACTGTATTACGCCCCCGGCGGCCGCGGAGTCCGCATCGATTCCCACGCCTACACCGGCTACACGGTTCCACCTCACTACGACTCGAT
>JBILKY010000227.1:0-6164 GCA_044376395.1 Chthoniobacteraceae bacterium | reverse complement strand
ACTTTCTTACCCGAACCGTGAGGCAACGGGCATGTGCCACGAACCATTTGATCCGATTGACGAGGGTCAACACCCAGTCGGAATGAAAGAGTGACCGTCTGGTCGAACTTCGGGGTGGGCAGGGACTTAAGGGTCGTAAGAGCCTCGGTCCAAGGGTAAGCGCGCTGGATCACCACTTTCTCGGCGGCGGCGCGGTAACGTTTTGATCGCTTGATAGCCATAATTTTATGCAGTGCAATCGAGCGGGTCTTCTAACAACACCTACTCTCCTGCGGATTCGGTTTTTTGAGGGGCTGACGAGAATGCCTTACGGACTCGGGTTTGCAATCGTTTTTTTGAGAACTTTTCCAAAAAAAATTTATTTTGGCATGAAATCCAGCGACAGAGGGCAGGCCGACGGGAAGAGCAGGCCGAGTGCCCCCCCCTAATCCGGCGCTTGGGATTAAATTCCGGAAACTAACAGAAGGAGCCGAATCACACCCTAAAACGACCGCGCGGACGCCCTTAAAGCATTACGCTGAGAAGCTTTCACCACAGGAACAATGGGCTACGGCATTTGGATTTGTCACTTTAAACCCGCCCTTTTGGAGTTCGTCGGAAAAGTCCAAAAGCGAGCCGCTCACAAACAAAGCGCTCTTGGGATCAACCACCACGCGAACTCCTGCGCTTTCCACCATAATATCCCGCGCCACAGGACCATCCACCAAGTCCATTTTATACTGCAAACCCGAGCACCCCCCTCCGATCACGGCAACCCGAAGAGCCCCCCCAGGTCGCCCCTGCCGACTCAAAAGCGTGTTCAGTTTCACTGACGCCGCATCCGTGACTTTGATAAGCTTTTCGTTGCCGATTTTGTAGGGAGGCGTGCTGGAGGTCGTCATAAAATCACAAGTGGTTAACAGAACAAACCAGCAATCTGAGCCTGCATCTCAAAAGCCTTCGCCCGCGGGTCCGGCGCCTGCCGGATCGGACGCCCGACAACCACGTGGTCTGCGCCGGAGAGAAATGCCTGTTCCAAGGTCATGGTCCGCTTCTGATCGTCAACCACGCGGTTTTCGACTGGGCGGATGCCTGGCGTGATAATCAGCAGTTTTTCCCCCAAATCACTCCTGAGCCTAGCAGCCTCCATCCCGCTGGATATAACCCCATCGCAGCCAATCTGAAGAGCCCGCTTTGCCCTCGAGAAGACCAACTCCTCGACATCGCAGGAGAAGCCGAGATCATCCAGATCCCCGCGATCCAACGACGTGAGAACCGTCACGGCGAGAACCTTCATCTCGCCCTTGGCCTGCACTGCCCCTTCCAAAATCGACTGACTCCCATGCACCGTACAACACTCAACACCACGCCGCGATAAGTTGGCCACCGCGTTTTTCACAGTCTCAGGAACATCAAAAAACTTAAGATCCACAAATATTTTCTTCCCCCGCTGCTGGAGACGTTCCACCAGAGACCAGTAGCCTTCAGCCATAAAAAGCTGAAACCCAAGTTTATAAAACGAAACCGAATCACCCAACTTGTCCACCCACTCAAGCGCATCCTCGGCGGTGGGCAAATCCAGGGCGAAGATCAAACGATCCGCGGGAATGATCGCTTTTCGGGAGAGAAGACTTTGATCGGGCATCCGCCAAGTATCCCGCCCGAGGTCACCACATGCCAAGCGAAGACTTCTGTTTTCGCGCCACCGCTCCGGACCCTCTCCAGTGCTCGGGCTTCATTCACTTTTGAGGCAACAGCGAGCCTAAAGAATCCGGTCTCTACGTTGTCACAGCGGCCCCTCGGGCCGCCATTTTCTCGCCGGCGTTTCCGAAAACAACGCGGCTGCCGGCTCAGGAACAATCCTGAATTTACGGGGCAATGACTTCTCTGACAAAAATATTAACCTGCCCATCTGCTCCACGTCGAACCTCTCGGATCTCAAATCCACGCCCGTCCTCCCGCGAGATTGCAGATCCTTGTGATGGAGGCAGCGCCCCCGGCGGATACTCCACAATGACCCGCGCCGGCGGGGCTTTCGGATCGGAGCTTTCCTGCCGCATCACAGCTCGATTGCGATCCACTGCAGTCACCACAAATTTGCCTCGCAAGTAATTGGGAGTGCTTTCGCTACGCCCCTGGAGCGCAAGCGCCTGATCTGTCGAAACCGACCTCCCTTGAGGCTGTTTGCCAGTGGCGTAAGTCTTCCAATTTGCCGACTGCGCACCAGCGGCAAGAGAAGGAGTTGCTACAACAACGGGTCTGGGAGTCGTCGTTGTTGGCGTGAGCGCAGCAACGGAAACCGGCGCCGCGGCTTGCGGACTGGGCGTCGGCGCAGGCTTCGGATACCCTGTCGCTGCCACAAACCTCTCTTTTAGATCTGGCGCCGCAGACGATTTCGCAGCGGACTTCGCTGTCGGGACATCGGGATTGGAAGTTTCCATCTTCAGGGCCGAAGGCGCACCTGAGACCTCAGCAGCTTTATCGCCGCCGGGAATTTGAGCGGCTACCTTGGCCGTTTTCTCGGCAACCACTCCGCCCGATGGCAGCGCAGGCAGCGCGGTTTCCTTCGGCAATTTTGAGTCGGGTTTAACCATCGGCTTTCCTGCGACTTTCACGTCAGGCTTGATCTCAGTGGGAGACGGGCGCGAGCCCTCCGACGGCGAATCGAGCGCCCCTGTGTCTTGGATTTTTGCGGGCTGAACTTTATCAACTTGTGAGCTGCGGGCTGCGGGCTGCGGGCTGGCGGCGGCAGCGATCTGCACTTTTTGGGGAACAAATCCATCCGGGAAAGCTACAGGAACCGGCGCGGACTGGGCCCCCAACGTCGGGGGCTTTGCATTCGAATCGAGCACCGCCGAGGTCAGGTCTGGGCTCTGCGCCATCGGCAATGTTTGTTCCTGAGCCGCGGCAGTCTGAGGGAGATTTCCTGCAACTGGGAGCGCCTCCTTCGGAGGGTCCGACCTCACCAACTCGCTGCCGAATAGGTCAGTTTGCGGCACGCCATTTCCGGGACGCTTTTTCCGAAGCTCCGCCTGCTCGCGAAACACGGAACGCACCTCTTCGTTACGAATCAAAGGCAACCCAGAAGCCACCTTAAGCTGCACCGGAGGTTCAAGCGAAAATTCGCCCGCGCCTTCCTTCAAGCGGTACTGCCCGTAAAGCAACGGCACCACGCTCAACTGAACTCTGCCGTCAACTGCGCGCGCAACATGCACAACTGCTGACAAGTCCAAAGTCCGATCAAGGCGAACCTCAACCCCTGGTCGCAGCATCGCTTTCAAGTCGCTGACATTCTCCACAGGCGCCGTGTAAATCAGTTCAACCAGAACTTGAGGGAAATCAACGGACTGGGTGAGAGCCACAACTCCGGTGGTGAAAAAGTCCGACTCATGGAGTTCATACACCTTTAAGATCACGTATTTTCCGATGATGTAAGGAACGAGCTTCTTGGTCTCGGAGTAATTCTTTATGTAGTTCCGGAGATAAATTTGATTTTCTCGCTCGAGCTGCAAAGCAGTGAATTTACTGTACCGTTCAAAGAGCCGTTGGGCGTCCAAAAACTCCCCAGCAGGAGCTTTTGTCACCTGAAAACGCCCTGGGGGTGGAAGCTTCCCGAGTTTTTTTAGAATACTGTACGGGCGGGGCTCCTCCGGGTGTCCGAATACGTAGAAACTTCCAAGCCAGCAAGCGAAGGCTACGCCCACCAGCACCAACAGGAAAACCGTCCAGATAAAAAGATTATCCTTACTCCGGGCGACCGTCGCTGGTTCTTCACGAAAGAGGCCGATAGACATACCGTTTCTCCATATCCGTGCTAAACGCACTAGCCGCGAACAAGCGCGGAAACTGCGGCTTCGGCTCCACCGTCAACGGCTCCAAGTTCTTCCGAATCCCGAGCAGGTTCAAAGGACGTGCCACACCCGCAGCTTCTTGCCGCGTTTGGATTCACAATCCGGAATCCCGTGCCCGTAAGATCGTCGCAATAGTCCAGTTCAGCGCCCTTCAGAAACGCATAACTCTGTTCATCCACCATCACCAGCGCCCCATCGCGCTCGCTTAGTAAATCCCCCTGCGCAGCCTGATCGACTTTCATCTCGTACTGCAACCCAGCGCAGCCCCCTTTTTGCACGAAAATCCTTAAGCCGGTACGCTCGGGGGCATGATCTGGAACCAGAGAGCGAAGGTGCAAAGCGGCGGCCTGGGAAATCTGGAGCATGTTCCAAACATATCCTCGTGAACCTACTCAGTCAAATGGTGGCGAAAAAACGCTACTGCACCGAAGTGCTATGCCACGATTCAGCCGCGCCAGAACAAGCTCAGGAAGTAAAGCCGCCTAAAAATTCCATAAACCTATACAGACCAATTTGATCCATCCGGCCCTGTCCCCGCAAAACGGCCGCGCACGGACGCCGGCATGCACCCGCCCAGTCCGCGGGGCGGAACACGCAGGGAGTCCCCCAGAACCGAAACATGTTTGCGGGTCTGGGATGGAGACGCAACCAGAGGGCGAGGGATGAACGCAAACACTAGAGGCAACCCTAAAATCCACCCAAATAGTGTGTGGGGGCAGGGCGAAGGAGCGCATCCAGAGCTCACCACTCATCCTCAAACAGACCAACCAACTGCGGACTCCAATCCTTTAGTCAGCGTCTCGATGATCACGTACAAACACGAAGAATACGTGAGAGAGGCCATCCTCGGGGTCCTGATGCAGGAGACAAGCTTCGCCATCGAGCTGATTGTCTCAAACGACCATTCCCCTGACAAAACCCACGAGGTGATCGAATCACTACTGCTGCAGCATCCAAGAGCAGGCCGAGTCCGTTACATCCGCCACTATCAAAATCTGGGCATCATGGGCAACGCCCTGCACAACCTAAAGCAATGCCGGGGCGTTTACATCGCCTTCTGCGAGGGGGACGACTGCTGGACCGACCCACAAAAGCTCCAAAAACAAGTCCAAAAACTTGAGGAAAATCCAACTAGCGACCTCTGCTTCCATCCGGCGCAGACTTTCTTTGGCCGTAAAAACACAAATCAATTATTCGGGTTCCAATCGTTCCACCAAAAATGCATCCCAACGGATGAAGTTATTTCCGGTGGGGGAGATTTCTGCCCGACAGCCTCAATTCTGATCCGAAGAAACATTTTTGAAAACCTCGCAGAATTTCTGCTCACTGCGCCGGTAGGGGATTACTTCCTGCAAGTCATGGGCAGCATGCGCGGCGGCGCTATTTATCTACCGGATCCGATGTGCATCTACCGAAGAGGCACGCCGTTTTCATGGACCACCGACATGCAGTCGATACGGCGCAGGAAAGAGTTCTTTGAATTGATTTTCAAATCGCTCAAGCGTTTCGACCAATTGTTGGGGCATACCAAATCGAAACCCCTGAGTCTTGAAATTGAACGTCAATACCTGCATCTGTCCCTCACGCACCTGAAGCACGGAATGCTCGCGGACTACCGAACGCTCTATGAGACACTCAAGCAGCAGCATTCCATATCCACACGAATTAAAGTACTTTACGAGGTAGGATTGAGGTCCGGCTCAGAAAGGCTTACCCGCGAATTTGACCGTTGGGCTTTTGCCCGTCCTAACCCCATTTCGAGGGCAATCAGGAGGCTCGGCAAAGCCGTTTATAGAATCCAATCGCCGTCCCCCACATCCGGACGTGCGAACCCTAACCAACCGCTAAACCTGCGGAGCGCACAATGAGTTCTAAACCCATTTATGTGACCGAACCCGCGATGCCTCCGCTCGAGGAATTCATTCCTTATTTGCAGCAGATTTGGTCGACGAAAATCCTCACCAATGGAGGCCCCTTCCACCAGCAACTGGAGGCCGCCCTCTGCGCACACCTCAAGGTAAACCACATCTGCCTGTTCGCAAATGCGACCATCGCCCTCGTCACCGCCCTACAAGCGTTGCGCATCACGGGTGAAGTCATCACGACGCCCTACTCATTCGTAGCCACCGCGCATTCATTGCTCTGGAACGGCATCAAGCCCGTGTTTGTGGATATCTGCCCAGACACACTCAACATCAATCCCGATAAAATTGAATCAGCGATCACCCCACATACAACGGCAATCATGCCTGTCCACTGCTACGGCCACCCGTGCGACGTTGATTCGATTCAGCGAATCGCGGACATCTACAACTTAAAAATCATCTACGACGC
>JBILKY010000037.1:0-17758 GCA_044376395.1 Chthoniobacteraceae bacterium | reverse complement strand
AAGGAGAATCTTCTGGTAACGCGCCCCCTTTAACCAAGACACAACCCTTGGGAGAACACCCTGTGAAAACCAGCATGATCTGGGCAGCGACAATCAGCCTTTTGTCCATTGGTTGCGGGTCGTTAAACGCCTTGATTTTTTGAGTCATGATTTAACCGCAAGCAGCGCGTACTGCACAAGTATTAAACTCGAAAAACTTACAGCGCTCCGCGGAGTTGACGGGTTCGAGGCCAGCCTCCTCTGCCTGCGTTGCAAACCGGCAGATGATGATCGAACGCCGCAATCGCTGGGCGAAGAGCGTTCGCGCGGGCTGTTTCTCGCCCCTTGATCAGATGTTCTTCGACGGCACCATCGCCGAGATCCTCGTCTTCAACCGCCGGTTCAGCGGCGCAGAAAAGGCCGCCGTGGCGGCCTGCCTTGCCGGCAAGTGGGATCTCGAGTGACAAAAAAGGAAAAAGGTGCCAGCCACCAAATTGCGACCAAATTGCGAGGGTAAATGCTCATTGAGTGGGAGGAGAAACCGCACCGCTGCTGACAGTGGCCTAAGATTCGTCTCTGCTCACGGTTAATGATCAGTGAAGTCACTCCATGTTCCTTCCCGTGAAGAGTCGTTCTTTCTTTCGTACGCCCCCCGATAATAGCGCGCGCGCGGGTTGCGGGAGTGGAGGCAAATGCAAAGTCTTACCACTTTCGTTCATGAAGTCCTTGCGCTCTCTTTTTGCCGCTCTGCTCCTCGCGCCGCTTTGCGTCTTGCTTGCATCCGCCTCCCCGCTGCCTGCCGCTGACTACGCCAGTGCAGGTCCGTGCGCGGTGAAAATCATCGCATTTCCCGAACTCTTCGACCAGTCCCGGTCTGCTGGTCCTTCCCCGGCCGGCCCTGTTCGCCGCATCATTGCCGCGCGCAGAGGGAGCGGATCTTCCACGGGCCGCAAAATTCCGATCAAAGTCCATTTCCCTGAGGGCGCGGGGGCCAGCCCGGTAATCGCACTCTCGCACGGCGCAGGGGGCGATTGGGATACGCATTACGCGCAGGCCCAGCATCTGGCCTCCCATGGCTACGCGGTCCTCTGCCTCGAACATGTCGGCAGCAACCGCGAACGAATGACTCAGGGATTGCGGATGATGAAAAACCTTGAGGAAATGATCCATGACTCTGCCGAAGTGCTGGATCGTCCGAAGGACGTGACTTTCGCGCTGGACCTCGCGCAGTCATGGAACCGTTCGCACCGAGAGTTGAGCGGCAAACTTGATCTGACCCGGGTTGGTGCGATGGGGCACTCTTTCGGGGCATTCACCACGATGGTCGTGTGCGGCATGCGGCCGGCTCTGGACTGGCTCACCCCGATTGTCCAACCCGGCAAGGGACTCGGACCCGATCAGCGCGAGAAGCGGATTCGTTGCGGGGTGGCGCTTTCGCCCCAAGGCGTAGGCGAGCCGTTCTTTTTGAGCGAGAGCTTCCGCTCGCTGAAGGTCCCGCTTTTGGGCGTCTCCGGCACTCTGGACAAGCAGCAAAATGGTCTGGCGGCCGACAACCGCAAAGAGGCCTTCGCGCTCTGGCCCGCGGGAGAGCATCGCTTCGTCTGGCTGCAGAATGCAAAGCACTTGGATTTCACCGACTCGACGGGCTCCGAGCGCAGGGCGACTCCGTCGCCGACGCGTGAAGACGTTCAGCCCGTCACGCGTGCAGCCACCCTCCTTTTTTTTGACACCCACCTCAAAGGCGACGCTGAGGCCGGCAAAAAACTGACCAAAGCAGGGATCCAGCCTTATTTGCGCGGCGAGGTTGACTCGGCGGAGGTGCTTTTCAAGTGAGCGGGCCCGCGGCATCCGGGTTGGACGTCCTTGTGTTCGGGGCGGCAGTTTGGAAGCTGGAAAAGCGCTCTGATAGCCAACGCAGCGTGTTGGGGCGTGTGGGGGGGAGCAGGGCAGGCGTCGGGTGGGGCACCGCCGCGAGCACTGCACCAGGTTTCTTTGCAGCCATGCAACGGAATGTAGTGAATTTGCTGTCAGGCTACCCTGAAATCCGACAAGCCAGACGCTCCCTGATCAACCTGCTCATCCGGAGTTCACCGAGTTCAGCGATCTCCCCTTCACTGCGTCCTTAAAGTTTCATCGACGAATTCCACCTCGTACGCACCGCTTCCAAATCCCTAGCGCTTAACTGCCCAAGCTTTTTAACCAGTAAACTTTTTTCCATGGTTACGATTCGAGCTAATCGAGCGATGGACGGCTTTAGTAGGCCTTACTCTCTCCACCCCGACGAAAACACGTCGAGCACGCCCGATCTTAAAACCGACGTAATTCTGCAAACAACCGCATCGGCCTCAAGATCGAACAGAACCAAGACGGGGCGTGACTTACCTTCGGCACCATCAGTGGCGGACATCCGAAATAAAAAAACTTCGCCAAACACGGCATGAACCTTCAGGCGAGTGAGTCGTAAATTGCATCCTCAGGAGCATCGTCATGCAAAAATTGCCGATAGGAAGCACTGCGCCACGCAGAATCGTCGGCATCAGTAGCCGGCATAATAATTACCTTGAACAGCCCATCCTTAGGTAAATGGGCGGCAGCTTCGGCAGGAACATGAAGCCACCCGCCCGAGCTGAGCTCAGCGTTGAACTCTACAACATTCATAGGGACAGGTTAACACGCCGTGGAGGCTGCCCCAAGAGCTTTGACCTTTTCTTGAATCGCACTTCATTGGATCGCATTCCGACGGCGCGGGCGACGCCAAGTTTCTGAGGAAACTTTCAGGGGTGAGGACCGACTGAAATGGTTTCCGGACAGCTGTTTTTATTTTCCCAGAGCTTCAATCGCCTTCGCCAGCGCTTCACGATGGGATTCGATCGGTTCGGGCTCCGAGGTATACGCTCGAAGCGATGTGCTGACGGCAGGCGGCACGCTCAGCAACGCCCTGTAAGGAGACGCGGCTTCCTCGCTCAAATGTGCATCGGCTAGCCGCGCACGCAGCAGCGCAAAGTACTCCCAGTCCTCGATGCCGTCCCTCGCCATTTCCAGGCGAATCGAGTCAGCCGGCGATTCGTCCACAAAGGAATCGCCGCCGTCAAAACACGCTTTGGGCGGATAGAGGAAGCGACCGTCACCGGCCTTGAATGGACGCCGGTCTCCTTTCGCAAGCCCCGGCCGTAATCCCTGCCAGCTCATTGCATCAGTATACGGATTTTGGAGCGAGGCGGGATAGGCGGCCTCGCTGCTCCAATAAACGCTTTGCCACATCAAAAATCCTGTGGCTTTGGTGAGCCACGCCTGCCACATGAGCGCGCGCATGTCGGTTGCGGGTCGGTCGATATAGTTGGACGCAAACGGCGCGGATGGTCCGACGCAAGTGTACAGCGTGTAGGTGTCCCCGGCGGCGATTCGTGCGTCCGCGAAGGCCTGTTTATGGCCGCTCGTCATGGTGCACCAATAGTCTTGAAGCCCCACAAGCTCCTGCTTTGCCTCGCCATTGGTGGGGATCATGCATTTCAGCTCCGGGAAGTGCTTTTTGATGAGCTGAAGCTGCGCCACGATGAAGGGCACATCCTTGGGATGCGGTTCGTCGTACGGATACGCGACCGCCATGTGCAGCCATCCTTTTTTCTGCAGATGCTCCCGCACCTGCCGGCACCAGTCGGCAAAGATCGCTTCGTGTTCGGGCGTGCCCATCGCGTGGCCCAGTAAAAAACCTTCCCTGCGTGAATGGTAGTCTCCGCCTCCCAGCCCCGGCACGGATAAGATGAAGCTATTGAAATGATTCACCGCGATGGAGCGTTCCATGGCGGCATCCCATTCCTCCCAGTTAAACTGAGCTGGGACGACCTCGCGGTAGGACTCCATGTCGCCTTCGGCAAGAAGCTCGGTGTCTGATCCAGCGTGCTGAACCGAAAGATCATCGATCCATAGCTTGCCGAGCGTCTCGCCATTGGCTGCGTACGGGGCTGCGCCGAAAAAAAGGCCCGCGTTGGATGCTTCGTTCGGGATGTTTGAGAATTCGTATTTGAATTCCCTCCACTGCTCCGAAGCGGGGAGCTTGACCGCTTTATTCTGCCCTCCCAGATGCTTTCCATCCCTATGGACGAAGTCCATGTACATCATCGCCGACTGTTCGTTGGATCCGGTGCGGTACCACAAATGCACGTTGAATTTCCGCTCGGAGAGAAGTGGGAAGCGTTGATCCAGTCTAGCCTGGACATTGAGCGCAGGATTTTCGTCAACGATCAGCAGGCAATTATTACCCCGGTGACTTTGGGTTGAGGCGTTGACGAGCTTGGCGTCCTTTCCCCATTTCTCCCGGATGGTCGGCCACTTTGCGATCAACGGAACCACGGCGATTCCGTAGGGATTGATGCGGTGTTTGCCGAGAGCGTCGATGTAGCGCTGGGCCGTTTTTCGTTTGGCGTCATCTGTGGTGGCCCGATGGTATTTTGCGACCGTGCCGGGGCGGTCCCCGAAAAGCGCGCGGAACGTGGGGGTTTCGGGCAGCGCAAAGCCAAACACGGTGACCTCCAGAGGCAGCTCCGCCTGCCAGCCGTCTGCTTTCAGCAAGATATTGCCCCGGTAGTTCCCGGGTCTTGTCTGCGCACCGCTCGACACCCGAATCCACAGCGGATGGTTGAGGCCCGGGGACAAATCCAAAGGACCGTTGATCGGGGTGATGGGATCCGGCCAGATGCCGACGCCTCCATACTCGTCGGAGGAACTATCGATTGAGACATACTCCACCCGCAGCACTTCAACCGAGTCCGACTCCAAGACGGTCCCGTCATCGGTGCGCAACGGCTCGGTGACGATGCGCAGGTTTTTCAGGGCCGCTTTGGGGCGCAGCACCACCTGGGCGCATTCGGTTTCCCGTTGTGCAAGGCTGATGCGGACAGCCGAATCCTGATCGGTTGGAGCGTTGCGCGTCTGACTGATCTTCCAACCCGAACTCGCCCACCAAAGGTCCACATGCCCGTCGGCAGCGGGCAACCTTTTTCCGAAATGATCAAGATCCAACGCGGATGTGACGGCGCGCGCTCCCAATGCTGTGCGCCAAGGTTGACCAAGGGTGAAAGTCAGATCGTACACGCCGCTCTTCCGCGATATCCACGGGAGCGAAATTGTCCGGCTCGCTCCAGCGGGGAGTTCGAAAGCTTCTGCCGTAAAGAGCTCCGTTTTATTCCTCTCAGAAACCACCGACAAAACGGGCTGCAACGTCTGAACAGACGACGACCTGTTTTCCACCGACGCAGAGAAAGTATGATCCCGGCTGGCGTTCACGAGAGGTGTCACCCTGAGCTCCTCGTCCGTCCCATGGATGCCGACCACGGCGGAGCGCCCCACTCGACTCATCACGGAGGCAGATTCGAGTTTCGCCGCGAATTGGTAGCCGGCGAGCTGGATGGGTTTCGCGGATACATCCGCGGATTCCGCCCTCACCCGGACCCAAAGGTCGCGGCACGGCAGCAATTCTTTGGGTAATTCCAGTGTGTGCTGGGATTCCCCCCACTTGTTGGCGCTCCGGTCCACGGTGTCTGCAAAGACCTCGCAAAGATGATAATGGATTCCATCGGAGGAGGCTTCCACCACCAGACTCATCGGGGTGGCCCAGGCAGTCAGAAGATTGATGCGCAGGGAGGCCTCTTTGAACCCGTGGCTGCCAACTTGGTGGTGGTGCACTACCGTCTGCCCGCCGGAAAAGCTCCACCGGCGGTCATGGAGTTTCGCAGACTGCTCCACCAATGCGCGGCTGATGTTCCGCCAAGGGAGATCAACATCCAGTTCGTTCAATGGCGCTTCGTATTCGTACACAGCGCCCGAGATGCGTTCACCCGCCCCAAGCACAACCCCTTCCACGCTTGAGTGCGCCACAACCAGGGGGAATATTTCCACGTTTGAGAAGTCCAGTGAATCCCCTGCGCCGAACGAACTGAGTCTGATCCGTTGCTTGAGATTCGCGCCTTTCGGCATCAAAAAGCGCAATGAAAACTTCCGCCAACCCCCGGGATTCTTCGAGCTTCCCACGTCTTCGCTGAGCTGTGGCGCCATTTCGGGTCCGGCGAAGGCCTGCATCCTGGCATCTTTCTTTTTTGACAGGCAGCGCACCTCGCAGCGCATTTCATACGCGCCACCTTCTTGGAATTCGAGAGGCTCGCTGTGCCAGACACCGTTTTCCTCTACGGTAAAAATTTCGCGGCCGCCTTCGGTCTTCTGCTCCGCTTTTCCGGAGGAGGACCAGGATTTCGGGATCAACACGGACTGCGGCGCAATCTGCGCCCAAGCGCGTGCAGTCGGCATCAACAAACCGAATGCGACCAGAAGAACAAATGCTGTAATTTTCATCAGTGTTTTTGCGGGTGCGGCTGCTTTGGAACTCGGGCACTCATTCCGGTCGTCGCGGAGCCGGCGGCAGGCTTGGCGGGGAAGTCCCGGCTGCCAAGTAAAGGAGACGAGGGCGGAGTCATGTGCGGTCTGTGTCGGTGAATTAATGGCAGCAGAAAATGCAATTTGCATCATTTTCGCGGTTCGTGCGCGGCAATCCGCGGTATCAGGGGCAGTCCTATGATGAGACGGGTCAAGACGCTGCCGGCCCTGAAGGCGACGGGGACAAATGGTGCGTCTCCGGATTCAGGAGCCCTTGGGAATCGGTAGAGCAATCATCGGGCACAGGCTCCCCCGGTTTCCAGGCAATCCCCTCCATGCTGCTCCGTGAATCCTCGTGACCCTCCACCCGTTGACTCAAAATAAACGACACCGGGAAGGGTCCGGAGCGCCGGGGCGGCCCGCCAAGGTCGCTCGCGGCGTTGCCTTTTGGTGGCGGGCAGTTTAGAATCTACCCTCCAACCCATCGCCTGTGTCTACCCCAGCTCTTGAACCCCTGACCGTATCCACCCCGCGCAGGAGGATGGGTTTTTTCTCGAAACTCCTGCTCCTCTCGTTGATTGGTGCGATGAGCCTTCTGGTGCCCCAAATCTATCGCGGCGCCGTCTGGCTTTTAATCCATGAGGAGGTTCTGCGGCAGGGTGGGGTGGTCAGGATCGGTGCCGTTGAGGGAGTCGTCTGGGAAAATCTCCGTCTGAAGTCGGTGCGCATCAGTTTGCCCAGTTCGGCGGGGGCGTTGCTGCATGCGGAGATGGATTCCGTGGATTGCCAGTTTTCCTGGATCAACCTCGTTCCCATGCTCGGGCGGGGCCGCTTCATCGAGCTGCTCTCCGTGCGCGGCGGGAAGTTTGACTGGGCCGTTGTTCCCGATCGAGTCGGGTTGATGGGCGGCGCTGTGATGTGGCCCCGAAAATACTCCTTCGGTGAGGCGATGGAATGGCCCGTGCCCACCAAAATCGATCTCGAGTTGACGGAGGCAAGCGTGAGATCTGTCGACTGGGACATTCAGTTTGGAGGGGTCAAAGCGCTCCTGAGCACCGTGGCTCCGGGCGAGTTCAAGGCGGCGAAACTCGATTGCCGCGTCCAATCCTGGTCCAAAAACTTCCGGGACCTCCACTGCAAGGCCGCCGTGGTGGCGGGCAGGCTGCAACTCGGTGACCTCGAGCTCGTCAAGGGCGTCAAGTTTTCCACGCTTGCGGTCGGTTTGTCCAACGTCGTCAACGGGCGCGTCGACCTTGAAATGCACGCGCAAGCGTTCGGCGGCGAGGTCCGCATCCAGGCCGAGGCGGATCCCTCCAATGAGAAAGCCCCCTTCGACGCCAGCGGCACTTTCGCCGGGCTTTCCATGGCGCCTCTGGCCTCATTTCTCGGGGCGGAAGCGGCCGGCGGGGTCTTGGAACAGGGCAAATTCAGCTTCCGCGGCGAACCTTCAAATCCCGGCGCCAGCGCCTCGAGTCTGCGCGTTGAGGCGAAGAATTTTCAATGGGAGTCGCGCCAGTGGGATTCCCTCGTGCTGGGCGCGACCCTTGTGGACCGGCGCATCCAGATTCCCGAACTCGCCCTCCGCCAAGGCCAGAACCAGCTCGTCCTGAGCGGGGAAATGCAGTGGCCCGGCGGATCGGATCCCTGGTGGAAAGCCGATTTCGGGATGAATGTGACGGCCCGCATCGACAATCTCACGGAACTCTCCGCACTGCTCCTGCCCGAATTCAAATACGCCGCCGGCGCCTTGACAGTTGACGGGGCGATCCGCAGCCAGGCTGGAACCCTCGGCGGCGCGCTCATCCTGACCGGCAACAAGCTCACGTGGCGCAAGGCGCCGATTGATGAATTCAACGCCGCAATCAAACTCCGGGGCGCCGACATCCAAGTTCTCAATATCGATCTCTCTCGGGGCGCGGATTTGCTTCGGGGCAAGGGTGTTTTTCGGATCGGTGAAAACTGGTCCTACGAGGGCGAACTGCGCGGCGGCGTCGCGGACTTGGAAAAATACGCTTCTCTGCTGGAGCCGCAGGTGTCGGCCGGTTCGTTCGGCGGGGGGGTGCAATTGGAATGGACGGGGAAAGGAGCGCCTTCAGGCCACGAGGGGCGGGTGCAATGCCAGTTCCGCGCGCTGCACCCGCTCGCGGAGTCCCCACGCTGGTCCCAACCGATGAGCGGCGAAGTCTCCGGAACATACGCGGCGGGACGGGTGTCCGTGGATTCGCTCGCGATGGGGGACGACAAGGTGAAGCTGGAAACGCGCCTGACCATCGCGGACGGGGTCGCCACTTTTTCAGACTTGGTTTTTAGCCAGGGAAACCGGCGGGCCTTGAGCGGAACCCTCGCCTTTCCCTCCAGAATCCTTCAGGGCTGGCCCAACATTCCGGAGGCGGCGTCCTTCGCACCCGCGGACGCGGTTCAGGCGAATCTCAGGATGGATGGATTGGATCTGGCGCAGCTTCGGAGGCTGCCCGGACTGTCTCCAACAATTGCCGGCGGGCTTGATGGTCAATGGGAGATGAACGGTCCACTGAATGAGTGCAAGGGTCTTGGGAGCCTCCGCTTGCGCGATGCCGCACTGCCGGTGAAAGGCGCTTTGATCACCTCGCTCAATGCGGACTGTTCCCTTGAGGATCGCATGTTCCGTATGCTGAATCTCTCCGGCAACTTTGGCGCGCCACGTTACGAGGGTTTTTTCACGGTCCGTTCCAAGGATGGCGAACCAAACGTGGTGGATGCGGCTCTATCCTCGAAAAGCGCGGTCTGGAAGGGGGTGGGGGGTATGCGCTTCCCGCTGCTCGAAAAGGGCGAGTCCGCCCTGCTGCGTCTCTCCCCGCTCGAAGCCAGTGGATCCATTGCTTGGACGCTGTCCGGTCCGGTGACAAAGCCCTTGCTTAAGGCTGACGTGACTTTGAAGAGTGTGAATTTTGGTGGCGTTCCGGATCTCCGGCTTTTTTGGAGCCGCGCCGAGGGCGCACGGCGCATCAGTGCCGGGCTCGACTGGGAGTGGGCCAAGGATTGCAAACTCGAAATCAAGGTCGCCAGCGCCGAAAACGTCGAGGTGCACGGGACCACGGGCGCGGTCAACGTCGCGCTCACGGCTTCGGGAAGCGCCGCCGCTCCCGAACTGGAGGGCGAGGTGCGGATGGTTCTCCGCGGGGCCGTGGGTGGGATATTTTTGGATATTGAACCTCTGGCCATCACTTTTGCTCGGGGGCAGGAGCCTTCACTGGAGATTGAGGGCAAAGGCATGGCCGGTCCCACGCCGTTCGCTGTTTCAGTGAAGGGGCCGTTCTCGCAGCCGCAGTTCTCCTACAAAGGCGCGGAGCCGCTTTCGGCTGAAAAACTCAAGTCCGTCTTTGAAGAGGGCAAAGGTTGGTGATTCGCGCATCGCGCGCTCACCATTCGCACTGCGGTCGGCGGAGCCGTAGCCATTCGCTGATTCCTCGTCTATAGTCGAGGCCCGATGGCTACTCAGTTAATCTCATTGCGGATCCGAAACCTGGCGCTTGTGGAGGATTTGACTTGGTCAATCCAGCCGGGGTTCACCGCCATCACGGGCGAGACGGGGTCGGGAAAATCCATCATCGTGGGCGCGCTCAAGCTGCTCATCGGCGAGCGCGCCGACAAATCACTCATCAGGACGGGCGCGGATTCCTGCGCAGTCGAGGCGGTGTTTGAAGCGGCCCCCGCCGAGGAGCTGAACCGCACTTTGATCGAAATCGGCATCGAACCCTGCGAAGAGGGGCAGTTGCTGCTCAAGCGGGTGGTCACCGCCGCCGGCGCCAACCGGCAGTTCGTGAACGGTAGCCCGACCACCCTCGGAACACTGCAAAGCCTCAGCAGCGGGCTCGTCGACCTTCACGGGCCGCACGACCACCAGTCGCTTCTCTCCGCCGACTTGCAGCGCGAAATACTCGACGCTTTCTGCTCGTCCTCGCAGGCACTCGACGAGTATCGCGCGGTTTATGCGGAGAAAAACACCCTGGAGAGGGATCTTCGCGAACTTTGCGGCGATGACGCTGCGTTTGAGCGCGAGTGCGATCTCTTGAAGCACCAGTGCTCCGAAATCGATGCCGCGAATCTGCGCGCAGACGAGGAGGAACACATCCACAGCCAGTACGCCGTGGCTTCGCAATCCAAAAAGCTGCTCGAACTTTCCTCGCACGCGCTCGCACTTCTTTCGGATTCCGAGCACTCTGTCACTTCGCGCGCAGCCGAGCTTGCGCGGCCGCTGCGGGAGATCGAACGCATCGATCCAAGCGCGGCCGACATCACTTCCGCGCATATCCGAGCATTGACGGAACTCGAAGAGCTTGCGACATGCCTGCAGCGTTACGTTGACGCGCTTGACCTCGATCCGGAGCGGTTGCGAGAGCTCGAGGGACGCATCAATCTTTTGGAGTCCTTGAAGAGAAAGTACGGCGGCACGCTCGAGCAGGTGATTGAGTTTGGAAAACAATCCGCACAACGGCTCGCAAAACTGAGCTCGCGCGCGGAGGAACGAGAGAGCCTTCAGAAAAAGCTCAAACACAACGCCGAAATGATCGCCAAAACCGGCAAAGCACTCTCCAAGGCGCGATCCGAACGCGCGCCGGTTCTTGCGAAAAAAGTGGTTTCAGAACTCCGGGAACTCGGATTCAAAAAAGCCGAGTTTCAGATCCAGCTCAAGCCCGGCTCTGCTCCCGGGCCGCACGGACTCGAAGGCGTGGAGTTTCTATTCGCGCCGAACGTTGGCGAACCCGTCAAACCTCTGCGCGCGATCGCATCGAGCGGCGAGATCTCCCGGGTGATGCTTGCGTTAAAATCCGCCTTTGCAGAGCACGATTCCGTGCCCTTGGTCGTGTTCGACGAAATCGACGCCAACGTAGGGGGCGAAATCGCCCATGCGGTCGGTGAAAAAATGCGCGAGCTTGGCAAAAGGCGGCAGGTGTTGTGCATCTCTCATCTCCCGCAGGTCGCGTCCAAGGCGGACTCGCATTTTGTCGTCGCCAAGAACGAGAAAGCCGGAAGAACCATCTCCACGCTGGACAAGGTTGACGGCGAGAATCGCAAACTGGAGGTGGCTCGTATGCTTGGCGGCAAAACGGCCTCCGCCCTCGCGCTCGCCGAAACGCTGCTGCACGGGTGAGCGTTGATCGAAATCCAAGAACCCGCGCTTCACGCAAATTCAAATCATTCGACGGAAAACACTATTTCACCCAATATCCAAGCCTTATGTCTGTTGCCGCTCCTTCTCCCGCCCCGCTCAGCCTCTCCAACCGCGCAACCAACCGCTTCAGCAGCCGAACATTCCCAGCTTTCGATCTGGCCCGGCTTTTGCAAACGGTGTTCGCCCCGAAAGGGGGCGAGCGCGTCTGCATCCTCATCGACCTGCCGAATCCGTCGATGGTGAAAGATTTTTCATTTCTCAAGGATTCCTCGTTCACCATCCAGCGCCACGCCCACGACGAGTTTTACACCCGACTCAAAAACGGCCTTCTCGATGAGCTCAACCTCAAAGGCGGCGATCTCTTCGCTTACGAGCTCACCGGCGGAAGCAATCTCGACCTGCCCGACACCTGCTTCGCCGTGGACGGAACCGAGCATTCTTTTGAATCCGCGGTCTACAGCGCTTTCGACATCGTCCTTTGCATCTCCACCTACTCCGCAACGGCCCCGCTGACGGCATCGGCGAAAAAATTCGGATTCCGCGGCGCGACGATGCATGGGATGAATCCGATCATTCTCAGCACCGGGCTTGCGGTGGACTACAACGAGGTCAGCAGGCAGGCGGAGTTGCTCCGCCTTGGATTGACGCGCGCGGATTGGGTTGAAATCGACTACACCGTGCTGAACGAAACCGCCCGGCTCAGGCTCGAGCTCGGCGCGCAGGAAGCCCAGAAAAGCCACGGCTTGTGCCGCGGCGGCCCGGACGTGGCGAATCTGCCGGCGGGCGAAGTCTATTTCGTGCCGGTCTCCGCCGAAGGCACGTTTCCGATGCAATACTCCGACGGAACTCTGGCAATGCTCACTGTCTCAGACGGGCGCATTACCGGCGCGCGGCTGCTCTCGGGTTCGCCGGAGACCGTGGCCGCCCACAATGAAAAACTCGCCTCCGATCCCGTGACGGGTGAGATCGGCGAACTCGGGTTTGGTACTCAGGAACTCCCGCCGAGCGGGCGCGATATTCAGGACGAGAAAATTCTCGGCACACTTCACGTGGCAACGGGCCGCAGTGATCATTTGGGCGGGACGCTCACCCCCGACCGATTCGCCAGCCGTCTGAATGCCACGCACGATGACATTTTGTTCAGCACCACCAAGACGCCGCGCATCAATGTCCCTCAAGTCCGACTGCACAGGGAAGGCAAGACGCACGTGGTGATCGAAAGCTACGAGCCGTCCATTTACCTGCAAAGCTTGCTCAAAGCGTGAGTTCAACCCCGGCGAATCCGTTGCGGACCCGAACATGAAAACTCTTTTTCAAAACAAAACCGTTCTCCTCTTATTGTGCGGGTTCGGAGCGGCCGTCTGTTTTGCCGTCGGTGCGGCTTCTAAACCCGGGCAGCAGAGCGCACCGGTGAAGAGCGATCAGGATGCCGCGGATGGCTCCGGCGGGTACGGGCAGAATGATGGCGCGGCCAATTCGAAATGCTGCGACAAGCCGCCGTCCAAAAGCGCGCTGCTGCAGTCCAAGTGATCTCGAGTTTCCTTCGCGAAGCTTCCTTGATCCTTCGGTGCGGGAGGCGCGGGCCGCGCCGGTTCATGCTCGTTTTTACGGCTGCCGCATCAGTGGGCTCGCAGTGATCAAATGGATGAGCTCGCGCATGGAGAAGTTCCTTTCTTTCCATTGCGCGAGGAGTTGGCGGATCGCAGGTTGGTCTGCGAAGCCGAGAGGTCTGCCGAGCGCGTAGGTCACAAGCCGGTGCGCGAGGTTGTGCGCGAGAAGATCCGGGTGTTCGACCAAATACGCGCGGATGTCGGCGGGACTGTTCACAGGGCGACCTTTGTACTCACCCCCCGAGTCGATGGGCGCACCGTTCGGATAAGCGGCGCGGAAATGGCCGATCGGATCGTAGGCTTCCAGCGCGAATCCAAGCGGATCAATTTTCGCATGGCAATCCGCGCAACTCTGCACTGAACGATGCTTTTCCAACTGCTGCCGGATGGTCTTCGCCCCGCGGATGTCGGGCTCAATCGGCGGTACGTTTGGGGGAGGCGGGCTTGGAGGGGTTCCGAAAAGTTTTTCGAGCATCCAAACCCCGCGTTTCACCGGAGATGTCTCCACTCCATTGGCTGTCACCGTCAGGATACTCGCGTGCCCGAGCAGTCCGCGTCGCGGCCAGTCGGCTGGAAGGTTGACCCGCTGGAACTGATCGCCGATGCTACCGGGAAATTCGTAGAGACGCGCGAGTCCCGCATTCAAGTAGGTGAAGTCAGCGTCCACAAGCGCAGTCACCGGTTTGCCGGTGCGGATCACCTCGGCGACGAAACGCCAGGTTTCCTCCTTCATCGCAGGCTCCAATCGGTCGATGTGATAGGCGGGAAACGTCTCCTTGGCGGGCGGCATCGTGCCAAGCTTCGTCAACCCCAGCCATTGCTCGGCGAACAAGCGCATGAAACGATCGCCCCGCGGCGAATCAATCATCCGGTCCGTCTCCCGGCGAATCGACGCACCGTCAAGAGAGCCTTGTGCAACAAGAGCGCGCATTCCGTCATCGGCGGGTCCGGCGCAAAGAAAGTAAGAAACGCGGGTCGCCAGCTGCATCGGTGTCACCGTCTTCGCGTCGGATTCCGGCTCGGTGAGGAATAGAAACTCCGAAGAGCAAAGCAGCGCTTTGAGGGCGGGGCGCAAGGCGTCCGCGTAGCGGGTCGTTCCATCCATTCGATTTCGTACGGCCTCCACATACGGCGCGACATCCCGAGGGCTGCAGTCGCGCCGGAACAAATGGCTGACGACGCGAACCAACTCGGATTCCATGCGCCCGGGCTCGACGTGTTTTTCATGAGGAGCGATTTTTGCGAAAAGCAGTGTTTGCGCCGGGTGCTCGCGTTCTTCGCGGTGCGGGCCGCTGACCTGCCATGACCGCACGCGGATCTCCGGGCCCTTGTACAGGTGCTGGTAAAGCTTGTCGCGCTCCGCACGCAAAGCCAGGTTTTCCCAGACGTGCTTCTCGATCTTCGGAACGGCCGGGTCGTACTTGTAGAGTTTGGTCGAGACAAAGTTGCTGCGCGTCCCCTTCGGCGGCCCGTCAATCCACGCGATGTACGGCACCGTTCCGCGGTCAAGCCAGATGCGGGCGCGCACGGTCGTGTAATTCTCGTCGGGAAGCTCGACGGAGTGCAGAATGTTCGGCGGGATAAGGCGCCATCCGTTCCCCTTCATTCCCTCCGGTTGCCTGCCAAAGCCCAATTGCATCGGCTGCGACTCGTCGTAATAGGATTTGAGGTCCTTGAAGTAGACACCGATCAACCCGAGCATCAGGTCTTTTCCGTAGGGATGATGCCGGTTGGCGGCAGTCGCCTCGACTTCGATTTCATACCAACCCGAGCGCGGCACGCCGTTTTCACCCAGGGTGCTTTGGAATAGTTTGCTGTCGTAAATCAGTTCCTGATTCCTCAACCCGTGACTGAGGTGGATATACGCCGGGCCGTTCGCCTTCTCGGCACTGATCACACCCAGCCCGAATGCGCCGTTGAGCTCACGCATTTTCTCAGCGCTGTCCTTCCAAAGCCGCACCTCGGGCTTTCCGTCCACATTGGCGAGATCGTATGCATGGTCGAGGACCGCTTCCGCCGCGCGCAGGTATCCTTCAAGATGATGCCTGGAGCTGCGGAGTGCGGAGCCGATGTTTCGAAAGCCCTCAAACTCCTCGTCACCGGGAAAAGTCGTGGTGGGATCAAAGTCGCCTTCAAATCCAAACAGATCTTGGATGGTGTGCAGATACTCCGCACGGCTCAGACGCCTGTGCGCGACGCGGCCTCCTTTGTCTTGCACGCTGTCCTGCGCGCGGGCGAGTTGCTCTTCGATCCATGAAAGTACCGCTCTCCGCTCCTCGTCGGTGGGCTGCCTTTTTTTCGGAGGCGGCATCTCGCCGAGTTGCAGCTGATGCGACACCTCCTGCCAGCGTTCCGCGAGAGCAAAGTCCGCTCCGATGCCCAGCGGCAGATCATCGAGCCGCCGGTCGCCCTTGTGCGTGTCGGAATCGTGGCACCCAATGCAGTAGCGTGAAAGGAACGCATCGGGTTTGAGTGCGGGAGACTCGTCAGCGACCGCGGCTGCTCTTGCGGGCAAAACCGACGCGGCTGCCGTGGAAAGCAGGCACGCGATGGTGCGCAGACGTGAGCCGAAAGGGCGCAGGTTGGAGCGTGGTTCGCGCATCTCAGGCGAGCAGCTCGTTGAGGTTGCCTGTGCTGGTGCCAAATTTTTCTCTCTCGATGCCCATCTGCTGCAGCACGGTAACAAAGAGGTTGCAGAGCGGCGTCTGCTGCCTGCCTTGCTTTTGGAAGAATAAATGTCGCCCGTGCTTGAAGCCTCCGCCGGCGAGCAGGACTGGCAGGTTGGTGTTGGCGTGGGCACTCGCATTCCCCATGCCGCTGCCGAAGATCACGGTGGTGTTGTCCAAAACCGAGCAACCACCGGTGTCTTTCATGTCGGCAAGCCGCGTCAGAAAGTGGTCCAGCTCGCCCATTAAAGCCGACTCGATGGTATGCAGTTGACGGAGCTTGTCGGGATCCTGGCCGCTGTGTGAGAGATCATGGTAGCCGCGGTCGATCCCGGGAATGTTGGTCACCGGCAGCGCCCCTCCGATGTTCAGCGTGATGATGCGCGTTGCGTCCGACTGCAGCGCAAGCGCAGCGACCTCAAAATTCGCGCGCACCCGCTCCAGGCATGCCTCCGGTTTTGCCATCGGCTTACTGCCATCGGTGACGGGCAGCGGTTTCCCAAGCCACGCCATGCTCGCGGTGTTGGCGCGCTCGAAATCGCGCATCGCCCCCATGAATTCATCCATTTTCTCGCGATCCCACCGGTCCAAACGCCTCGCGACGCGGCGGGCGTCCTCCGAAATGAGCGAAAGCAGCGACTGGTTTTCGGAGAGTTCCCTGCGACGCGCATCCACGGCCGACGCTTGCCGCGGCTTGAACAACATGTCAAACGCGGCGCCCGGGTCTTCCTGCTTTGGAATCGCGATCCCGGAGCGGGTCCACGAAATCGCGTCGCCTCCCCCGACACCGAGGCAGAGGGAGGGGAAACGGGTGAGTCCCCCGCAGTGCTCCTCCGCAAGCTGGTCAAGAGACAGACTGCCGTCGGCGAAACCGGCGGCCTGCTCGCGGCGCACTCCGCTCAAAAACGCATGCACTCCGTAGTGGCCGCCCTGCACGCCGGGATGTTCGAGCTGCGAAAAAACGGTCATTCGCCGCCTCCAACGCTCCAGCGGCTTGAGTAGGGGAGTGATTGCCAGGTCAGGGCCCTCATCACTCGGGAAGAACGACTCCGGCCGCAAGCCGAAATCGAGGCCGATGCACACAAGCCGCCGGGGACGTACCACTGTATCCGCACCATGAAGCGCGACTTTTGAGAACCATGGAAAGGTCAGCGCTGCTGCCCCGGCCGTTTTGAGAAAGTGTCGCCGTTTCATGGAAGTTTTTTTGAGGGGATACGGTTTCGCGAAGGTCATGCTAAAACCCGCCAACCGTCCGGCGCATGCCGGGGGCTGGGGAGGGATAGAGCCGGTGCTACACTTTAAACATGCCGCATTGGGACTTGCTGCCAATGCGACAATGGTGCAAGGAAGCTCAGGTTTTTTGTCACCTGTCCCAGTCATGAGCAGCCGCAAGCACCGCCGCGTCCCTCGAGTTGCTCTTCTTGTAGAGACGACGAGGACCTACACACGCGAGCTGCTTGCCGGGGTGCGGCGATACATCGCAGCGCATGGACCTTGGTCGACGGTTCTTGAGCTCCGCGCTCTCGATTCTTCTCCGCCGGCATGGCTGCGCGAGTGGGACGGAGACGGGATTCTCACGCGCACCTTCACACGGGAGATGGCCGACCTCATCGCCGCCACCGGGTTGCCGGCGGTGGAATTGCGCGCGACCGGCTTTTGCGGAACACGTCCTTTCGTCGGCATGGACAACTTCCACATCGGCTGCTCCGTGGCCGAGCATTTCCTTGAGCGAGGCTACCGCCGTTTTGCCGCATACAGCCTGCAGACCGAGCGGTTCTTTGTCGAAAGAGTGCGGAATTTTGTCAGCACCGTGGAATCCCATGGATGCCAATGCACCGAGCTGCCGGAGTCCTCCTCCGACAGCGCGGCGGATTGGGAGCACAGCCAGAACCGACTCATCGAGTGGCTTGCAAGGCTGCCAAAGCCAGTGGGCATTTTTGCGGCGAACGATCAGCTCGGGGTGCGTCTCCTTGAGGCATGCCAGC
>JBILKY010000226.1:0-6196 GCA_044376395.1 Chthoniobacteraceae bacterium | reverse complement strand
TATTCTCAACACACCGGGCACTGCGCAATGCATTAGCCTCAAAACAGGAGACACGGTTTGGGAGCAACGATTGAGCGGCACCGGATCCCGCTCGGAGAGCTGGTCATCCATGATCTTGGTTAACGATTTGATCTACGTGAACAACCAGGCGGGAGACGTGTTCATTTTGAGGGCGGCTCCTGAGTTTGAACTGATCGCCACAAACTCGATTTCAGATGGAGTCATGAACGCGTCCGTCGCTGCGTCTGACGGGGAAATTTTTTTGCGGACCGAAAAGAATCTCTGGTGCATCCGATAGGGAGGCGCGTTGAGGAAGGAAGACAGGCTTTTATCCCCTACGATTATGCGAATATTTCTAACACGTGTTTGGATCTTGGTCAGCTCATTTAGTACCTTCGCGACCGGTGCGATGGACGAAGGTTCACCGAACATCATCCTGATTAATATAGATGACTTGGGATACGCGGATATTAGCCCGTTCGGAGGAAAAACCTCGACTCCAAATCTGGAGCGTATGGCGAAAGAGGGCATGAAGTTGACGAGTCACTACGCGGCTCCTGTCTGCAGTCCCTCGCGGGCCGCGATGATGACTGGATGCTATCCGAAGAGGGTCTTGCCGATTCCGGGTGTGCTTTTCCCTGCCGCAGCGGTCGGGTTGAATCCCGCAGAGCAAACCATCGCAGAGGTTCTCAAAGGGAAAGGGTATTCGACAGCGTGCATTGGGAAGTGGCATCTCGGCGACCAACCCGAGTTTCTTCCAACGGCGCAGGGATTTGACCATTACTACGGCATCCCTTATTCCAACGACATGGGCAAGGGATCGGAGGGGTCCAAGAGCAATCCGGGAAGTCCGTTGCCAAAGGGAACCCCTCAAAAAGAAGCCGCTCAAAAGGCGCAACCATCCGACGGAACCGGCCTGCGCGGTGAGGCGCAGCCGCCCCTGCCACTGTTGGAAGATTCAGATGTTGTGGAACGCGTGAAATTCGCAGAGCAGCATTCTTTCACGCGCAAGTACACCGATCGGGCTGTGAAATACATCCACGAGCATCAACGAAAGCCTTTTTTTCTCTACCTTCCGCACAATGCCGTTCATTTCCCCCATTATCCGCATGAGGACTTTATTGGAAAGTCCGGAGGGGGTTTGCAAAATGATTGGGTGATGGAGGTGGATGAATCGGCTGGTCGGATTTTCGCGGCTCTGCGCGAGTCGAAGCTTGATCAAAAGACGCTCGTCGTTTTTACAAGCGACAACGGTGGGCCCCTTAATTATCAAAGCAACAACACACCCTTGAGAGGAGGAAAGGGGAGCACTCTTGAGGGAGGAATTCGTGTTTGTACGATTGCGTGGTGGCCTGGAAAAATCCCGTCCGGCTCGCAAACGCATGCCATCACCTCGCACATGGACTGGCTTCCGACGTTCGCCGCACTTTGTTCGGCAAAGATCCAGGATGACCGTAGGATTGATGGAAAAGACATTTCAGCCCTGCTTTTCGGGCGACCCAATGCTTCCGGTCACAGCGTTTTTCATTACTACAGCGGGTTTAATTTGCAGGCGGTCCGCAGTGGGCCTTGGAAGCTGCACCTCGATAAAAAAGAGCTCTACCATCTGGATTCCGATATCGGCGAGACCGTCGATGTCTCGCACAAGAACCCCGAAATCGTGGCACAGCTCAGGAAGGCGGCCGATGAAATGATCGCAGATCTGGGTGATAAAACGGCGGACGCTCCAGGAGTCCGTCCATTGGGCCGCGTGGGTAACCCCTCCCCGTTAATCTCTCAGGACGGCACTGTCAGGGAGGGCTTTGACAGGCGTTACAAGGTCCTGCCTTGATCAGAAGCCTCCCGAGAGGTGTGCTTGTCAGCGGTCGGACCCCTCTTCGATGGGCATCGTGGAACCGTCTTGTTTAGGGCGCGTGGGGTCTTCCGGACGCCGCTTAGGGATCACTCTTGGCATCCAATCGGGCTTTGAAAGCTTGCCGATGGAGGCGTATTCCAAAAGTCTGCTGACAGGGAGCAGCACCAAGCCCGGCACGCCCTTTGCATTGATATGTGCAAAGAAACGCATGTAGTCGTCCATGAAGTGGAGGTCACCGTTCCCGAGGAGATTAAAGCCAAGCCCCTCAACTTTCAGGTCGTTCGTGCGAAAAATACCGTCCTTCACAGTAAAAGTTGCTGTGGCCTTGTGGGCCATGCTGTATCCGACGCCGGGCAGCACGGTGCCAAGTATTCCTGAAAGGGGCCCGAGAAAGGGAATCGCAAAAACATTTCCATCGGTGATTTTGAGGTCCCCTGAACCGTCCACCTTCCTCCCATTGTCCCCAACACCCTTCCACAGGAAATTCACGTCCAAAAGACCCTTCGACTCATCATAGCCGGTGTACAGTTTGCTGAGTTTGGAGAAATTCATGTCGGTGATTTTGAGTGACGCTTTGTTCACCGGATTCCTTTGATCAAGCGAGATATCTGCATTCCCATCCAAGCGTCCTCCAAACATCGGGCCGCCAAGTTCGTTGATCTGCAGGCGGGCTTGGGCGAATTTGAGTTTCGCAGAAACCTTGTCGAATTCGAGGACCTTCCCGGCGAAGGTATAGTCCATCCCCGTTTGGCTATCGACTTGTACGTCCAGAAAGGTGCGTTGCCGTGTCCCTGGTGCGGCGCGTCCGCTCAATCTAACAAGAGGAGGAGATCCTTTGAATCGGTATGGCGCGACTTCATCAACCCAGGCAGGTTCGATCATCCACATGGTTTCAACCGGATTGAGCCTCAGATTGAGGTCGTGCATGTAAATGTCTTTGTTGATGGTATCAACGGTAACGCATCCGCTGCCTTTGCCCTCGCTGCGCGTTAGCTCGAAGGGGCCGATGGATACTACGCCTCCTGAAAAACTCGCGTAAGTAGTCGCTTTCTCAATTGTGATCCCTCGAAACACACTTTTCCCAGCCGTTACCGTACCCCAAACGCTGCACGCCTCAAGTGACGGCGCTGTTCCTGCTGCTTCAATCTCCATTTGAATGGGCCCTTGATTTTGAAGCCACCCCGCCGGACCATCTGCGACTCGCGCCGGGAGCAAGGAAACGATGACTTGTGCCGGAATCGTATTGGAGAGTCTTGCGTTGAACGAATCCGGCGTACGCACCGTGTTTGCTGCGAGGTATCCTGTGGTGTGTTGGAGGCGAAAGTCACGGACGGCGAAGCTTTCACCTTCCCACGCGAAGCCTAGTGCCAGGGACTCGAATGGAACTCCTCTCCATGAAAAGGACTTTGCCCTTAAAGAGCCCGCGAATTTTAGCGGAACACCAGGTTCGGGCATCCCCGTGATCTCAAGCCCAAGCGAGGGTCTTTCGATGAATTGTAAGTCGTTTGTGTACGCCTCGGCACCGAATGCCCTGCCGATCTTCGCCAGATCGAGTGTCGACTCGATCTGGGATTTCGCAGTGCCACCAGCGGAATCAAGCAGCCCGACCGCACGCAGCTTTCCCTGCGCGTCCTCAAGCACGAGCTCTTGTAGCGCAAGAGCCCGCTCGCGCCAGTTCACAGACAACACCATCGAGTCAAAATCACATCCCCGTACCGAGAAGTCCTCGGCTTCCAACTTCAGCGTCGCTTGAAGAGATTCCGGCACAGCCATGTCGCCGCTAAATTGTATCCTGATCAACGGCGGGTCGGACACGTAAGAGACAGCGTCGAACTCCGGGATGAGTTTATCCGCAAGCTCCGTCAGTTTTTTAGAGGACTCATCACTAGATGCGCTAGGCATCTCGGGATTCGAAATCCATCCGTTTGCTCGAATCCTGAACCCCAGCAACCGCGCCTCCGCATTGACGAGGTGCACCTGCTTGTTCGGAAAAAGCAGCCTTGCGTTTAGGCGTGTGACGTCAATACGTCTGCTGTCTGGGTTGCTCTTTTCCAGAGGCAAAGAGAGACGCGTGTCTTTAAGCTCCAAGGCGCTGATAAAACTTTTTCCGCGGATAAGCCGGTTGAAGTCTATGTTGAGAACCGCCTCGTCGATTTCAGCAAGAATGCGCCGCCGGTCGGCAGCCTCGAATATTTTTACTTCGCTTGCAACGAATCCGCGCCAGGGATCCGCTGTCAGTTTTCGGAATGTGACTTCGATTCCGCGCTGCCTGAACTCCTGAAACACCCGCTCGCGCCAAGAGCGGGTCAAACCCCGTTTCGCTCCATACCAGCCCAGCCACAACAAGCAAATAGCCGTAAGAAGACCTAGGGCTTTGAGGAAACTTCGGACGAGGCGCGGCATGCGGGGTTGTTGATCCCGATAGCAGGCAGTATCTAGCAGAGTTTGTCTAGCCGAAGCAGTGAAAGAGTTGTTCGAGCGATTGTTGGACCGCATTGAAGCTGATTCGCTGACCGGCTAAATTCAATGCGCTTTCCACCGCCATTTCCCGGTCGTGACTGTGGTCGAGCAGGCGAGAGGCGGTCAAAGCGAGGTCCGGCGTATTCACTCCGTGCCCGCACAACTCAGGGAAAGCAATGCGTTCAGTTGCTCCCGTGCCCCCGACGCACGGGATCCTGCACAGCAGCGCGTCGCCCGCTACCCGGCCCGGTCCGCCGCTTGAATCAAGCTGGAACACAAGTTTGTGGGACGCCATTTTTTTCAAGTATTCGACGTATGGCAGCCTTCTTTCGATCACGCGCAGTAACCCTGCGGGATAATCCAGCTGTCTGAGCCACCGGCGGCCGCGCCAGCCGTCCAAGTTGAAAACAGTAACCGGCTCATACATCTGCCCTGCAACGTCCCTGAGCGAAAGCAACGCCTCTAAATGCCGCTTCAGGGGGTTCTGCCAGTCCCAGGTTCCGAGCAGGATCCCGTGCCTGTTTTCAGCCGGCGCTGCAAAGTCCCATTCAGGTACATCGACCGGCAGCGGTTGTGGGATGGTTTCCACGTAAAGCAGTCCGCCCGCGCGCAGCACGGGCTCGATGTCCGCTGTGATTGCAAGTCCAGCGTGCGCGCGCGCGCAGATTTCCCTCAACACCGTTAGGTCGCTGGGGGAACGCAACCATTGGTTGATTTCGAACGAACCTGTTTTTTCGAGCGCGAGCACGATCGTTTTCCCGGCACGACGGAGGTTGATAACGGTTTGACGGCACGCCTTGAGGTTCCTGTTCAGCACCAGCAGCACTCTTCGCTCGTCGGATGGAATGCGTGCATCGTCGCGATAAACGGCGCCACCCGTGCACGCCGCAAGCCCTCGGTATCCAAGCGGCGGCGGAAGACTTGGATCGGGTGATCCTGCATAGTTTGAAAATTGTTGCTCGGGCTCGCGGCTGCCGGGTTGAAGAACGCACAATTTCATGGGGTCTTGGACCTCCGATTGTTCATAGAAGTTGTGAATCCAGCCATTTTATTTTCCTTGGGACTTTACGGAATACGAGCCAATGAAAATGGCGCGCGAGCCCGCCATTCTCGGGTATCGCCCCGATTTGCAAATCTAATTCGCGGGATTGCAGTTTCGGCACGCTTGATAACCGGTCTGCTCACTGCCTAACCTGCCGCAAATTTGTTTAGCTCCGCGCTGGAATATGAGTCCAGCGCGGATCATCTTTGACCCACCCCGCCCCATGCTCACCCAAGACCAAATCCGCGCCGCCCTTGCAACCGTCCGTTATCCAGGATTCTCACGGGACGTTGTCTCCTTCGGTCTGGTGAAGGACATCCGACTGGAAGGTGGGTCCGTGGTCGTGCAAATGGTACTTACCACCACGGACTCGAAGATTCCGCAGCAGATCAAAGAGGAATCCGAGAAAGTCATTCGGTTGCTGGACGGAGTAACGAACGTGATGGTTCGGATTGATATTCACGCACCGGCACAGACAACTTCCGCGTCTAGCGCTTCCGCGATTGATGGCGTCAAGCATGTGGTGGCTATTGCCAGCGGCAAAGGGGGCGTGGGGAAAAGCACGGTTGCGGCTAATCTTGCGGTCGCCTTGGAGCGGTCTGGAGCCACGGTCGGCCTGTGTGACTGCGATCTGTACGGGCCAAGCATCGGTCTGATGTTCGGAACGCATGAACGGCCTTTCGCCGACTCCGAAACGGGCAAGATTCTGCCAGTGGAACGGCACGGTCTCCGACTCATGAGTATGAGCTTTCTGCTCGACGATGGCGCTCCCGCCGTGCTTCGCGGACCCATGGTGACCAAGTACACCCAGCAGTTCCTGAGGCAGGTGGACTGGGGCG
>JBILKY010000003.1:0-39533 GCA_044376395.1 Chthoniobacteraceae bacterium | reverse complement strand
AGACGCACGGACAAGAACTCCGCTCAAGGCACAAAGCGCCGGTCACCCTGCCCCATCGCCTGCGGACTAGATCTGTTCGGGGATAAGTGGACGTTGCTGGTCATCCGTGATCTCGCGCTCGGCAGGAACAGCTTCAAAGATTTCGCCACCGGTCCTGAGAACGTGCCCACAAACATCCTCAGCGATCGTTTGAAGCGCCTGATGGAGGCCGGAATGATCGGTAAGGCGCCCGTCGACACGGATGGCCGACGCCACGCCTACCACCTGACCGACAAAGGCAAAGCGCTCCTGCCCGTCCTCCTCGCCCTGCGCGACTGGGGCCTGACTTGGATTCCTGACACGGCTGCCAAGCAAAGCTAATGGGATGTGGTAGATGACATGAGGTTGCCGAGCGGCGCGAGCTCCCACGATCTTCAAGGCCATGACAACCATAAAACTATCCCCATCAACGGTCTCCTACGAATCGATTAAACTCGGCATCGACGCCCACGCCCAATATTTTGCGCGCCCCGCGACAATACCGCGCGCGCGAGTTGCGGAAACGAGGCAAAAAGGAAAATCTTATCATTTTTACAATTTGAACTTGCCCCCCGATAAAATACCCGAGCATGCCACAGAATCGTCCTGAAGCAGTCGTCATCATCGGTAGCGGCGTTATCGGCCTCACGCACGCGCTCACCGCGCACGAGGCGGGCTGCAAGGTCACTGTTATTGAACGCAACACGCGCCCGCTGGGCGCGTCGATCCGCAACTTCGGAACCATCTGGCCCATCGGACTTGCCTTCGGGCCGGAGCGCGAGCAGGCGTTGCTTGGCTCAAAGCGATGGCGCGAAGTTTCAAAGAGGATCGGTTTTGCCGCTGATCCGTGCGGCTCGCTCAGCCTTGCTTATCGCGATGAAGCGTGGAGTGTGCTGTGCGAGTTTTCCGCACAACAGGCGGCAGTCGAAGCTGACTTTGAATTGCTTTCTCCCGACGATGCCGTTCGCCGCTATCCCTTGATAAACACTGTCGGCTTGCGTGGTGCCGTGTTCAGTCCCCACGAAATCTGCCTTCGCTCCGCCGATGCGCTCACTGGGTTGGTCCACCATTTGCAATCCTTGGGCGTACACTTCGAGTTTAAGACATGCGCGATTAAGGTTCATGAGGACGCTGTGGAGGTGGCCGACGGCCGCGTTTTTAAGTTCGACCGCTGCGTCATCGCTGCGGGCGAGGAAATGCGCCTCCTTTTCCCCGAACAACTCGCCAAGGCCAGTATCCGTCCCTGCCGTCTGCAGATGATGCGCAGCGAACCATTCCCACAGCGGCTCGGCGCCATCATGGTGAGCGACCTCACACTCGCACACTATCCGGCGTTCAGGGAGTGTCCTTCGATGAGCGCCTTGCAGCAATCGCTCGATGCGACCGCCTCTGAGTTTCAGGAATGGGGCATCCATGTCATCGCAGCGCAGCATTCGGACAATTCTCTCACGCTCGGCGATTCGCACGAATACGGACCTGACTTCACGCCAGAACACTGGGCGCATGTGGATGAACTCGTGCTCAAAAACCTAGCCACGTTCACGCGCCTACCCGGACTAAAGATCGCGTCCAACTGGCAGGGCGTTTATTTGAAAAGTACAGTCGGGAAAACTCAGGTCGTTCTCCAACCTCGCGAGCGCGTGACTATGGTCACCGCTATGGGCGGCCTCGGGATGACGCTTTCGTGGGCACTCGCGGAACAGACCGTCGCCTCCTGGAGTCTGTCATCCTCACCTCCCGCACTCACGCTATGAACATCAAACTCATCGTCTTCGACTGGGCCGGCACGCTGATTGACTTCGGCTGCCGCGCACCGCTCGGCGCTTTCGTGGACGCCTTCGCCGCTGCGGGGTTGCCCATCAGCGAAGAAGTCGCGCGCAAGCCCATGGGCGCGCACAAGCGCGATCACGCGAGAGAGATACTTCATGAACCGGACATCGCCGCGCGCGTCCGCCACGACTTGCATCGCGAACCGGACGAGTCACTCGTAAACGAAATATACCGCGACTTCACTGCGCGTTTGCTCGAGGTCCTCCCCGCGCACACCGCACCGATTCCCGGAGCCGTCGAGATGATCGCCGCGCTGCGTGAGCAAGGTATCGCCATCGGCAGCACCACTGGTTACACGCGCTTGATGATGGACATCGTCGAACCGCTCGTTCGCGTCGCTGGCATCGCGCCTGATGCTCTCATTTGTGCCGATGAAGTTCCGCAAGCCCGCCCTGCACCGTGGGCCTGCTTTCGTCTCGCCGAGCGCTTCAATGCTTATCCAATGTCATGCTGCGTGAAGGTCGGTGACACACCCGCCGACATGGCGGAAGGCGTGAACGCAGGCATGGTGACCATCGGTGTCAGCGAGACAGGCAACGAAGTGGGATTGAGTGAGGAGGCGTTCTCAGCGCTGCCCGAGGGCGAACGCAGCGAACACGTGGCGGCGGCGGCGCGAAGACTCACCGATGCTGGTGCAAACTTTGTGCTGCGCAGCGTGGGTGAGTTGCCTGCGTGGCTTTACCGACGGCAATCAAAATGAACACGCGCGCAGCCATCTTCGATCGCGCTGGTTCGCCGTTTCGCATCGCAAAGATGGCTTTGCCGTCGTCGTTGAATGAGGGCGAGGTGCTCGTCGAAATTTTGATGTCCACGATTTGCGGCTCGGACCAACACACCCACTCCGGCAAACGTCTAGAGCCTACGCCCTGCGTTCTTGGTCACGAAGGCGTTGGCCGCGTGATCGTTGCTGGAGTCGGACGCGAAGACTGGATGGCGAAGCGCGTTACATGGTCCTCGGCTGCGAGTTGCGGCACCTGCGCCGCCTGCACGAAATGGAATTTGCCGCAGAAGTGCGAGCATGTTTTCAAATACGGCCACGTGAGCCTGCAGGAGGCGAGCGGACTGCACGGCACTTATGCCACGCACATCCTGCTGCGTGCGGGAACGCATCTTGTGGAGGTGCCCGAGGGCATTGCAGATGCAGTGGCTGCGTCGGCGAATTGTTCTCTCGCGACGATGGTAAATGTCACCGAAGAACTCCCGGCACCTTGCGATGTCGCCGTCATACAGGGCGCTGGTTTGCTTGGGCTGCACGGCTGTGCGCTTCTACGGGCCGCCGGTGTCGGGCGCGTGATCGTGGTAGATACAGATGAGGCGCGACTGGGTCGCGTGGCTGACTTCGGCGGTGAGCCGAGGCACAGCGGAGACGTCGACCCTCGGAGCGCGGATGTGGTCATCGAGGCCGCCGGTGTGCCGGACATCGTCAGTGAAGGCCTGCGGATGTTGCGACCCGGCGGGCACTATCTTTTTGTCGGCATGGTGCATCCCGACTCCGCGCTCAATATCACCGGCGAAGCGATCATCCGCGGCTGCCTAAGCCTGCGCGGTTTTCACAACTATGCACCGCGTCACCTCGACCTTGCGGTCGCGTTCCTCAGGGAATCATCACTTCCTTGGCTCTCACTGGTAAGTCCACCCTTGCCGCTGGAGCGATTGGATGAAGGCTTCGCACTCGCCGCCACGCGACGCTGGGCGCGGGTAGCGGTGAGCGTGCGCCAGTCATGAAAAACTCAAGCAAAGTAATTTCCACGGCCGTTCACGCCTCACCCCATGAGTCCAAAATTGCTCGACGAAGTCCTCGCCACCTATCGCGAACACGGCCATCGTCACTATGGCGAGGACGTGACGGAGTTTCAGCACGCGCTGCTGCATGACTACGGGCACCTTTCCCACCAATTCGGCAAGGACACTGCGGGGCACGAACACATTCGCTACAGCAGGCTGAAGGGGTTGTTCGCGGATGAAGTGATTGACGCAGCCCGTCTGCACGTCGCTGCAAAGCGCCACCTGTGCTGGAAGGAACCCGACTACTACGACGGTTTGTCCGAGGCGTCGCGCAAGAGCTTGCACCTGCAAGGCGGTCCAATGAACGACCATGAAGCGTGCGAATTTGAGCGCGAACCGCACTTCGATATCACAGTGCGTGTGCGTCGTGACGACGAGATGGGCAAGGTGCCCGACATGGCGACACCCGGCCTCGATGCCTTTACTGCTCTGCTGCAAATTTTTATCTGCCACACCGTATGAACCACAACGCCACATTAGCCCGATGGATGGCACGGCCCTGGTTCTTCACGATGTGGTGCGTGCTCGCAGCCTTCGGTGCCTACGCGTGCATGTATGGCTTCCGGAAGCCCTTCACCGCGGCAGGCTACGGCGGAGCAGATGCCAAAGCCTGGCTGGTGACTGCGCAAGTTTTCGGCTACACGCTGTCTAAGTTTATTGGCATCAAAGTCATCGCGGAGATGACCGCCGCGCGCCGTGCCCGGGTATTGCTTGGCATCATCACCATCGCGGAGTTCTCGCTCTTGCTGTTCGGTCTCACGCCCGCGCCCTTCAATGCCGTCTGGATGTTTCTCAACGGCCTTGTGCTGGGAATGGTTTTTGGCCTCGTGCTTGGCTTCGTAGAAGGCCGCTGCCTCACAGAATTTTTTGTCGCGGGCCTGTGCGCAAGTTTCATCCTCTCGGACGGCGTGGCTAAATCCGTCGGTTCGCTGCTGCTGCAAGCTGGCGTCTCTGAACCTTGGATGCCAAGCACCGCAGGACTCATCTTCGCGCTGCCGCTCATGATTTTCGTCTGGATGCTCACGCAAATCCCGGCGCCCACACCTCAGGACGAGGCCGCGCGCTCACAGCGCGTTCCCATGACGCGTGGCGACCGGTTTGCGATGCTACGGCGTCATGGCGTGGGCTTGTTCGGCATCGTGTTTGCGTATCTGCTCATCACCGTGATGCGCAGCATCCGCGCTGACTTCGCGCCGGAGATCTGGAGCGGCCTTGGGATGAGCGGGCAACCTGCGGTCTTCACACAATCGGAGCTGTGGGTGACGCTCGGTGTTGTCGTGACCAATGGCGCTCTCGTGCTTGTGCGCGAAAATCGGCGCGCATTTTTTGTTGGCATCGGCCTGGCGATCGGGGGACTGGCCTTTGCGCTCACTGCGCTGCTTGGTCACCAGATGCATGTTCTGCCGCCATTCGTCTTCATGGTGCTTCTCGGCGTCGGCATGTATGTGCCCTACGTCGCGGTGCACACGACCATCTTCGAGCGCTTCATCGCCCTGACCCGCGAACGCGGCAACGTTGGCTACCTGATGTATCTGGCCGATGCGGCGGGCTATTTCGGCTATGTCGCCGTTATGGTTCTGCGCAGCACATTCCCACAAGGCGACAGCTTTCTTGACTTTTTCAGACTCACCGCCGGCGCCCTACTGGTGACAGCACTCGTAACCCTGCTTGGCGCCTGGTTTTTTTTGCGCGCCACTCCAAATTGGCAGATTGAACCGCCCAGCGTGTGACATGCATGCTGTCAGTTGCACGAACGTGGGTTTGTTTTGGAGGTTGCTTTCGCGCGCCCTGCGACGACACCGAGTGGGAGGAGTCGGGACCGACAACCGGTCGGGATTGTCCCAGGGCGTAAGGTGTCGGTGCAAATGGAATGCGACAGTCAGATCGGCGGAGATTAGCTGCAAAAATAAACTGATTGGATATGCGCTTGCCTCCTATTTCCTGAGGTCGCGCGCGGTGTCGCCGAGGGGCGTTCTAAAAACGCACGCTCGATTCGTTCCTCTCCACCCGCCAACTTAGCGCCTTTGATCCCGCGTGCAAAAGAAGAGTCTCTTGTGGCGGCCTCGCGCACGTCAATCCACCCGCGGATAAGCCAGGCGCACCGATGATATTACTGATGCCTCCCTCAAACCGTCGCCGCCTGATACCCTGCCCAGAGAGGCCCCACAGCATGATGTCCAGCTGGGGGTGCCCACCCCGCATCCTGTCCTCCTCGCCAAAGTGTCTCACGAGATAGAACTCAAGTTCCAGATACCGACCACTCGCCTCGCCTCACTGCGCCGCGCCTTCACAATCGGAACGGTGCGTGTCGAAAATCTGAGCGCTGTCTATGTCGATACGCAGCAGGAACACCTTGCCAATGCCGGGCTCTCAATGCGCCTTCGCGGCACTGGGCCCGCCGGCAATAAGGCCTGGATCCAGACACTCAAAGCGCAGGGCAACAGTGCAATAAAGCGCATTGAACACAATGTCGCGCTTGGCGGACCGGGTCGACCCGTCCTCGATCCAAGACGGCATTATGGTAGCGAGGCCGGCGGCCTTCTCGAAAATACCGTCGCTGCCGCAGAAGGCTCTGCCCTTATTGAACGCTTTTCCATCGAGGTCAAACGCACCCTGCGCCTGCTCCGAAAGGACGGGTCCCTGATCGAAATCGCCCTCGATGAGGGGGAAATCACCGCAGGCGAGGGAATTTTGAGGATTTGCGAGATCGAGTTCGAGCTCGTGAATGGATCCCCCGCGACCCTTTTAGAAGTGGCGCAACGGTGGGTGAAACGCTACGGATTGCTGTTGGATACGCGTAGCAAAAGCGACCGCGGCTACCGCCTTGCCATCGGTAAAACCACGGTTCGTCCGTTCAAGGTATGCCCCCTGCATCTGTCCCAACACTGCAAGCCCCGACAGTCCTTCGTGGCGATGCTCAACAATACCCTTTCCCAGATCTTTCCCAATGCCGGCCAGATCCAAGAGGGGCAGTTCGAACCTGAGCACCTCCACCAACTGCGGGTCGGTCTCCGTCGCCTCCGCACCATTCTACGGCTCTACGGGGGACTCTCTCAACAGCTTCCGGAGCACATTGAAGCTAGAGTGGCGGAAATAATTAGAAAATCAGGAGCCGCCCGCGACCTCGATGCGATGGCAGAAACGCTGTGGCCGGCCCTGAGGGCCGCAAACGCACCACTCGCGGAACTTCCTACCCACGCGCCCACCTCGACTCAACTCACAGTGGCGACTCTGCTCCGTGCACCCGCCACCCAAAGCCTGTGGATTGCCCTTCTCAGGGCATCCCACCCTCAGGACGAACCCCCTGGGTCTTTCCACAGCCTACGGGAGGTCCTCGCCGCTCCACTCCGGACACGAGAAGAGAAAATCCGCCGCGCCGCCGCCCGCTTCGCCGAATTGGGAGACAAGGAGCGCCATCATCTGCGCAAGCGCATAAAACGATTGCGCTACGCGGCGGAGCTCGTCGGTTCGCTATGGCCGCGAAGGCAGGTTCAAAAATTTCTCCGCCGCCTTGAAAAAGCACAGACGACCCTTGGCCAGCTCAATGATGCCGTCGTGGCCCTCAACCTTTATCGCTCTCTCGCCCGGGAGGATCCGCGGGCATGGTTTGCCGCGGGCTGGCTCGCCGCCCGCAAGGAAGCGCTCCTTGTTTCCTGCGCCAAAAGGTTGGCTGACCTTGCCATCCGACGCGGTTTTTGGCGCAGATAGGAGCACCCTTTTGCCTCACCATGTCAGCAGCTCCAGCGCGGCATTGTCGCGGGGGAGGGGGGCTAAAAAAGGCTCAAAGCGCGTCAGAAAGATTAGTCCGCCGGGTTGTGAGTCCGTATTTGGCTTGCCAGTGGTGAGCCTGTAAAGTTCGGCGCGATGACTGAAATTATGGGCACTCCTTACGGCTCAGACCACCATGGTGTGGTGTGGGCTTATCAGTTTGTCAGCGGTCGGCCCGGGGTCTCCATTACTTCTGATCAGGCGCTGGACATTTTTTCAAATCCCGAAAAAAGGGATCAAGACCAACTCGTCTGGTTACATTTCTCGCTTTCCAATACCGCCTCCATTTCTTGGTTGCGCGAAAATTTCCAACTGCCTGAAACCTTTTATGAATTTCTTGGACAAGAGGTTGGCTCGACACGGGTAGAGCGGGATGACGATGCCTTGGTAGCGGTTTTCCACGACGTGACATTCGATTTTTCTTACGACGCGTCAGAGGTAGCGACGACCACGCTTTGCATCATGCCGAAGATTTTCGTGAGCATTCGGTTGAAGCCGTTGCGTTCTCTGGACGCGTTGCGCTCGATGGTCCGGAAAGGTCACGCATTTCACTCGTCTCCTGAACTCCTCGCCAACTTGCTGCAGAACCAGGTCAATGTCTTGGTCGAAATCCAGAGGCGGGTTACGGGGAATGTAGATGAAATTGAGGATCAACTGCTTTCAAATCGCATCAAGGCCACGCGTGCGGAGTTGGGTTCTATGCGCAGGCTCTTGGTGCGGCTTCAGCGGTTGCTCGCCCCCGAGCCGGCTGCGCTTTTCAGGCTTTTGAATCGCCCTCCGGATTGGATCTCGAAGGATGATTTGCTGGAGCTACAGCACGCAGCGGAGGAGTTTTCAGCCACACTCGGCGATTCGGCCGCACTGGTGGAAAGAGTGAAGCTGATTCAGGAAGAACTGTCCGCTTTCGTCAATGAGCGGAGCGGTCGTATCCTCTTCGTGCTGACTTTGGTGACTGTGCTCGCGCTGCCCATTAATTTGGTTGCGGGACTTCTTGGCATGAACGTTGGAGGCATTCCGTTTGCGGAATCAGCATCCGGATTCGCTATTATCGTGACCCTTTTGGTCCTGCTCACGGCTGTTCTCGGTTATCAGGTCGTTACGCGCCTCCGTGACTAGTTTTAGGGCGCCCTGCGACGACACAGCGCGCGCGAGCTTGGGAAACGGGGCCAAAAGGAAACCCCTATCATTTTCACCGGGCCATGGCGGCGCTCGCCGGATTCAAAGCCGCGCAACACGCCGTCCTTCGCGGACCAAGTGCCCAGCCCCCAATGCCAGTCGGCAGAAAGAGGGTGGTCGAATGTTTCTTCGAGCACGACCGATCGCTCGGTACTTATTGCAAGCGTGGAACCCAAGATGAGTGGGAGGATGATGGTGGAGATGGTTTTCATGCGGATGTAGTTATGGCGGTCGGCTATTGCCGAACAGGAATGGATTGGTCAGCCGCAGCCTTTGCGCTCTGCGTAGCAGCGTATTAAACAAGATCTCGAAGTTCTTGGCGGGACATGAGGGAGGCCCGGGGTGGCATGGTAGAGGTGGAGCTGCGTTGTTTGACGTCGGATTTGAGCACTTCGTGCTGCTTCACAGCTCCCTCTTCCGCAACTTCAACCTGGAGTGCGGTGGTGGACTCTTCCCGTAGGACTTCGCGATCCGCCGCTTGCACTCACGAATGCCCTCCGCGCCGCGTTCACTATCCACCGTAAAGCAACTTCGCTCCAAAATCACATTTGCGCGGGTGCACACGGCCAGTTGCAGCTTCGTCCCGCCGATCTCGATGGCGAGAAGGCGGGAGGCAGAACAGGAATCAACGGACAAAGTCATGATTGATACTACCCACTTCTCCTCGCATCGTGGCGACAAAGACTATGCCAAATGCGCAGCTACTTAAGCCCAGTGCCCCCGGTCATCCGAGAAATTCAGCCAACTCAAAGCCTTGAAAAAAAACGGGCTGCCTGGCTCGCGAAGCTCGATCCTGCGAGCCATTTCCACCGCATCTTCGACCACATTCCCGGAGTGAACTTCTTTGCGAAATACCGCAAAGGGCGCACCATGTGTGCCAGCAACGGCATCCTCCAGCGCTATCAGATGAGGGCGGAGAAGGAGATGTTAGGGCTGACCGACTTCGACATCAATCCGCGTGGCATGGCCGAAGAATACGTCCGCGACGACAAGCGGCTGCTCACCGGTGAGTCACGGCGCATTGAGCGTCTGGAACTATGGTTCGACCATCAAGGGCTGCCCGACTGGTTCGTCGTGACGAAGCTACCCCTGTTCGACACTCGCAAGCGACCCATCGGCATCATGGGCGTCCTGCGCCGAGCCGCCGAGCACGAGATGCAACTGCCTCTCATGCAAACCGTCTCCCGCGCCGTGGAAGTCATTCGCCGCGACTATGCCAAAAACGTTCGGCTCAAAGCCGTCGCGGAATCATGCGGCCTGACGCTGCGCAACCTGCAACGCCGCTTTCAAATTGCCTTTGGAATCAGTCCTGAGGAGTTCCTCATCAAGACCCGCGTCCTCGCCGCCATGCGCCTCCTCAGCGAGACCAACTTCTCTGCCGCGGAGGTCGCTAGCAAAACCGGCTTTGTCGATGCCAGCAGCTTCGCCGAACAATTCAAACGCCGCACCGGCATGACCCCCACCGAGTATCGAGCAAGGCTCGCAAGCTAGGCTCACACCAGCCCTTCCTTCAGCGCCTTTGCCACCATGCCGGTGCGCGTATTGACATCTAGCTTCTCATAGACGAGGTGGAGGTAAGTATCGACGGTGTGGATGCTGAGCGCGGGGCGGTCGGTGATTTCCTTTTTGATGAGGCCGGTGACCATGATCTGGAGGATTTCCTTTGCGCGGTCGCTGAGGCCGTAGTCACTCTGCTTTTGGGCAAGCCTAGAGGACATGTCGAGCACTCGGCGGGCGATGCGCGAGCTCATGGGTGAGCCTCCGCCAAGAACATCGCGCACGGCATGTAACTAGTTGCCTATCCCCGAGCGTCCGAGCGTCTGCGACTTGGCCAAGGCTTTCGCCGCCCGTCTCGACGGACCCGACCCGATCGCGCAGGCCTGCGGACTCGCCCTGCAGCGCCCGCCGACGGCCGCCGAAAGGGCCGCCGCCGAGAAGCGCCTCGCCCAGCACGGCAAGACCGCCTTCTGCCGCGCCCTGCTAAACAGCAACGCCCTGATCCCTGCGGAGTGAGTGGCTCGGATACCTTTCGCCTTCTCATCTCGGCCGGTTCTGTCTGTCATCCAGGCATGAGCAGCAAGCACTCATTCCTTTCGATATTACTGATGACGCTGGCAACCACCGTCGCCTTATCCGAACCCATCCTGAAAGACGACTGGGACGCCAAGCAGTCCGGTGATGAGGTGATGAAAGGCATGATCAAGGTCAGCGCAGCCCAAGTAAAAGGTGCGCACGATGCCGACCTCGCACTGGTAGGCGAACGCGCCTACGTGGTCGAACACGACAACGACGTCAAACCAGGCCATGGCGCCGGTAACGCGCAGTATTGCGTCCTGACTGTCGTCAACCTGAGGTCGATGACGGTCGAGCGAGTCATCCCGATGGCGAAGTCCGCTGAAGCCTTCGCCAATGTGAAGCTTCCAGCCGGCGCCTGCTTCGTACCCCGCGTCATCCGCCTCGACGAACATACCCTGCGTTGCTTCTTCGCGTGCGAAGACCAGAGCGGCAGGCGCGAGTCGCAGACTTGGTATCGGGATTTCGACCTGCGAACGCTGAACTTTTCGCCCGACATCCATCGCGTGAAGCTGAAGACCGCCGACGGGATCTTCGACCTCGAGCCCCGGTACTTTCATGCGGATGCCGCGAAGCAAGGCTTCAAGGAGCCGGCCAAGGCCTTCGGCCTCTACCTGCTGGACTCCTTCAAGCAGATCGACGAACGGACCACCCTCGCGATCAACAACTTTCCAGGCGCCCAGAACGCCTTGGCGACCCTGAACGAGGCCCGCGACACGATCGAGATCGTCGGGCATTACAACGAACCCGCCGAAGCCCGCCTCACGGAATCATCGGTCAACCGACTGCCCGACGGGACTTGGATGGCCATCTGTCGCAGCGATAGCGGCAACCGTAATTACCGTTTCGTCACCAGCGCCGACGGCAAGACCTGGACCCGCGGCGAGGAACGCCCCTTTGTCAGCAAAGGCAGCAACTCTAAGCCGACCTTTGATCACTTCAGCGGCATCTACTACCTAGGCTGGCAGGAGGCCTCCAAGATCGTGGAGGGACACGGCGCCGGCAGGTATATTTTCAACCTGGACGTATCCCGAGACGGCAAGACCTGGGAGCGCAAGTATCGGTTTGAATCCACCGACAGCTTTCAATACCCGACCTTCCGGCAGCACGACGGCTCGATCTGGTTCACCGTGACCCAAGGCAAGGGCGGCAGCACGGACCGCATCATGTTCGGAAAGCTCGAGTGACCCCTCTCACGAAATCATAGCGCACGCTGCGCCTGGCCTGCACTCTGTTACTCGCCACCCTCTTCGCAACGGCCATGCTTTTCGCCGCCGAGACCTTCAAGATTTCGGGATCATCAAAGAGACCCCGGGATTCCGGATCTTCAGCCTGCGCGGTCTCAAGAATGTGCGCACGGAAGGGACGCTGGTGACATTGGCAGACAACCTCAAGCGGCTTTTCCACATGGGAAGGGCACCGTTGGCCGCATAAGAGGCCCCGAACGAAGACCTCTGGAGTCGCTAAAGACAGTTTTCTGTGCGGTGTTTCGCGAGAGCTTTCGGCCAAAGTCCACCAAACACCTTACGCTCCCCCGAGAGCTGCAACCTTAACAGAATCCGCCTCCACATCTTTCCTTGAATCCCGTTTCCTAAACCCGACAGGCTGCTAGAGGCTGTTAGAACTATAGTTTAGGCAAGACAGACTGGGCTTTTTCTGAGCCCGTAGTCATTCTGCTTTGGGGCGAGCGTCGAAGACATGTCGAGCACTCGGCGGGCGATGCGCGAGTTCATGGGTGAGCCTCCGCCAAGAACATCGCGAGCAGCATTAACACGGGGCGCGTTAAAAATCTCCTGATCCAAATTTCGGGTCCACCTCACTCCAACTCAATGCGCTTGGCCGCTGAGAAAGATCGATCGTCTCAAAATTCAATGACCAGCTGCGCCATGGAAGTGTACTCCGGCACTGCGATTTTCCAGGAACTGCCGGTTGCCTCCGCCTGCAGCGCCCTGCCGGAAACCGTTTCCATGATAGTCTTCGGCTTCTTTCCCTCCGGATGGGTCACCTTCACGGTCATACCTTTTACCGAGGCGGGCGGCGTGTTCTGCGCCTTGAGCGCACCCGCACCCGCCGGACCCTTCTTTCTCTCATTGATGAACGGCCACCACATGAATTGATTCCAGGCATTCATCACCCAGGTCTCGCTCTCCCTCTTTTTATACGCGGCGATATGCGCTTTCTGTGTGCCTGCCTCTGCAACAATCGGCGCGTCCTTTTCGACAGGAAGAAGCGCCATCCGGAATGCCTCAGCGGTGCGCTTAAAATCAGCAGCATTTCTCTGCTCACCGGGGATATTCACCACCGTGCCTCCCCTTTGCTGAAACGCCTCGATGCTCTTTTTCATCTGCGGCGTCAGGTGATTTGTCTCGGGCAGACAGAGTACACGCGTGTCAGGCCAAACTCCTTCTTCCAACTCGCTGTCCGTGATGAATCCCGCAGGCAGGTGGTACTTCTGCAGCACGTGGAAGTAGCTGCGCATGCCAGAGCCAACGCACGCCTCTACCTGCTTCACGTCACCGTCAAAGAGGTAGGCGTCGCGCGAGCGGTCCGAAAGATGAATCGCAGCCCACCGCATGGGCACTGTGTCAGCCATGGCGGGCGAGACCTTGTTTCCGAGCTGTATGGCCTTGTCATACATGCAGCCATGACCGCGATTCTCCCATATTTCCGTCCCTGAGAGACCGCTCAGGTCGGCGATATTTCCTGAGCCGATTACTGCGGCGGTGAGATATTCATACACCAGCTCCGTCTTAATCACATCCGCAAACCAGACATGCGCCGGCCTTCCCTGGGCTGCGTCACGCGCAATCAGGTAGCCCGCCAGGACGTTCATCTCCTTGTCCGCGTACGATGGAAAGGTGCTGTAAGGCTCCGGCCAATTCCTATTCCCGTGACTTAGTTCCGTCTTGGACGAATCCGCGATGCGGGAGAGGCGCTCTCCTGTCAGATACGGATGCACTCCCTTTTTGGGGCCCTCGGACCATCCATCATAACCGCGTATTGAGATTAGCAGAACACAATCGGGATTGATGGCCTTGATGCGACTGCGGGCGGATGCAAAGAAACGTTCGATCACGATTTGGTTGTAGACCGCAGCCGCCTTAAAGGCTGGATCCGCAGAATTGAAAGTCACCGGGTACTTGATGCCAGTTTCCTTCTCGAAGGCTGCCTTTGTATAAGAATCCCAACTGATCTTAAAGTGGGCCTCGTCAAAATAAAAACCATCAACGCCTAGGCGGGTCAGTTCTTCAATGCGAGTGAGCATGAAGTCAGCATATGGAGAGGCGAAACTCAATTTGACCTGATCATTCCGCCCGAGATAGTTTCCGCCTTTCTCATCCACAGCACTCCAATCCGGGTGTGCCTCCGCCGCCCAGGCATCCTCCATGTGGCGGTGATAGGCAATCAGTCGGACGCCATTTTTATGCGCGTTTTCAATCAGCTCTTTGGCTAGATTGCGGCCACTATTCACCATCTCAATGCTCTGGCCCACAGCGGTCGGCCACCAGGCTCCCTCGCCCTCACGCTTGATGGCTTGCACGACATGAGACAGGCCCATGTCTTTGGCCAACTGGCTCCATCCCATAAATACCGGACGGGTGCTACTGGAAGGAAACTCCGCGTGCATGGTGACGCGCGAGCTGTCATACCAGTGCGGTAGCTTGGGCTGCGCATTCGCATCCAGCCATATCGGGGCGATCGTCTCGAGCACCGGGCTGCGATCCTGACCCTGTCCCTGCGCGAGCGCGAGCGGGCAAAGCAGGGCCGTGACCGCTACCGGCACCAGGAAGTCTTTCGCCTTCATTTGATTGATCGGCGCTGCTTCTGTTGGACGTTCATTTGTGTTTTGCCTCGGGGTTCCTCGCCTTTGGCATCTTCCCGCCTGACAGCAACTCCTCCCATCCCGATGCTTTGGTGTCTTCGAAATATTTGTCCGGATCGGGCAGAGTTTTGCGCCAATCTTCAAGGCTTGCCTTCATTCGCTTTGCCACCTCGGGGAATTGTGCGGCTAAGTTGTCTGTCTCCATCAATTGCTTTTGCAGATCATAGAGTTCGAGCCGGCTTCCGTCGGGGTTCATCAACAGTTTCCATGGGCCATCGCGCATGGCGAGATGCGGACTGAACTGCAGCGGATAGCCGATCTGCTTGCCGCGGTATTCCCAGAATATGGCCTTGTTTCGTGACACGGGTTGCCCTTTGAACGCCGCACTCAAATCTTCTCCATCGGACTTGAGTTCCTTCGGTTGGGCCACATTCGCGAGGCCCAGCAAGCTGGGCAGCAGGTCGACTCCGCTGACCGGAAGTTCGCGATCCACCGTCCCACGGGGAATTCCGCCCTTCGGCCAGGAAATGAGGAAGGGCATGCGGATTCCTCCGTCGTAAAGGCTGCGTTTTTGACCACGGAAAATCCCCGGTGAACCAATCCCGCTGTGCATCGCCTTCGAGACGTGGATGGATTCGGGCCCGTTGTCGCTGCTGAAGACAAGAATGGTGTTTTCGTAGGTCCCCATTTCTTTCAGCTTTTGAATGAGGCGACCAATCTGTGAATCCATCTCGGTGACCGAAGGATAATACATCTCCTGGGGCGTGGTGATGCCGTCCATCCCCTTTTTGACCATGGCATCGTGCAGGCGGCCGAAGCTCATGTACCGCTGGTAACCATCGCGCTGCTCTTTTGCTGGGAGAAGCACTGAGTGGGGTACCATAAACCAGATATTCATGAAAACAGGCTGCTGATTGTGCCGCTCAAGGAAATCCAGACTCGCGTTCATGATCCACTCGCTGGAACGGCTGTTCTTGCTCTCGCCCCGGGGGAGTTGCTTTTCCAGTTTGTCGAAGTTCGGCCCGGTGGCCACGTGCGCGCGTGATTCGTCAAACCCATACTGGCTGATTGCCGGAGCTCCCGGATCGGTGATGCCGTCAAGGTGCCACTTGCCGAAATGGGCGGTCGCGTAGCCTTGATCTTTGAGGATTCGAGCCATGTTAGGAACGGCCGGATCGACAAACTTCGCACTGCCAGTTTCTTCCTCATCATCATCTTCGCCAATTGACTTAAAGACACGCAAGCGCGACGGAAACTGGCTGGTCATGAAGGCCGCGCGTGAGGGCGAACAGACCGGTGCATTTACATAGAATTGGGTGTAGAGCCTGCCAGCTGCCGCCAACGCATCTAGATTCGGGGTGCGGATATGGGGATTCCCATAACAACCCAAGTCGCCCCAGCCGAGATCATCCGCGAGGATGAAGATTATATTCGGTTTTGGTGCATCGGCTGCGTGTAGCGTAGCCAGCGGTGCAACAAATAGTGCGGTGAGAAATCTGAGCGCGTGTGTCGTTCGTGTACTACGTGTTTTCATTCGATTGGGTTGACTGAGCTGCATGACTAGAACCCCCCGCCTCTCATTTGGTTGCAAAAAAGTACGGATTTTTGCCATTCCCTTGAATGGCTTTTATGTCGCTGAAAAGTTGCGATGCCTGGACCGGGCCGCCGTGGCAAATTGTCAGGAGATTGCTTTTCGCCCCATTTCCGCAGCTCGCGCGTGCGGTGTTGTCGAGGGGCGCGCTAAGGAAACCACTATGCGTGATGTTTAATCTGCCCGTCTGATTTCGACCGCGTCGGCGACAACATTTCCGTCCGTCCCCTTTGAGTGGAGGACTACGGCGTTGGTAGCGCCCGCATTAAATTGAAAGGTCCCGAGGGTGTTGGCACCTTTTGGAGCGGTTTCGCGCTGATTGAGGACTCTTACTTCCTCAGGCTGCCCCGGGCGCTCGAGGACGCACCTTGAGTTGGAGGCGCGGTTTTCATGGCCAGCCCAGTAGAGGATAACTTGATAGTTGCCGGAGGTGGGAACGGTGAATTCGAAGCGTGCTTGTCCATCCGCCCTAGGCCCAGCAATTTTAGCCGCTCCGCCCACATTGGGAGGGATGCCCGTTTTGGACCATTCACCTTTGAAGACTGCCATGGTGTCATCCAGCACGATTCCGGGGAGTTTTTGTAAATCAGAACCATCACCCAGATTCAGCATTTGGGCGTACATGGGGAGATCCTGATTCATTCGGCCGACTGGCAGTTTGGAGAGCGATGGAATGTTCGGATCGAGACGGCTTTCACCTTTGAGCGAGTCACGCCGCGTGGCCCCCGGTTGTTGGGCGAGTGCGGTTAGTTCGGAGAGGTGCTTTTCATAAACGCCCCGCGGAGAGGTTCCATGTAACACAGCCAGATAAGCCGCCTTGCCAACGATCTCCCCCATCATTCCGCAGGTGCGCATCACGCGAATGGTGCCGAGAGCCTGGTGGGTGACGCTGATATTGCGGCCGGCCATAAACAAGTTTGGCACGTCTTTGGAATAAAAGCAGCGGTACGGAACAGGGTACCCATTTTTGCGGTCAACGTGCCTGCCGAATTCCGCACGTGAGATGAAGGGATTGTCCGCAAACTTCTTTGCGTATTGTTCGCGGGGATAGTGCAGGTCGATGTCCCAGGTTGTGGGAACGTATGCGTCTGGAAATTCGCGCTGATTGACGATGTCGTCTTGGGTGAGGAGAACGTCGCCCTGCAACAGGCGGCTTTCTCGAGGCCCGCCAACGTGGGACACCCATTTGAGGGACGCGTTGATGTTTTCACTCGCCTTGGCTCCGTTTTTGAGTGCACTGAAGGCCCCGAAGACGGCCCTCAGATTCCAGTCACGGATGAGTTCCAAATCATGGATGGGGTGTTTATTGAAGCCTGACTCCCAAAACCATTCCCCTTTGAAGAACGGCTTCCCGTCGATCAGTGACCGGCTCTTTGGGGTGGCGGGAAAGTCGCCATCTTCGAGATTCAGAGCCCAGGGGGTGGGCTGCCAGACATGGGGTGCGTCTTCCTGTTGAAAGTACCACATGTTTGACATGCCCATGTGCCCCGTTTCTTCCATGGTGAAACTCGCCCCCGCGTAAGCGCCAACGGTTCCGTGGCCGGTGCAGTCGACAAATAGTTTCCCGCGGAACACGCGTTCCCTGCCTGTTTTCACATCAAGAGCTGTGACTGCTTTGATCGCGGAGCCGGGCGAATCCTGAATGACGCCCTGCATGAAATGCCCCAGGAATAGCGATAGGTTTTTTTCAGCACGACACACGGCTTCTTTTCGATCATCTACGAAATCCTCAGTCTTTCCCGGGCTGTCGAAAGCACGGTCGGCGAATTCTTCGATGATTTCACCCACATGCGGGTATTTGCCGCGCATGGTCCCGCCCATCGCCCACACCCCGATCTCGCTGCTTCCGTTGCCGCCTAGTACGAATCGGTCCTGTATGAGGGCCACGCGCAAGGACTGTCTGGCAGCGGCGATGGCGGCGCCAAGACCGGCGTACCCTCCACCTACGACCACGAGGTCGTACTCCCCGGCGTCGGCTGATTCCCCTTTGGGATTGAGCCACTGTTTGCGGGCCTCGCTGAGAGCGACGCCCGTGGGAGGCACAAACTTTGGATCGCTGGAGAAAAGCAGTGCATCGCAGCGGCCGTCAAACCCGGTCAAATCTTTGAGGGCGATTGGGACTTCTCCAGCGCGCAGATCGACCGAGCCGCCCTCCTGCCAATGCCATTCGGCGCCTGTGATGCCGAACTCTGTGGAGAGGGCCTTGCCATTGACCTGAACCTGGAATCTACCCGGTTTGCCTGCAGCCTTCCAAGGAGCCACCCAGTCCTTTGTTCTAACCCATACGCGATAAGTGCCAGACTCCTTCACGCGCAGTGTCCCCTTTGCGTCCGCCACGGGTTTTCCCAAACCGTGCGCGAGGAGATAGGGAGACCCCATGTTGGGGATAAAAGAAGTGTCTAGAGACCAACCGCCGTGGGCTGAAAGGGATTCAGCTTCCAAGAAAATGGTGTCCGTGGCGGGGGCAGCGCACAGGTTTGCGCCGAAGGCCAACATTGCAAATAAGCTGAGGGGGAGAAGTTTGATCATGGTGAGAGAACGTGTGGTGAAACTATCCGGCTGACCCCCTAAAAAAAGGAGAAACATGCCACAAGCCCATAATGGAGCATTTGGGGCGGGACCTTAGGGAGGAGAGTCTTTGTTGTTGGGGGCTCTGTTCGAGTGGTGTTGGTTCTGGAGGGGCGACTTATTTCAATTCAGGACGCAGGTGGGCTTTGATGTAATCGTTATCAGTGGGATGCTTTACGTTTGGCGCGCCGGGATAGACAAGATCGCAGGCGACCTGCTTGGCGTCGCAATGTTCCTTGAGCTTCACTCCGAAGTTCGCCGTGTGTGTCGGATCTTTTTCTTCCTGTCCGAGATTCGGAGGAGCGCTGTAGAAAAGGCCTACGGGCGGATCGTCGTTGGTGACCAGTTCATACGGCGAGTAATCCTTGATCCATGACAGGATGTTTTCCCGGGCGTCGTAGAACATCTGGAATGAGGACGTCTTCGTTTTCGCGTCCGCAGCGATGCCAAAAGCGTGCGCACCGTATTTGCTATTGGGAGTCCATTCCCGCATCTGATGAGGATCGAGAGTGGTCTGTGCACTGGAGACTGCCGCGCAGACGACCCGCGTCGACTCGCGTGCGATCGGGTCGGCACTTTGAGGGTCGGCCAGATCGTCATGAAAGGCGAGCCAGAGGCTGGTGCAAGCACCGGCAGAGCCACCGGCCAAAGCGACCTTGGTTTTGTCGAGGTTCCACTCCTTGGCTTTGCTCCGGCAAAATTGAAGTGCCCGCGCGCAATCAAACATCGGACCCATTACTGGCGGCACGAGGCCGTCCTGGGTCGAATCCTTGATGGTCCGGTATTCAATCGAGGCCACTGAGATGCCGGCATCGAGGGCTGGCTGGAGCATGTGACGGGCAACCGAGCGGTCCCCGCCGCTCCAACCGCCACCGTGAATATAAACGAGCAAAGGGGTTGGTTGGTCGGATTTCGCCCGCCAGAAATAGATGACCTGCATGCGGTGTGAGCCGTAGGAGACGTTCTCGTCGGGCTGAATGGGCAGCTCATACTTCAAGTGTTCGGGATTGCCATCGTAAACGAAAGGGGCAGGGACCGTGGGGCCCCCTGTATTATCCGGGGTTTTGGCGGCCTGGATTAAGCCAAGCGGAGCAAGCAGGAGGATTGGTAGGATACGATGGTTGGTGTGTTTCATGGGAGACGTGCTGTTGAACTAAGAGCCATTTTTTATTTCTTCTACAATGGGGCAGGGGAGAGCGTTGAGTGAGGGTTCCTATGGACGTATTTTGATGCTTAAAGAGCGCCGCCTATTGAGAACGAGGAGACCGAAATGTCTCGCTCTCGACCAAGTCTAAAACCAGATCCCGAAAGCCGTTTCCCTTCGCATCGTTTGCCAGCACAATCCTGCGTATCTCGCGCTTCTCGGTAAAATTCAACACCCGGCCGGTTGCGTAGGTCATCAGCTTTTCAGCCACACATTGCGAGAATCGGTCGATGTTCCGTACGAGCCACGCCTTGAATTCACGGGGATCTTTGATGGCCGTTCCATCTGCCAGTACGCAGCTTGGGTCGATTGCGATTTTTGTGCCCGGCCACACCGTCCGCCAGCGCCCCACGGGATCGTAGTTTTCCAGTGCCAAACCAATCGGATCAATCCGCTGATGGCACACCGCACAGGCTGTGTGCTTGGTATGAGCTGCGAGAAGCGCCCGAGGCGAGATGCTGCCTTGGGTATCCGGCGTGAGCGCCGGTACGTTTTTTGGGGGCGGTGGCGACGGCATCCCAAGGATATTTTCGAGCACCCACACGCCGCGGACCACCGGTTGCGTATCAACGCCATTTGCCGTTGCCATGAGGATCGCAGATTGCCCAAGCAGCCCACCGTAACGTCCCCCACGTTCTATTGGGATTTTTTCAAACTCTGTTTTGGGCTTCTTAGGGTGCACCGCGTCTTTAGTCGCCTCACCTTCTTTGGGTGCACCGTAAATCCGCGTCATAAACTCCCGGGAGGAGAATGTGAAGTCGGGATCAATAAAGTCCGTCATGGGAAGATTGAGCGTCAGCATCTCGGTGAAAAACCGTTCGGTCTCGTGCCGCGCCATCGAAATGCTGCTGTCATCAAATGCGAAACGTGGGTCCGGCATGATGCTGCTGAGCTTTCGGGTGCGCAGCCATTGTCCCACGAAGCTCTGGATCATCGGTTCGTTGAATTTCTTTGGCATCAGCCGCTGCGCCTCAGCCCGGAGTCTGGAGTCGTTGGAGAGCGCTTGGGTTCTTGCAAGTTCCGTGAGTTTCGCGTCCGGCGGGCCCTGGGTTAGGAAATATGACAACCGGTTGGCGAGGTTGAATGCGTCACCTCGAGCTCCCTCCACTTGGTGATAGAGAAACCGAGGGGATATCAGAATGTTTCGAACCACCAGATGCATGGCTTCATCGAACGAGTGACCGTCTTTGAGGTGATCATTTAAAAGCGTCACATAGCTACGAATCGTCTCTTCCTGAACATCCCGTCGAAACACTTTTGGCAAGAGACTTCGCAGCACGTCTTCTCCAAAGGCCTCGGAAGACTGGCCCTCCTTTCGAAGACCGGTGAGCGCCACACGAGACTTGTTCCGCGCGTGATCCCTTGGGCTTTCAACGGACTGCAGGGGTCCCTCGAGCTTTAGATAGTGGAGTGCCAGCGCAGGGCCTCTCTCGTGATAAAAATGACAGAGCGCATCCGCGATGCTTGTGGTGCCGGAAATTGAATTGGCGATCTCAAGGATCTTACGCGTCGACTTCGAATCCATGGTCGCCTCGCGCAAATCAAGCGCCGGATCCGCCCACAGCTTGGAGACGAGATCCCATCCGTTCTTGCCCCGAAGAATCGTTAAATGGGGACGAAGATCACCGGCTGGAAAGATGGCTTTCTGCCACGCGGCAAGAAAACGCGGGTCCTTCTGAAACCAATCGCGATAGAGCTCCGAGAGTTCCGCAAACTCATGAGTCATTTCCGCGTTCGCCCAGCGGAAGACGAGAGTTTCTCCCTCATAAAGGTCCGCTTCGAAGACGCTTTTTTCGCTGGCATCAGAGGAAATGGATATCTCCTTGAGCAATCGGAATGACGTTACTTTCGAGCGGTCGGAAGCTGCGAGATCGCGCGCTCGAACCTCGAGAATCATTGGCTTTTCAAACGGGTGCCCTGCCTCGGAGACAAACTTGGAGGCGTCGACTTCAACTCGATAAGTTCCGGATTCCTTGACCTCAATCCGACTGGGCCAACTACAGCTGCGAAAAACATCCACACTCCGGGAAACTAACCTCAGCGCGTCTCCGTGGACGGTGGCTGCCGCGAAACTCAGAACCATGTCCTCCGGACCAGCCTGCCAGATTTTTTTCTCGGCGACCGATTTCTTCACTGGGAAGAGTTCATCTGCAATTTCATTTGCAACACCCCTGTAGGCCTCCAGATGGCCCGGCGAAAGCGTCAGACCTTCGCTGAGATTATCAAAACCATGACTCTCGCCATCGGTTGGGAAGCCCGGGGGGAGAACAAAAGAAGGAAGATGAAAGAGGGAACGCACCGTGGCCGTATATTCCCTCTGATTTAAGCGGCGGGGCGGGGTGCTCCCAAAAGGGATTTGTTTGAGAAGGGAAGCCTCGAGGTATGCCAGAAGCGCTTTCCTCTCCTCCACCGGGGGCTGCTTTTTTTTTGGCGGAGGCATGAGCCCTTGATCGACAGCCGCAAACGCGCGAAGCCAGAGTTCTTGCTGTGCCGGGTCACTCCAATCAATCGCTGTTTGCTCGAGATTCACGTCGCCCTTTTTTTCAGTGGCGTCGTGGCAGTCGAGACACTTTGCAGTCAGTGTTCTTTGCAGTGCCTCTGGAATCGGCGTGGCGCCATTTGCTTGAGAAGTCGCCATGGCTAGCCCCATCAAAATCGCCAGCCAGCGCGAGAAAAACAGGCAGTCCATTAGGCGAACAAGTGGTTGAGATTGCGCGACGCGTTGGAGAACTTGCCAACCTGCATTCCCAAGCGTTGCATCAGGGTTAAATAAAGGTCCCCTAGGAGAGGGGCATCCGGTTTGTCCTGATCAATGGCAATATGGCGTCCGTGCTGGAATCCCCCTCCCGCCACCAGCGTCGGAATGTTCCGATTGCTATGACGGCTAGCGTCTCCCGTTCCCGAGCCGAGCAGGACAACGGTTTCATCCAGCAGCGACTTTCCTCTGGCAGTTTTCTTTTCTTTCAACCCGGCGATGAACTCGGCAAAGCAGTGCATGTGGGCCGTTTCGATCGACACCAAGTCGCGGATCATCTGGGGATCGTTGCCATGGTGGGAGAGGCCGTGATAGCCGGAGCTAAGCGCCTTTCCATCAAACGAGAAGACCTGTCCAAGGCCGTCCAGTTGCAAGGACATGACCCGGGTGGATTCCGTCTCCAGGGCGAGCGTCATCAGATGATACAGAATCGTCTCCGCCTCGATTTGAAGGTTCGGCGTGATCGGGTCGTACGTTGGCAGTTGGTAGCTCGTGGTGGGAATCGGATCGTGGATTCCGTTTAACTGACGAGCCATCCGTTTTTCCAAGGTGCGAAAGGAATCAAAGTATTCCTCCAGCTTGTGACTGTCTGCACTCGGCACGGCAGAGCGCAAACGTTTTGCGTCCTCCAGGAGCAGGTCCAAACCGCTGCGACCGCTGCGCAAAAGATACTCGGTTCTGGCGAGATCAGCCTCCGAGCGAAACAACTGCCGGTAGAGGACACTAGGACGTTGGATCATGGGAAGACCGACCCCTTTTCGGGTGTAACTCATGGCACGGATTTCCTCCCCGGAACCTGCCGTCATCTCGATCGACGCAAAGCGCGAGTTTTGGCCAATTTCATCTGCGATCTGTTGATCCAGAGAATATCGCCTCGGAGTGACACCGCTCAGGAAGTTGCTCCAAGCATCATGCCCATTCGGAGCTCGATGATCTAAGCCGGAGAAGATCGTAAAGGAACCCCGTGCCGCGCTCAGTGGAGTCAGTGTCTCCGGCATCGAATAGTTCAGTCCTGTTTCCTTCGGGAAAAAGGCATTTTGATGCCACCCGAGATAGGTCCCAATCGCTACAAAATTGCGCGCTCCGGTGGTTCCCGACACCGTTGCGCCATAGGCCTCAAGCGGGGGTAAAGCGAGTGCTGCGAGCGCGCTTCGCAGGAACAACCGTCTGTCGACCGCATTGGAGGATGGGGAGTGATTGGGGAGAATCATGAACTCGAGGGGGTTCGATGTGCGGCTTTGCACCTCTTACATAATAATACCGAGAAATAATACCAGGATTTGGGATTCCGTCACAAAATCACCACACTTCCCCCGCATCTCGTTATGGATAAGCAGCCCACTAATTTCAGGGGTCGATGAAGAATTCTAGAACCGGCCCCGGAGCTTGCGGGTGTGAATCACTCGCAAATGCGTGCACCAGACTTCCGTTGGAGGGGGCCCGAGTTTCGCGAACAAGAAGAAGGAGCACCGGCTTGTCGCGGTGGACCTTGAGAAACTCGAGTAGCGCGGAAGAGGTGAATTCAACGGTGCCGCTCTGCTGGGTCCGGGGAATGTCTATGGATCCCAATAGCAAACCGCCCTCCGGTTGTGGGCTCGTGGCCCAATCCCACGGGGCATTCCAATTGAGCGCCGGTGGGGCTGGAATCCCGTACACAAGGAACCGGATCTTCTGCGGAACATATACAGCAAGCCCCTGATTGCTTGGCACAAGACTCAGGCGCAGTTTCGCAACTCCGTACCCCGACAAATCGGAACCGGTAAGATCGAACGACACAAAGGAACGACGTTCGGCCGGATTGTTTTTCTCTTCCGTACTTTTCACCGCAAGGATCCTTGGATTCGCATTTTCGGTGCGATTGCTTGCGATGATGGATTTTGTCTTGCCCGCAGAACCGACACGCAGCGCCGGCTCCATCGGGATGACAATCGGCTTGGAAAAAGGATTTGCAGTCCGTTCCAGGCCCGCTTCCGTGGCAATGGTGGCCTCACTTTGGAAAAGGTGTTCCTCCAACTTTGCACTGGGATGATGCACCGAAATTTCTCCGGAAAGGACCGCAAATGAAGCCGACTTCCCCGTGGTATCCACGGACATCGCAAACCGGGTGCCATGATCTACGACATAGCTATTGGGTGCGTCCATGATAAATCCGATCGCCGCTTTCGGAACTTCAATCACACCGGACCCACGGCTCATTCGGCCACGCATTGGAGTGATGAGTTCCAGGCGTGCCGGCGCCTCGAGGGTGACCAACGCACCTGAGTCGAACTGGATCGTCGCCATGCCGGATTTGAGTTCGAGGATCCCGGGTCTGAGTCGTGAATGCACAGCGGTCGGGAGAGTGCTTTCCCATGCCGCATCCTCGCTGGAAACCAGAGTTGCCAAAAATCCGGGCTGCGGCCACTTAAGCCACAGGACGCAGCCAAACAGGACCAAAGCGGCCGCCGCCAGTTGAATCCCTCTCGGAAAAGAAAAGATTCGTTGAGAGGGTGACCGTGTTCCTTCTTTCTGCGCATCTCTCAACGGAGGCATCCCGCTTGGCATCCCCCCCGCTGCATACGCGAGGTGTAATTGGGCGTGCAGGCGCATGTGCTCGCGATAGTGCCGGCGGGCAGCGTCATCGGTTTTGAGAAGTGCGTTCAATTCGCTCCTCTCTCCAGCGCTCAGCGTGCCGTCCAACAGTTGGGTGAACAGCTCAAGTCTTCGTTCCTGCGCGGGCTTTTGAACACTCATGAGGGCATCCTTTCTCCCAATTTTGCCTCAATACACACCAACAACGCTTCCCGTGTCCGCATCAGGGTCATTTTCAAAGCACTCTCCTTCTTTCCGAGACTACTGGCCATCTGTGCGATCGAATTGCCCTGCATATAACGTTGCCGGATCAGTTCCGTTTGTTTTTCAGGAAGCCTGCTAAGGCAGTCTCTGAGCGCCAACTCCCGATCCTCGGGTGCGGCGTGGTCCGGTGGCTCCTCGGCTAAAACGTCCAGAAGGTCATCATTAAAAATATGGCGATCCCGCTTCTTGTCGCGGAGGAATGCCCGCGCCTGAAAGTAGGCGCATCTGCGCGCCCAGGCACCGAAGTCGCTCCCTTGTTCGAATTCGGGGATCTTTCGCCAGAGAACCAAGTTCGTCTCCTGCAAAACATCATGTGCGTCATGGACGCATCCAAGAAGCGTCACCAAGTATCCGTAGAGGCGGCTTTGCCAGGAGGTCAGCTGGAAGATGAATTCTTTGTCTGTTGGGAACATGGTGGCTACGCTCTGATACCGCATTTAGACTGAGCGTCACGAAAATGCCTGAAAAAATTGGGGCAAAGCACCCCCGGATCAACGAAAGCTTTTGTGATCCATGATAAACCAACGGCGCACGCACTCTGAGTGCTCCGACACGCCGGGATGACCTTGCACCCCAGTCCAAATCAATCGCTTGCGTCCGAACTGATCAATGGATTCACCCTGTTTATTTTAAATAATAGCGTAGCCGCTTGGAATCCGTGTACAGTTGCCGGATGAAGGCTCTGTCCATCGATCTGCGGGAACGAATTCTGGCTACCTACGACGAGGAAAACGCCACTCGAGAGGACGTGGCCAGACGCTTCCGGGTGTCGCTTGGTATGGTGAAGAAACTTATTCAACAACGACGACATACCGGTAACATTGAAGCGCGCCGGCATCTCTGCGGTCGCAAGCCACGGATTTTGGAAAACCACCGCAGCCAAATGCGGGATCTGCTGAACAAAAAGCCGGATATCACGCTTGCTGAACTGCGTGAGGCCGTGGGGTTGAACTGCACGCTACCGGCAATCCACCATGTTTTGGACGAGATGGGGCTCTCATACGAAAGAAGACTCTCCATGCCAGCGAGCAAGAGCGCGAAGATGTCGTCAAAGCTCGGGCGCGGTGATTGCGTCAACAAGGTAAGATAGACCAGCCCCCATTGAAGCCGTCGGAGTGAGCGTCTGGTTTCTTCCAGCCTATTCGCCAGACCTTAACCCGATTCAAAAAATGTGGAGCAAAGTTAAACAGGCTCTTCGATCCTTGGAGCCTCGAACTCACGAGCCCCTCTTGGTTGCTATCGATCACGCTCTTTCTCGCGCTACTGCCTCCGGTGCACGAAATCAGTTTGCATCGTGTGGCTATCCTATTATTTAAAATAGTCTAAGGTGTAAATTTTCAGTTGCTCATGCTTGCTAGGCGTTTAGCGTTTGAGGCATGCGAGATTGGTCGATCACTCTCCACGGAGGCACAGGGATCCTTCGAAGCACAGGCACCGGCGACTCCGAGTTCGTGCTCGGCACCGAACCCGGGCCTAACGTGCTCACAATTGCCGGGGAGGGCGTGGCCCCCCGCCATGTCTGGCTGTCCGTTGACGAGGACGGCGTCCAGGTGGAGGCGCTTGCGCCCGACACACTCGTGAACGGGGAGAAAATTGAAGGCCGTGTTCGGGTAACCGCACCGGTAACGGTGAGGATCGGGACGGTCACCATGGAGATTGAGTCAAAGAGTGGGACATTACCCAAACCAATAATCGCGGCTCCAACGGATAATACAGCTCACAGCCGCCATGCAGAATCCGACGTGGAGACCACGATGGCATTCGCCATGGAGACGCAGACATTCGTCACTGGTGCGTCTTTTAGGGTGGGAACTGAATACGCAAAACAAGCGGAGATCGGCAGAGGCGGAATGGCTAGGATCGTTTCCGCAAAAGAAGTCCAGTTGGAGCGAGTGGTTGCTGTGAAGATCTCCACAGCGGATACCAAAGAAGGCGAAGTGCAGTTTCTGCACGAGGCGGAGGTTCTCGCAAAGCTTGCGCATCCAAACATTGTGCCGATTCACGCCCGCGGCACGGACGACCTCGGGCGTGCATTTTATTCGATGAAACTCGTCAAAGGGCAGACCTTGCAGGCGATCATCAGAAAGCTTGAGACGGGCGATGCCGAACTCCTCTGGGAGCACAGCGTACAGCGGTTGCTGGAGATTTTTCGAAAGGTTTGCGACGCAGTTGAGTTTGCGCATTCAACGGGGTATTTACACAGAGACCTCAAGCCGGAGAATGTGATGGTTGGGGAATTCGGGGAGGTTTTAGTCATGGATTGGGGATTGGCAAAGCCGATCCGCAAAGTTGCTCTCGAGACTGGGAACAATGATCAACACGCGGAGCCCGAGAAACTGTCGTACATCGAGGGAACCCCGCAGTATATGTCGCCCGAACAGGCGGCGGGAGTGTACGGCGGCTTGGATGAGCGTTCGGACATCTATTCCTTGGGGGCGGTTTTGTACGCGATGTTGACTTGGACTGCGCCTGTCTCGGGCGCGAGTCTGCAGGAAATCCTGGAAAAGGTTAGAACGGGGCAGCTCACCCCGTTCGAGACTGCAGCCAGAAAAAGCGCCGCTGCGAGGGGGAGTTCTGTGATTCCAAAGGCGTTGCAGGCAATCGCGCTTAAGGCGATGGCCACGGACCGCTCAAAGCGATACGCGAGCGTGGGCGCGTTGATTGCCGACATTGAGTCTTTCCAAGACGGATTCCTTACAAGCGCGGAAGAGGCGAGTTTTTCGCGACAAATCATGCTGTGGGTTGGGCGGAATCAAGTCCTCGCAGTTTCAGCGCTGCTACTTTTGATAGTGACCACTTTTTCGACGGCACGCATTGTCCAAAAAGGTCGTGAAGCGAGCAGCTCGCTACGAAGTCTGAGGGAAACCGCTCCGACGTTCGCAGTGAGGGCGAGAGACGCCCTCCAAGGTGGCGACTTTGATGAAGCTCTGAGAGCTGCCACGTTTGCTGTGAAACTTGAGCCGGGCAACGCCGACTTCCATGCGTTGCGCGGCAACTCACTGCAGGTGCTTTCTCGATGGAAGGAGGCGGTGAAAGAATACCACGCAGCGCTCAACATCGATGCGAGTCATCATGCAAAGGAAAACCTGAGAATCACCAAGGAGTTAATCGAGCAGGCGGGTAGTGATGGTGAAGCAAAGGCAAAGGCCACTCTCTTCGAGGCGCTCAACGCCCAGGGCAGACAATACGAAGCGATGGCGTTCAGCAAAGAACTCGCCGATTTTTGGAAAGACCGTAAGAAGGATTTAAAAGCCATTCCCAAGTTGGTAAAGAGACTGGAGGAAAAAATGTTACCGGTGCCCGGCACGGACATTCTTCTCAGCAAAACTGAACTCACGGTGGGCGAATGGAAGCTTTACTTGCTCGCAGAGGGTTTGCCGAATTGGACACAACCCAGCAAAGAATTCAGACAGGACGACGAGCATCCCGTGTTGATGGTCAGCTGGAACCAGGCGTCGATTTTTTGCCGCTGGTTGAGTGAGAAAACTGGGAAAAGTTGGCGGTTACCCACCAACGCGGAGTGGGAAACTGCGGTCGGCACATCGAAGTATCCTTGGGGTGATTATTATCCGCCGCAATGGGATGACGGGAACTATGCGATTCGTGCGGACGGAAACGAGGATCCGCTGAAATTCGGGGTGGATGGGATTCTGGGCACCGCTCCCGTGGCGTCCTTCAAACCAAATGCGCTGGGATTTTATGATCTTGGCGGCAATGCGACCGAGTGGATGGGAGATGATGTGGACAAAAGGACGGGTGGACGGGTAACCCGGGGTGCGAGCTGGCAAAATAGCACAGGGAGCTGCACGGTTGCCTATCGTTACAGCCGCACCCCGGAATCCAATAGCAACAACTGCGGCTTCCGCGTGGCTTTAAGTCTGGCGCCATCGGAGCGACGATAGAGGTTCCACGCGACGCGTAGGATTTTGTCGTTCCCGTAAATTGATAGATGACATGAGGGTGTCGAGCGGCGCGAGATCCTGCGGTTTTAAAGGCCACGCTAAAAGGTGAGGATTCGAGGACGAAGGAGTTTCAGTCGACGGTGTGAGCGGGTTCGGAGGTGAGCTGGTTTTGCGAGAGGGCGCGCGTTGTCGGGCTTTGAGAAGGTGGTTTTGAGAGGTTTGTCGGTTGTATGATGGATGGCTTCCTGCGGCATGGAATCTGGAGGAGATTCGCGTGCTAAGGAGTGGTTGTATGTCGGGGGGGCCTGATGAGCGTTCCGGAGGACATGCATTTCCTGATATCAACTCACAGAAGTATCATGTATTACAGCGCATACCCGTTTTCTCGGATCCAGCTCATCGCTGTCGGTTCGCACCCTCCTCAAAAACGAAATGACGCACTCAAACCCCGATGAATCGAGGCCTCCTCTTGCTTATCCCGATTCTCCTGAGATGACCGGGCGGATTGACCTTCGTTCTGATTCGGTATCTTCCAAAGAGGAAAGGGATCCGGATGCCGAACTCAAAAGGGACGTTGACGCGACGATCGCGTTTTCTTTGGAAGCCGAGACAATGCTCATAGATCAGCGGCTTCCCAAGGATGGTAATTACCTCACTGGCAATCAAATCGCCCGCGGCGGCATGGGACGAATCTTTGCAGCGCAGGATCATGCCTTGGACCGGGCGGTTGCCCTCAAGGTGAGCACAGTGAAGGGGGAAAAGGAAGATGCACAATTTTTGAGGGAGGCGCGGGTGCTGGCTCATCTGGCCCACCCAAACATCGTGCCAGTCCACCATCTGGGAAAGGACACTCAGGGGCGGCCTTTTTATTCCATGAAGCTGGTGAAGGGGCGGACCTTGCGGGCCATTCTCAAGGATTTGTCTGCGCGCGATGCGGAGACCATGGTCGCCTTCACCAGACAGCGCCTGTTGGATGTTTTTCGGAAGGTTTGCGATGCAGTTTCGTTCGCGCACGCGAAGGGTTTCTTGCACCGCGATCTAAAGCCCGAGAACATCATGATCGGTGAGTACGGGGAGGTGCTGGTGATGGACTGGGGGTTGGCAAAGGTTCTCGCCAAGCGCTCGTCACCCGAGGCGCTCCCCTTCGCCGAAGGGGATGCGACCGGGACTGCGCCTGAGCCTGAGAGTCTGGGATACGTCGAAGGGACGCCGCAGTATATGTCGCCGGAGCAGGCCTCCGGCATGTTCGCGGGACTTGACGAGCGGTCGGACATTTATTCGTTGGGGGGCATCTTGTTCACCATTCTGACAAAACAGCCTCCGGTGACGGGCAAATCCGTGGAGGAAGTGGTGGAAAGAGTCCGCGAGGGGGAGATCGAAACGCTCACCGTTGCTGCGGGCGCCGGTGGAGGCGGATTTCCAACGCCGATACCTGAACGTATTCCGGAGGCGCTGCGGGCGATCACGCTGAAGGCGCTCTCGAAAGACCGGGAAAAACGCTATGCGAGCGTGAACGCGCTCGCGGTGGATATCGAGGCGTACCTGGGGGGCTTTGCCACCGTTGCCGAGGAGGCGAATCTGCTTCGGCACAGCATCTTGTTTGTCAAACGGCATCGCATTGCGTCCGCCCTCGCTCTGGTGCTTTTGATCAGCGCGATCGGATTTACGCTGCGCTTGGGGGCGAGTGAAAAGCGGGCCAGAGCGAGCGCCGAGACCGCGGAGGCCAGCGCGAAGCGGGCTGAACTGGAAAAAAACGCAGCGCGCCAATTGGCCGCCCGGACTCAAATCGCGCTCGCAGAGGCGGCAGAAGGTGATTCAAACGCCGAACAAATGCGTGTCGCTCTTGGTGCAGTCCCCGAGGATTTGAGGGATGCGAGCTGGCGCTATTTGAACACCAGGATGGATACGTCTGACGTCACCATCAAGCCGCCCAGCGGAACCACCTGGGTGGGGCTTGAAGATGACCCGAACAATCCCGAGTGCATGTTTGCGCTGCAGGACGATGGAGCCCTCTGTTCCGTCAATCTTTCCACGGGACAAATCACCTCTCTATGGAGTGTCAACCCTGAGGCTGCGTTTCGAGAGGATTCCGCCTTGTGTGTTTCAGCCGACGGAACCACCACCGTGATTGCACTCCAGAGGAAGAAAGAAAACGGAAGCATCGTTTGCGACTTTGAGTTCAGGCGGACCGCCGATGGAAGTCCGGTTGGTGGGATCCGGGACTCAGAGGCGGTCGGCGTGCTGAAGATGTGGCTGTCTGAAACAATGTTGGTCGTGTCGAGTTTTGATCATGTCAGCAGCAGAATTACGGCATTCGATATCCAATCCTTCCGAATGCTCTGGCAAAAAGACTCCCGCTATACTCCCGGGAAAAACCATTTTTATGCTGGATTCGGGCCGGCCGAACAAACGGTCCTCCTGCTTACCGACACGGGAGAGATGCAGAAACTGGAGGCGCTGACCGGTAAGGTTCTGGCCGCCGCAGGCAAGAAAATCACCTCCTGGCAGAGCAACGCCTCAGAGCCTTTGGCTACCTCACACGACTGGAAATATTTATACGCAGCGACCGTCGACAAACCGAACAAAGTAAGGCGCTATGATCCGTGGACGGGCGAGCTAAATTTTGAAACGACTCGGCTTAGCGGCAGGAACGTGGCTTTGGGGTTGCACCCGCAAAAGAAAATTGGGTTCTGTCTCAGCAATCGATCTGGTCAGGGATATGCGCTTGAGGTCTTCAAAAAAAGTTCGGGAGAGTCCCTCGAAATTCTTCCTTTCTTAGCAAAAAGTGCTTCCACAACTGGCAATCGGCTTAACCGCCCGAAGATTCGAGTCAAAGGTGAACGGGTTGCAGTGCTTTTGTTTGATAAAATCGTGGTGTGGAATCTTCAAAATGAAACACCGAGCCGAACAACCCGGAGTTCTTCACCGGATTTCGCTAGGAGTTCCTCGAGAATAATCGGTGACAAAGAAACATTTGCTTTCACAAGCGTGGGAACAACAGCCTGTCTGAACCTTCAGGACACTGGAAAAGGCAGTCACGGAGAAGTCCGGCAAGAAATCGAACTCGCGCGCACGGGAAAAGGGACGTTGGTTAATTTTTTGTCGGCAAACGGCGATGGGTCAAAAATTTTAACAGGCAGGTTTGGCCTATATTCGGCTCATTCCCTCACGGAAAAAGGTCTGAGCCTGCTTTGGAACAAAAAAATCAGCCCACTCGAACGAGGGGTTGGGTTTATCATGCACCCGAGTGAAGATCTTTTCTGGAGTGGGGACTTTGTCGTGGAATTCTCCTCTGGAAAGATTTTAGCCGAGGTCAATCGAAAAGGGCTAACGGAGCTTAGCAGGATATATGAAGATCCTCTCAAAGTGGATTGGATAGGATCTGATCGTGTTGTGGAAATTGTGATCTTGCAGAGCTCGGGGGAACGTGAGCAGAAAGAGCCTCAGCTTCGCGCGTTGAGGCTCTGGAATACCAATACTGGAGAGCCTGTGGTAACCACCGAGGCCATCCACGCGGTCGCCGTGAGCACCTCACCCGACGCGGCATGGATCGCCGAGGCGGGTGACAACAGACGGCTGCGTCTGCGTCATAGCGAGACACTGTCCGTCGAAAAAGACATTCGAGTGCATGATAAGGCTCTCACCAGTGTTGCGTGGCATCCGACACTGCCGCTGATTGTGACCACAGCCGAGGACGGCAAGGTACGGATTTGGAACTTATCTGACTTTAAAATGGTGCGGGAATATCGCCTGGCGACAGGAGATTTTTTGGGCGAAGCCCGTGTTTCTACGAGTGGAAAGAATCTGTACATCAGATTGGGGGGGAAGTTGGCAATCTTAACCCCTGAGTGCTTTCAGCAATAGCGGACAGGAGTTTGCTTTTGACCTTATTTCCGCGGCTCGCGCGCGCGGTATCGTCGTGGGGCGCTCTAAATCATCCCAACGGCCAGCAGAAAGATGCTGAGGCCATGCATCCGCTCCAACGAGGATGGGCGATTCACAGGGCGAAAATGCCATTCCCAAATCGCAGCCGGCTCTTGTCTGAGACTTCAGCCCCCTACACCCCATGTCTTTTCAAAAGAGCCTTCGGCCAAACCCCAGCCTGGTGCCGCACGTGATCAATTGTGGCTTGACCGAAAATACAAAGCGTCCAGTCCGTTAGCCGCCGTGCGAGTCCTTCACTGGACTCCAAATAGTCGCTCCGAGTTGAAGCGCGAAGAGGCGGCCCGCGTGCTCCGCGGGTTCTGAGTTGGCCCTGCGCGAGGGCCGGTGAAGGAGGCAGACGAAAAACCCAGTAAAGCTTGGTGATTTATAAGTATTATTTTATGAGTATTCTGTATTTTGATTATGGCGCTAATGCTATAAATGTCTCTCGCATGTGTTTTTTGCTTAGTTTTGTACATCGCAAGTAATTTAATATAAGCAAAATGCGTAATTATTGTGAGCCGGTCAAAGCCTGTCTTGCATCTGTCTCTAATGCATTGAAGCGGAGTATTCTTTGGTTCCTTAACTTCCGGCAGGCGGTTTTGCCCAAGTCGTTTGCTTTCCGGTTCGAAAACCGGAGCCGGGGGGAGTCTTTCAGCTCAAATTTGAGCTCCTCAGGGATCTTGACTAAAGGGTTGAGGCTCGTCATTTCGGACGATGGAAGACGTTACGCAGGCAAAAAAACCGGCGTTCCCAAATCCGTAAAAACGGGGGGCCTGTATTGTTTTCGTAGGTACCCAGGCGTTTTGAGGTTGATCACAGGGTGGTTACTTTTGGCAGTCATGTCGATCAGCGGGCCGGCAGGAGCGGCGGAACTTTACTGGGACACCAACGGCACAACACCGGGGGCGGGTGTGACGGTGAATGGGACCTGGGGAGTGAACACTTACTGGAACACGGATGCGTCAGGGGTTTTGAATTCGTTGAGCTTGGCGACAACGTTGAATGACAGGCTGTATTTTTCTGCGGGAACGGACGCCACGGGGAATTCGACAGTCACGCTGTCTGGGGCGTTGTCTGCGGGTGGGTTGGTGGTGAACCAAGGAAGCATCACGTTGGCTGGCAGCTCCACTCCGAGCCTGACACTGGGGACCTTGGGGGTTTTGGTGAATAGCGGGGGGGCGCTTGAAGTGAGCTCGAGTTTGACTTCGGTTTTATTGGCAGCCAGCCAGACATGGACGAATCAAAGTTTAAACCTGTTCACTACGAGCAGCGCCACTGTGATTGCGGGGACGGCGACAACAGGTTCTACTTTTGTGTTAACGACGGGTGGCGCAGGGAACACCACGTTGTCGGGCTCTTTGAAAAATGGTTCAGGAGGGGGAGTCCTTGGGCTGATAAAAACCGGAGCCGGATCGGTGAGGCTCTCTGGTTCGAACGACTACTCGGGTTCGACCGTGATCATGGAGGGAACGCTGGCCTTGGGTCATGCGAGCGCCCTGAGCGGTGGGGGAGCCATCACCTTTTCGGGTGGAACGCTGCAGTTCAGCTCCTCGAACACTTCGGATTTGTCAGCACGGATTGTAGGCAGCACTTCGGCGATGACGTTGGATACTAATGGGCGTACGGTAACGTTCGCCGGGAGCCTTGACGGGACGAATACTGGCGGACTGACGAAGCTTGGTGCGGGCTCGCTCGTTTTAAGCGGTAGCAATCAGTATACGGGATTGACGACGGTCGGGAGTGGGATCCTGCGTCTCAGCGGCTCGAATGCGTTGGCTGCCGGTGGATCTGTTCGGACGAACGATGTGACGAACAGCCGGGTGGCGCTGAGCGGCGGAATCACCATTTCCGGATCCACGCTTACGATTGTCGGTTACGGCGGAAATTTCTTTGGCGCTCTGCAGAACGCGAGCGGTAACAATACGTGGGCCGGGGACGTCATTCTGGGCGAGACGACGGGTCCATTAGCAACTCGAGTGGGTGCTGAATCCGGCACTCTCACGATTTCGGGCGTCATCAGGCAAATCGGTAGTGGGCCTAATGGCCTTATTAGTAAGTCTCAAACGAGTACGAACGCGAGGGTTGTTTTTGCAGGCGCGAATACCTGGGACGGGTATATGTCATTGATAGCTGGGACTTCAGTCTTCTCCAGCCTCAACAGCGTCAGCACTGATCCAATCCTGGGCACGGTGAGATCTCCGTCGAGCAACATGGGCGCTCCCACCACCGTGTCCAATGGGTACATTTACTTTAACAACAATAATGAAGCCGCTTCTCTTGTGTACACGGGGACAGGAGAGGTCACGGATAGGACAATTGTTTTGAGGGGCGATAATTCGAGTTCATTCATCGATCAATCGGGTTCCGGATTGCTGAAGTTTATCTCCGGTCTCAAAAACTTCGCGGTCTACAGCAATACGCTGTATCTTCAGGGATCCACGACGGGCGCCGGGGAGATTTCCGGTTCCATCACGAATCCAGACAGCGGTTTTTTGACCCTAGTCAAGCAAGGCACGGGCCGGTGGACGATTTCTGGGAGCAATTCGTACACGGGAACGACGACGATCAGTGAGGGTACGCTCGGCTTGGGTCACGCAAGCGCGCTGGGCAGCGCGGGAGATATTGTTTTCTCGGGGGGCACTTTGCAGTTCGGAGCGGCGAATACGTCTGATTATGCATCTCGGATTGTAGGCAGCGGCTCCGCAATCGCGTTGGATACAAACGGTCAGGACGTGACCTTCGCGGGAACTTTAGCCGCGAGCAACACCGGTGGCCTAATCAAGATGGGAGCAGGAAGCCTGATTTTGAGCTCGAGTAACCAATTTACAGGGCTACTCACCTTGCATGCTGGAACGGTCGTGCTGGGTCACTCCGGCGCGCTCAATCTCTCGAGTCCGGTTGGGATCGCGTTCGGTTCCGGGGTATCAGATGGGATGTTGCTACGATTGAATGGCAACAGCTTTGTGGTTCCCGTGCTGAGCACTGCAGCAACCCCTAGCGGTGCGATCGTTGAGAATGCTTCGTTGAGCGCGTCGACGCTCATGCTGAATGGAACTTCGGATTTTACGTTCGCGGGGACGCTGCGGGACGGAGTGGGAGGGGGGGCGCTTTCCATCGTGAAGTCAGGGTTAAATCGGGTCACGCTGGCTGGAAGCGGCGCGTATTCGGGGACCACAACGATTGAGAGCGGAACTCTCGAGTTAACCAGTTCGAAGGCGCTCGCCGCCGGCGGATCCATCGCCACCAACGAGACCAACAACAGTAGTTTGGAGCTATCAGGCGGCATCACCGTGACAGGGGCAACGCTGATGCTCTCCGGCTCGGGAAAGAGCTCTACGGGTGCGTTGCTGAGCAAAAGCGGAAGCAACACATGGGCGGGCAACCTGGCTTTGGTTAACTCTGCCGGCCAGCGTCGAATCGGAGTCCTGAGTGGCTCAACGCTCACAATCAGCGGGGTCATCTCGGGATCAACCATATTGCTGAGCGCCCCCAGCCTCGGCGGCGAGGTGAATTACACGGGCGCCAATACATGGCAGGGTGGCATGTATCTCGCGGGCGCTGGCACGTCCACCTTCTCCACGATCAACAGCGTCAATACCAACGCAGCCCTCGGGACGGTTAAATCAAATTCGAGCAACATGGGTGCGCCCGCCAACTCAACAGATGGCCGCATTCTTTTCTTTGCATCGCCAACTTTGCGTTACGTCGGCCTCGGAGAGACAACAGACCGGCAGCTTAATTTTTTAAATGGCACACCCCTGCCTACTCTTGAGCAGGCAGGGAGCGGCCTCTTGAAGTTTGTGACTGCTCCTGTGGTTGGCGGAACTTCCGACGTTGACTTGAACCTGAGCGGCTCTTCGGTTGGCAGAGGTGAGATTTCTGGCAATCTGGCAAATGGGGTCGGCACGCTGTCTGTTACCAAAAGAGGCACGGGTTTGTGGACCATTTCCGGAAGCAACTCATACACTGGAGCGACCACGATTTGGGATGGAACGCTGGCTTTGGTGGGTAGCAACGCATTGGCCGGCGGTGGAAGCGTGCGGTTTTCGGGTGGAATGCTTTCCTTCGGAACGAGCGGAGTAAACTATTTCAACTCCATTACAATGAGCTCAGGCACAGCGGTTGTTTTGGACTCTGGAGGCAATTCGGGAACGTGGAGCGGGAGCATCGATGCGACCAATAGCGGTGGATTGACCAAGAGAGGCGCAGGGCTTCTGATGCTGAGCGGAAACAACACATACACCGGAACGACAACCATAAGCTCCGGCACGCTTGGTTTGGGCCACACAAGCGCGCTGGGCGGCGGGGGAGGCATCGTTTTTTCCGGGGGCACGTTGCAGTTTGGAGCTGCGAACACCTCGGATTACGCATCGAGAATTGTCGGTAGCGGTTCCGCAATCGCGTTAGATACGAACGGACGCGATGTGACTTTTTCCGGCAGTCTGGCCGCGAGCAATACCGGTGGTTTGACGAAGCTGGGTGCGGGTATTTTGACGCTGAGCGGAAGCAACGCGTATACGGGGATGACGACGATCGGCGCGGGTACGATTGGGTTGGGCCATGCGGACGCGTTGGCGGGCGGTGGCGGCATTGTTTTCTCGGGGGGTACGTTGCAATTCGGAGCGGCAAATACGTTTGATTATGCATCTCGGATTGTCAGTAGCGGTTCCGCAATCGCGTTGGATACAAACGGTCAGGACGTGACATTCGCCGGAACTTTGGCCGCGAGTAATACTGGTGGCCTAATCAAGATGGGTGCCGGAAACCTGATTCTGAGCTCGAGTCAACAATTTACGGGGCTCCTCACCTTGCATGCGGGAACAGTCGTGCTCAGTCACTCCGGCGCGTTGAATCTTTCGAATCCGGTTGGTATTGCGTTCGGTTCAGGGGTGTCAGATGGGACGTTACTGCGGCTGAACGGCAATAGCTTTGCGGTCCCGGTGCTGAGCACGGGGGCAATACCCGGGGGTGCGGTTGTTGAGAATGGTTCGTTGAGCGCATCGACGCTCACGCTGAATGGAAGCTCGGATTTCACCTTCGCGGGGACGCTGCGGGACGGAGAAGGAGGTGGGGCGCTTTCCGTCGTAAAGTCAGGGTTAAATCGGGTCACGCTGGGTGGAAGCGGCTCGTATACGGGATTGACGACGATTGAGAGCGGAACTCTTGAATTGAGCAGTTCGACGGCGCTGGCCGCCGGCGGATCCATTTCCACAAACGCGACGACGAACAGCAGTTTGGAGCTATCGGGCGGCATCACGGTGACAGGTGCAACGTTGATGCTTGCCGGTAACGGAAGAAACTCTTTGGGCGCCTTGCTGAGCAAAAGCGGAAGCAACACATGGGCGGGCAACCTGACTTTGGTTAACTTTTCTGGACAGCGGCGAATCGGAGTCCTGAGTGGCTCAACGCTCACAATCAGCGGGGGCATCTCGGGAGCAGGCATATTGCTGAGCGCCCCCAGCCTCGGCGGCGAGGTGAAGTACACGGGTGCAAATACATGGCAGGGTGCCATGTACGTCGCGGGCGCTGGCACGTCCACCTTTTCCACAATCAACAGCGTCAATACCAACACAGCGCTCGGGACAGTGAGATCGGATGCGAGCAACATGGGTGCGCCCGCCAACTCAACAGATGGCCGCATTCTTTTCTTTTCATCGCCAACTTTGCGTTACATCGGCCTCGGAGAGACAACGGACCGTCAGCTTAATTTTTTAAACGGCACACCTCTGCCGACTCTTGAGCAGGCAGGAAGCGGCCTCCTGAAGTTTGTGACTGCTCCTGTGGTTGACGGAACTTCCCACGTTGACTTGAACCTGAGCGGCTCTTCGGTTGGCACAGGCGAGGTTTCTGGTAATCTGGCAAATGGGAGCGGCACGCTGTCTGTTACCAAAAGAGGCACGGGTTTGTGGACCATTTCTGGAAGCAACTCATACACCGGAGCGACCACGATTTGGGGTGGAACGCTGGCTTTGGTCGGGAGCAACGCATTGGCAGGCGGAGGAAGTGTCAGGTTTTCGGGTGGAACGCTTTCTTTTGGAACGAGCGGAGCAGACTACTTCAACTCGATTACGATGAGTTCAGGCACAGCGATTGTTTTGGACTTGGCAGGCAATACGGGAACGTGGAGCGGCGGCATCGATGCTACCAATAGCGGCGGACTCACCAAGAGGGGTGCGGGGCTTTTGATGCTGAGCGGAAACAACGCATACACCGGAACGACAACCATAAGCTCCGGCACGCTTGGTTTGGGCCACACAAGCGCGCTGGGCGGCGGGGGT
>JBILKY010000154.1:0-8737 GCA_044376395.1 Chthoniobacteraceae bacterium | reverse complement strand
TGACATTGTTTTCTCCGGGGGCGCGCTGCAGTTTGGAGCTGCGAATGCCGCGGATTACGCGTCAAGAATTGTCGGTAGCGGTTCCGCAATCGCGTTGGATACGAACGGACGCGATGTGACTTTTTCCGGCAGTCTGGCCGCGAGCAACACCGGTGGATTGGCCAAACTGGGGGCGGGTATTTTGACGCTGAGCGGAAGCAATGCGTATACGGGGATGACGACGATCGGCGCGGGTACGATTCGGTTGGGCCATGCGGATGCGTTGGCGGGCGGCGGAGGTATCGTTTTTTCCGGAGGCACGTTGCAGTTTGGAGCTGCGAATACGTATGATTACGCATCCAGGATCGTGGGGAGTGGCTCTGCGATTGCGATTGATACGAACGGGCAGGATGTGACGTTCTCCGGGGATCTTGCTGCGAGCAACACGGGTGGATTGGCAAAGCTTGGGGCGGGCGTTCTGACGCTCAGCGGAAGCAACCAGTACACGGGCCACACAAGCGTGCTCAACGGGACGTTGCGCGTGACGAGCGGATCCGCGCTCGGCAGTAACCCAGTAGTGGTTCTCGCGGACAAATCCGGTGCGCTTTTGGACTTGAACGGGTTCAACCAATCGGTCGGATCACTTGCAGGCGGCGGCACCGCTGGTGGGCACGTGCAACTTGGTTCCGCGTTGCTTTCGATTGGAAGCAACGCGGCGGACACGGCGTATGCAGGCCATTTTTTAGGAGGAGGTTCCATTGTGAAAGAGGGGGCTGGAACGCTCACCCTTTCGGGTAGCGGCGCCTCTGTTGGTGGGCTTTCGGTACACGCCGGCAAACTGGTGCTCGCGGGTACCTCCGACTGGAGTCAGGCGACCTTTTCTGTTTCGGCTGGAACCCTTGATTTGTCGGCGGCAAATGTAAGCGTGGGGAGTCTGGTGCTGACCGGAGGAAAACTTTCCCTTGCGATTGGAAAAACCATTCAAGTGGCTTCCGCGTTGGTGCTCGACGGAACAATTGATGTGTCCGGCACCCTTGATTCCTCGACCATGGGGCGTGTCACGCTTTTGGCTGGTGGTGCTGCTGCAAGCGGTGCTTTTACGACTGGGAGCCTCGCTCTAGGAAGCGACTATCGTCTCCAGTTCAACGGTTCCAATCTTGAGATTCAGCGCTCCTCGACGATGGCGATTGAAGCCGGGTCTTCGAATTACAACACCCGTGTCGGGCAATCCGTGACGATCGGCGCGCGTGTTGCAAACGTGGCTCCGGTTGATTCGGACAGCTTAACCTACAATCTGGCGGGAGCCGTGAGTGAGTCATCTCTCACTCGCGAATCCGGCGATGCAAATGCGTCCGCGGGAACCCTCCGGACGGGCACCTACACGCCGTCCACCGCGGGTACCAGCACCCTTAGCATTACCGCATCAGGAACGGGCGCTAATGGCCCGACCAACGGATCGCTGACAACTACTTTCACGGTGACCAGCTACAACTTGGCGTCCGGAAGCGCTTCTTCGAGCGTGAACCTTGGAGCGATCCGCGAAGGGGGCAATTTTGCGAGCAAGACGTTGACTGTCGAAAACACCGCATCAACGGGTGGGTTTTCGGACGACCTCGCGGCAGCAATCTCTGCAACGGGTGCGGTCAGCGTGAGTGGGGTCATTTCGCGCTTGGCCGCTGGATCTCAGAGCATGGCATTGTCCGTGGGCTACAATTCGACAGGTGTGTCCGCTGGATCGGTAAGCGGAACGGCGACGGTAAGCTACATTTCCAAGGGGCAAACGGGCACGGGGCTGGCCGATGCCGCCCCGATAAAGACATCCGACACGGTGGCGGTCAGTGGAAAAGTTTATCGGTTGGCAGCCACGAATATTTCCTCGGGAACGATCACGTTGGAGCCCGTGCGATTTGGCGGCACGTTCGCGGCTGCTGCTGTGCCGGTAACGAACACAGCGGCCTTGGTGCAGATTGCTGGTGAGAGTTACAATGAACTCCTGAAGGTTTTGGCCGCAAGTGACGGTGACTTGAGTGTGGTGAGCGCTCCGAGCCAAAGCATTGCTGCGCAGGAATCCTCTGAGGTGCGGGTGGGCTTGGCTGCTGGAACAGTGGGGCTCAGGATTGGAACGCTGACGCTTAACTTTACATCGGACGGCACGGGGACAAGCGGGCTTGCAGAGGAAGCGCTTGGACAGCGTCAGATCATGGTGCAAGGACAGGTTTACAGCGGTCAGGGCGTCTGGCGTGAAACGAACCTTGGGGTGCGAGCTTGGGATGATTCCGCAAACTGGATTGCGGACGGAGGGCGTCCTGGAGTGGACGGTGCATTGAGCCGGGGAGTAGACACCGCGTTGTTGCGCGCGTCGTCGGCCTTGGAAGTCCGGATGAATGGGCGTGTAGCCGAGCTCAAGAGTCTAAAGGTTGAGGGAGCGGGGAACATCTTGGTCAGTCAGGGAAGCATCGGCGGCGGAGGTTTCCAGCTCAGTGCGAACAGTGGGCACGCTGCTTTGGACGCGGATGGGGCGGGGCAGCACCGGATCGAAGTCCAAGTCGAGCTGGGATCAAATGCCGTGGCCACGATCGGGGCGGGAAGTAAGCTGACGCTTTCCAGCGTTCTGCGGGAGGTGAGCGGCGGCGGCTATGGGTTGACGAAAGAGGGCGGTGGAACGCTTGCGCTGCAGGCGGGTTACAATTATGGTGGGGCCACGGCTGTCAACGCGGGGCGTCTGGAACTCGGGATCGGAGCTATTCTCGGAGGGGGAGCGATCACCCTGGGAAGCGGAGCGGAGTTGGCGTTCAACTTGAGCGCTGATTTGACAATTCCGAATACGATAACGGGTCCCGGAACGGTTGTGAGCTTGAACCCTGCGTATCGTGTGTTCTGGCAGGGTGGATCGACGGTGCGTAGCGCCGGGTTATTCGTTGTCAATCCTGGGGAGCATGTTTATGCGGACGCGATTGTGTCGTCGGGAAGTGTTGCAGTGAGGATGAATTCGGGAACAGTGACTTCGAGCGGAGTTGTACAGCAGGTGCTCGCGAAGCCTTTGGAGTTGGACGCGACAAACTGGTTCAACGTACCCCATGGAAGTTCGCTGGAGTGGAACGGGGCGATTTCCGGGACAGGCGGGATCAAGAAGGGTGAGGGAGGGAATTTTATTTTGAGCGGCAGTAACAGTTTCACGGGGGGAACCGAAATTTATGGCGGCACAGTGGAAGTACGCTCGGCCGGTGCCTTGGGCGCTGGAACGGTGAATTTGAAGCCCAACACGCAGCTTCGTGTGAACGCAGGTACGCGTGTTTTGTTTGAAAATAAATTGGTGGGCGAAGGCGATCTCATCAAAGTGGGGGCGCACACCATGGAGCTCAATGAGCAATCTCAGCTCTCCGGTTCCGCCATCATTTTGCAGGGAACGCTAGCGTTAGGACCATTAAATGCTGTCTCAAAATGGAGCAGAATCGTGGTTGGCGACAGCTCTTCAAATGACGCTGTGATGGACTTGAGGGGGTTGCCAAGCCAGACTCTCCTTGTTGGGAGTGGGCAGACCGTGCAAGGTTCAGGGGTCGTTCTGGGCAGCCTTAAAGCAGCGGGCAGCACCATCCTTCAGTTTGGAAACTCGCCCGGCGTCATCACGGTCAACGGCGACGTGAACCTGACCGGCGGGGACCTTGTGAGGGCGGATTACACGACGGACTTCCTGCAGACCGGTTCTGCGGTGGTGGGCAACTTCTTCGGTGGTGGCGCAAAGCTTGTGCTGACTTCGTGGGCGGGCGTGTCGCCCAACCGGACCGGCACAGCGCGCATCGTTGATTTTGAGGAGCACAAGTTCACGGTCATCTCGGCGACGGGAACGGTCGACGGACTGTCGCCACAGGTGGATTCGTACGTGCAGGTGAATGGCTCCACTTACAAGAGCGCCGTGGTGAGTGCACGAGTGAGCAAAGTCGGTGCTGATCGATACGAGGCGACGGTGCGGCGGTTGCGTTACGCTGATATAGGCGGTGACGGAAACTATCGATCCCTGGGAAGTCTTTTAGATGCAGGCGTCGGGAACCTTGGCTTTGGCTTGGTGGACTTGTTGGACAGTCAGGCGACGCGTGAGGGGGTTAGAAATTTGATGGCGCAGATTAACCCTGCCGGGTACGTGGAACTGGCGAATGTTGGGCTGCGGCGCGTGGCGTCCGTTCAGGGAGCGTTGGCAAACCGCCTGGCGTCCAGTGCGGTGGAACTCATGGACACGCCCGCCGTAGATGGCGATTATACGGCATGGACAACAGTGTACGGCGGCAATGAAATCAGGGATGGCGATGCATCACGAGGCCTGCCGGGGTTTGAGGGAAGCAGCGCCGGAAACCTGACCGGAGTCGAACGGCAGATTGGCAGGATCAGGCTTGGAATGATGGGAGCGGCGGGAGTTAGTCACGGGGACTTCACCATCGCCAGCGGAAGAGTGAGCGCCGATTCGTGGCATGGCGGCATGTATTTTCAGGTGCCTGCGGCGCGTGCGGTGTTTGACGCGGGCATCAGTTACGGAAGATCTGAGACTGCGGTCCGACGTGATCTTGGGGGCTTGGGAGTCGCGAGTGCGCGCATCGAGAATCCTGAGTGTGTGCTACATTTCGGGATGGCGATTCCCATTGTGGGGGGGAGCGGAAAGTACACGTTCGTTCCGTCCGCGCACCTTATTCATTCGTCCTACTACGGGAGAGCATTCAGCGAGAGCCAAGTGGCGGGAGGAGCGGAGGCATCCGTTGGGAGAATGACGGAGCATGCGTACGTTGGAAGACTTGGATTGGAGGCGTCGCGCTGGATGGAATTGTTCGGGCGTTTGGGTCGCCTCGGAGTCAGGCTGGATTGGCTGCATCATTTTGACGTGGGCGGGCGTGAGGCGGACATTGCGATCGGGGCCTCCGAAGCACGGTCGCGCTTTTATGCAGCAAGGGGGTCCGCGGACGCAGTTCAGGTTGGACTGGTTGGCAAGTTGGCGCTGACCGATCGCACGCAGTTGAGGCTCAATTTCGACCAGCAGACCGACTCCAGAAGGCGCAGTTTCGGCGGCGGCGTTTCTCTTGAGTTAAAATTTTAGCATGTGTCGGAGGGTAGCCGTTTTATGCCCATCGGGTTGCAGTGCCGACCCATATGAAGCCGCATGGCTCGGTTTTAAATCCCGTTGGGACCGCTACTCCAGGCGGAAGCGGGTCGACTTGATCCAGTCACCTCTGTAGTCGAGGATCCCAGAGTCTCCACGTTTGATATGCTGTCTCTACTTGGATTCCCTGAAGCAAAAAAAGAGCGCTCCTCTCGGAGCGCTCCTTTTTTATCACAGTCCAATGACGGCCGCTGGCCTAGTTGCCGGAACTCAGACGGCGAGTGATTGTAGTGCTGCGGTTTTGCCGCGTTTCATGAACCGGTATCTGCCGCGACCTATCTTTTCGATCAGCGGGTTTTTTTTGCCGGTGCTCGAAAACCACACATGGACGTTCCGATAGTTGGCTCCGATTCGGGAGGCTAGCTCCTGCACGCTGATGCCGTTCTGCCCGGCCAGTTCAAGACTCTGGTTGATGAGGCGGGTGATTTCTCCGCGCTGCGGACGCGGATTTTTGCTCAGCGCTGTGGCAGATTCCGGACGGTCTCTCAAGCGGCTCCCGTTCGAAGCTGCTTCGGGAAGATGGAGTTCGCCCACCAGCACATAGCGCCCGGGGCTAGCCTTTTTGATCTGCGGGAAGCGCCGGATAGCGGAGTGGAACCAAGAGTGAATGTTCACTGCTTTCATTCGCAGAAGGGTGGATAACTCTTTTACCAAAACACCCTTTTCCCCCGCCGCCCTCAGGGACTCGACAATTTGCATTCGGAGTTCCCCTCGGCCCATCCTGCGAACCCTCGAACCGTTCGGCTCTGATCCATTGTTGATTGAGGTGGTGAGTCGGTTTCTGGGCGTCGAGTGTTGGCTGAAGATCTCGGTCTGCAGAGACTCGGATTTTACAAAAATCTCATCCAGCTCGCTTTGCAGCGCGGACCTGCGCTGTTCGAGTTCCATGAGCTGACGCAAGGCCTCGATGCGTTGATTGGAGGTGTGCATCAATATTCTAGACCTTCTTATTGGACGTTCGGTTTTGTGTAAGTGCATTTGGTTTAATAGATGTTTGGTTATGTTTAGGCAGAGGAGTCAGCTATCGCCGCCGAAAATAGAATCGACGGCTGTCTTGATGGCGGCCGTGACTTTCGTAATGGTATTTTTATCCTCGAAATCAAAGCATCAGACTCGGATCGCTCGACTTTTGATATTGAACGAGGCGTGCCACGCGCGTGGACCTGGCGGCGGGGGCGCGCGTGTTTGTCACGCGCACGAAGTCTGCGTAGGCCGGCAGGGCGCTTTGCGCATCTCCCTGTGGATGCGCGTCTATGGGATTATTGGAGCGGGGCTTCCCTCACGGCCGCGGCTCCCACCGGCTGTTAATCTGCTTTTTGAGGCGATCAACGGTGGAGGGGTTTTGCATCGAGACGTTTCGGGTCTCGGATGGGTCTTCCTTTAAATGATACAGCTCGACCGTTTCTTTAGGCTCATTGGCCGGGTCCGGGAGGATTAGCTTCCAATCACCTTCAATCATCCAGCGCCAGCGCAAGCTTTTCTCGGGTTTTTCCAAATCAACCGCATTATGGGTGAAGCATTCGCCGTGGACTGCATGACGCTCTGAAACTTGTTTAGTATTTAGGAGGTCAATTCCACCCATGGCCTTCGGTACTTCAATGCCGCAGGCCTTTAAGATTGTTGGACTCAAGTCGAGCGAACTTGCGAGGTGACTTGCGTCCATGCGGGCGGGCGCGTGTTGTTTCCAGCGGAGCATGATGGGAGTGCGCAGGCCTCCATCGTATGGGCTCTGCTTGGACTTTGGAGCATAGCGCGGTGAATCTTCGGATTGGATCCAGCCGTTATCAGTGACGTAGGCGATGAGGGTGTCCTCGGAAATCCCTTTCTGATCCAGGTGATCGAGAATCTGGCCGATTGTTTCGTCGAACCATTCCACCATGGCCCAGTAGCGGGCGACGTGAATGCTCTGGGTCTTTGGCTTGTATTTTTCAAGCAGACGTTCCGGGGGGGTATGCGGATCATGTGGCATCATGGGCGCGTACCAGACCATGAAGGGCTTTGCCTTTTCAGTAGCCTCTTGGATGAAGTCAAAAATGGGCTGTAGAGTTTGGCGTCCGATCTCCAGTCCCTTGTCGCCGTGCCTGCTGCCAAGGGTCATCCCGTGGGTAAATCCGCCGTGTTTGTAGTTGCCCTGCCACCATTTGCCGGTTTGCAGCGCCAGATATCCCTTTTCCACAAGAAGCTTCGGCAGCGTGGGGGAGGCGTCCATGAATCCGTTCATTTTATCCCTACCCTGCTGGAAAAGCGGGCTTGCCTGAAATTGCCGCGCCGTCATCCCTTCTGGCACGGGCGGATCGTTGCTGGTGACTCGGTGTTGGTGCGGGTACTGGCCTGTGATGATTGATGCGAGGCTCGGGCAGCACAAGCTGGAGGGCACGTAGCCTCGTGTGTAGGTGACGCTCTCCCGAGCCAGCCGGTCCAGATTCGGGGTCTGGATGAAGGGATGTCCCATGAACCCGTAGTCACCCCAAGCCTGATCGTCTGAAACAATCAGGATAATGTTTGGGCTCTTCTTCGCCGCTGCGTTTTGAGCCGTGGCGGGTTGGTTGAAAAGAAAAGTTACTGCGACCAACATCAGGGTCGCGCGCAGGAAACAGAGCGGTGAGTAAATCATGAGGGAGTGGGCGAGTGATGTCGCGGACGGATGCTGGCCGACGAATATGTGCTTTGGCAATCTCTATGACAGGTTGGACTTTGACTGCGCTTTTGTGTAGCAAACGGGTTCATATCCGGTTCCATCAAAGTTAAGTTTTGCCCCCTTGTTTATGCATTCCACAGATCTCCCCACGCGCATCACGCCACTTAATCGCCGCGATTTCCTGCAAAAAAGCGTTCTTGCGGGAGGCGCCCTGCTTTCCACCCTGCCGGTGGCTCGCAACGCCCATGCGGCAAGCGGGGGCGGCCCTATCAAACTGGCCCTGGTCGGGGGGGGCGGCCGCGGGTTGGGCGCTGCGAATCAGGCCTTGAGCACGGGCAAGCCGGTTCAGTTGGTCGCGGTTGCGGAGCTTTTTCGTGAAAAGGCTGAGGGCGCTGTCGCGACCCTCAAGGCGCAGCATCCCAATGCGGTGGATGTGCCCGATGAGCGGATATTCCTTGGATTTGAGGCCTTTAAAAACGCGATCTCGGCTTGTGATGTGGTGATCCTTGCCTCGCCGTGTGTTTTCCGTCCGGCCATGTTTGAAGAGGCGGTCAGGCAGGGGAAGCATGTGTTCATGGAAAAGCCGGTGGCGGTAGATGCTCCCGGAATCCGCCGCGTTCTCGCCGCCGCTGCGGAGGCGAAGAAGAAAAACCTCAAGGTCGGTGTGGGCCTGCAGCGCCGGCACAAGCTCGGTTACCGCGAAGCGGTAAAGAGGGTGCAGGACGGTGCGCTGGGCCAGATTTTGTACGCACGCACGTTTTGGAACATGGGCACTGCGCGTGCGATGATTCCTCGGCGGCCGGAGTGGAACGAACTCGAGTACCAGCTGCACAATCAGTTTTACTTCGCATGGCAGTGCGGCGACATCCATGTCGACATGGGCCTGCACAACATTGACGTGATCAATTGGATCAAGGGCATGTACCCGGTTCGGGCGATGGGTGTCGCGGGTGCCGAGGTGCGCCGCGGCAAGGATG
>JBILKY010000225.1:0-6205 GCA_044376395.1 Chthoniobacteraceae bacterium | reverse complement strand
TGCTCCACAATTTACGCCATTCGTGAATACCGAGACTACACGCTGCACTACGGCGACCCCGATCAGGAACCGGACGTCCCGACTTGGCGGGAGTTCGCGGAAGATCGTGGCGTAGACCTGGACGACCCCGAAGACCGTCTCGCGTTTATAGAGGAGTTCTTCAGCTGGTGTCCGTCCGACGGTACGAGAAAACCTCGGATCCCGCTGAACAGCCCGATCACAGGATGCGCTTTAGACCATTACTTGGAGTGGGACTACGAGTTGGGGGAAAGCCCGATGGCTTTGGCGTACTCGTATCTGTCCAATCTTCCGCTTTGTAATTCTCAGCAAGGAATCGCCGGCAATTCTCTGGGTCGCCTTAGCTTCGTTGAGGGAGACCGACCGGGCTCCAATCTGACCTACGTTCGGGCACCTGACTTCGCAACGCTAGCGTGCCTCCAGCATCGCTTGAACGAACTGAACACCGACGTTCGGATCAAAATTAAAAAGTCCTGACCGCATGCATTGGCGCGCAGAAAACAGATCCTTCAGCCTCCCTCCGGGGCAGGAGAAGTCTGCGGCCGGCGCAACCAACAGCCTGATGCAGCAACAACAGCGGGTCGCAGAAAATCCGCCGCCCAACCGCTCCGGATTTCAGCACAACCTTACAAACAGACCGGCCGCGATCTTGGTGACACCGAAAAAATGATGGCACTTCACTCGTTCATCAAGCGGCCGAGTGAAGCCGCGCGAAACGAGTGATTGATATGCCCGATCCAGCACGCCTGTCGTTCTCCAAAAACAATGAACTGCCAGTCACCCAAAGCGCGTGGCTGAAATCCTTGCAGACTGTTTTCCTCGCGGACACATCCCAACGCGAGTGGCCATCCACATTCCACATCATCACCGCGTACAACCCGAATCGGATCGTTACAGAAACAGAAAACCACGATGCGGACAGGCGATTGCAAGTGCAGCTTGAGAATGAACGAGTCGGGCACTTCCGGATCGTGGGTTGTTCGAGGGACCTGCTGCACCGAGAGGCCTGCTGGGGCGTGGCTGGCGTTTCATTGGACTATGCCGTCCAGCTTGGCCGCCTCTACATCCAGAGCACGATCTTTGAGGTGACACACGGCGAAGTGTTCGCAGTCAGTTGCGATACCCGAGAGCGGCAGTGCCTTGGTCTGTTCCGGAATCGACTGAAAATCCAATCCACCCACACCGGCTCAACCGCCGCCCTCGCAGACTCTGCAAAGGGCCTTGCGGCTGTCGCGGGAGGGCAGGACTACACCGGGCACAACTGGCTTCCGTCCGCAGCGCGATTGAACGTCTTCGCGAAGTTTTCGCGGAGGAGAACATTCCCGGCAAATGAGGCGAACCAGCGTTTCGTCCCGCATGCATCAGACATCCGCGAACATGCTTCCGAGTCTCAATGCCGAACTCTGAGTGCGATAAATTCTTTCTCCCCGCGGTTTGAGAAACAGAACACGCAGTTGCACGACCTCGATCAGCTTATCGATATCGTCAATCATGCGGCTGTGAACTTCCCTGATATTTTTCGAGAAGAAGCACGAATTCATCCGGCGGGTGCAACGCGGGCAGCGGAAGGGGACGCGCTTTTGGCATACGCCGCCGGAACAGAAACTTTGCTTGATACGTTCGATTTCTTTTGTCGCTGGAAAGAGTCTGGAGCCAATGGCGGACAAGAACATCAAGTTGTAGTTGGTGATGCAGGCGAGCCCGTGCTGAAGCGCACCCACATGCCGTATTTCCACGAGTCTTGGAGCGGGTACTTCAACAGAATCAAACTGCACAACATCCTCTTCCCGGAGGCGCCCATCGCTGTCCGCGGCTTTCAGAATCAAACTCGAAACCTTGGCACGCCGTATGGGGATGTGTTGCCGCCGGGAGTCTATTGCGTGACAGAACAGCCCTTTGTGGATTGGGAAAGAGAGGCCACCGCTGACGAAATCAATGCATACCTTCAGTCGGGCGGCTTTGAAAAAGTCCGCGTCCCGGAAGGGGACAGAGACAAAGGGGAATGGTTCAATCCGGATGCGGGTATCCACCTTGTGGATGTTCGCGGTGACAACATTGTCGTCGTACGCGGAAGAGACGGTTTGCTGCGGCCTGTGGCGCTGGATATCCCGATCTATTAAGCCCGCCGCGCAGGCAAGGCACGCGCGGATGTCCTCCGCAGACCGCACAGGGCGATCGGCAAGGATCGAGTCCACCGTCACTCCGGTTGCCGGTACCGCAGGGTGCCGTGCAGCGGTTGTGCTGGGCCAGCCGCTCCGTGTCCTCTTTCACGCGGGCAACCCGCAAAACCGCGACAATCATGACGCCGGGGTTTCGCCCATCATGGCGGAAAATTTCACATCCGGGGACAGGCGGAGGCCGGGTACAGGCAATTTGATCACGCTCGGGGGCAGTGAGACAGAGAGGAAAAAAGGGAAAAAAGTGCCTGCCCCAGAGGATCACGGCTCTTGCAAAATAGAGGATAGTCTTCTAATTTGCACACATGACCTGGCGTAGACTAGCACAATCACGTTTGAGGGAACTGGCCCAGCAGTTTCCAGCAGTCGTCGTGGTGGGGCCAAGACAAGTCGGTAAAACCACTCTTGCGCGAACCTCCTTCCCGGACGCCAGCTACAAAGACGTAGAGTCCCCGTTGGTTCATCTCAGATTCACTGAGGACCCAGCCCATGAACTCGAATTCCTCAAGGATATGACCATCCTGGATGAGGCCCAGACCGTTCCTTCTCTTTTTTCCGCACTCAGAGGAGCCATCGACTCGAGAAGAGGTGACCGAAAGTGTCATTTTTGCATTCTAGGTTCCGCCCAACCGGCGCTCATACGAGGTGTGTCCGAGTCGCTGGCAGGTCGTGTGGGACTTTTGGAGCTTGATCCCCTGACACCAACGGAAACCGGTCTTGATGTTTCCAAACACTGGCTTGCCGGGGGGTTTCCCGAGGCATTGCGCGGAGATTTCCGCAACTGGTGGGAGCCCTATCTGAGCACCGTGCTTCAGCGTGATCTCGCAGCCTATGGCTTTCGACCCGATGCGCTGTTTCTGAGACGACTGCTCACCATGCTGGCTGCCCAACAAGGTGGCCTTGTAAACCTGTCCGCCCTCGGAAACTCGCTTGGTGTGAGTTACCACACGGTTCAGCACGGTTTGGATTTGCTGGAGGGAATTTTTTGTATCCGCCGACTGCCTCCATATTTTTGCAACATCCGCAAACGCCTTGTAAAAGCGCCACGGGTTTTTATCAGGGACACCGGCCTTCTGCACCACCTGCTCAACGTTGCGACTTTGGAGGACCTGCATAACCACCCAATTCGAGGAGCGAGCTGGGAAGGATTTGTGGTTGAGGATTTGATGCGTCGAGAGCGAATGGCGCATCCTTTCACTCAGTTCTTTTTTTGGCGCACAGCCACCGGTCAGGAGGCAGATCTGGTCTTTGACCGAAGTGGCAAGAAAATCGTGGTGGAAGTCAAAGCCAACAGCGGCACCAATTCCCATGATGCCCGGAAGCTCGAAACTGTTCTGGATGACATGGGCGCCTCCGAAGGTTGGATTGTCGGCCACGGGGGAGAATCCACCCAACTCTCTGCCCGAGTCCGATCAGTTTCGCTCGATCAGAATCCTAGTTGGTTGCCATAGGATCAGACTTCAATCTCGGGTCTGCGGGGTCGAAAAGGGGCGAAAAAGAGGGAAAGCACAGAAACTACGCAAATCATTGCAGTTTTTGTAAGGATTTGTACTGTTTTTTCGCGTGCAGCCCCTTCGACAACTCCGGGATACCTTGCAGTCGCTGGCCGATCGCGACCACTGCGTTTTCGCCGCTTCCGACCTCGGCGCTGCGGTTCCGGAATGCGGACAACTTTCTGTCCTCCTCTCGCGGGCAACCAAGGCCGGGATTCTTCGCCGAGTCTGCAAGGGGATTTATCTCTATTCGGTTCGCGATTACCCGGCGGGACATCTGCTCTTCCATGCGGCCGCCCGTCTCAGAGCATCGGAGTTTAACTACATCAGCCTGGAGACCGCACTGAGCGACGCCGGCGTCATTCCGCAGGTCCCCATCAACTGGATCAGCCTGATGTCCTCGGGGCGCAGTCATGTCGTGGACTGTGGCGACTTTGGTCATATCGAGTTCGTCCACACCGCTCAGAGGCCGGAGGAGATCGGCGCCGAACTCACCTACGATCCCGACTGTCACCTTTGGAGGGCGTCTGTGCGGCAGGCGCTACGGGATATGCGGGCTACGCGACGCAGCATGGAACTTTTGGATACGGAGGCGCTTGATGAACTTGTTTGATCAACTTGTGGGAGAGGCGCTGCGTTCGAGGGCAGACCTCACCACCCTGCGGCCGGTTGTGGAAAAAGAGCTTCTTCACCACGATATTCTGCGGGAAATGAGCGGTGCCGGGCTGCTTGCCTCTCTCACATTTACCGGTGGCACCTGCCTGCGCGCCTGCTACGGATCCCCCCGCCTCAGCGAGGATCTCGATTTCACCGGCGGCAGCGGTTTCAAAAGGGACGATCTGTCCGATCTTGCGGATGTTCTCACGGAGCGCCTCCGAACCCGCTACGGACTGCCCGTCAGCATCAGCGAGCCCGTGAAAACCGGCGGGAATGTCTCCACTTGGAAGCTCACCATTGAGACCCGCACGGGTCAGCGGCATCTGCCTGCGCAACGCATTCACTTGGACATTTGCGCGATCCCCAGCCATGTCCCGCGTCCGATGATGCTGCGCAACCTCTACGGAATCGACCTAGGAACTTCCGGACTGATCCTGCAAGCGCAGAGCCGCGAAGAGATTTTGGCCGACAAAATGATCGCCCTGGCCTTCCGCGAGAACCGCATTAAAAACCGTGATGTCTGGGACATCGCGTGGCTGGTTCAACAGGGCGTTGCGTTGCCCGCGGAGCTTATCCCCTTAAAAATCCGGGACCATCGGCGTGAAAAAGCCGAGTTTGCCAGCCTGTTGCAAAGCCGCTTCGCAGCCCTGCAACAGGAACCGCAGTTGCGCGAAGATTTTTTGAAGGAAATGCGCCGCTTCCTCCCTGCGGTCACCGTGCGGGACACCCTTGAAAATCTTTCCTGGTGGACCTACCTCACGCAGGTCATTGAAGAGCAAGTTAGGCTTGCTTTGGCTCAACTCTGATTCCCGGCCGGGGAGTTTCTTGGGTGCGAATTGCAGCGGTGATTTCGGGGGGACCGGAGGCCGGGGACAGGCAATTTCAGCTCGGCAATTTCATCTCCTCTACATCCAGAGCACGATCTTTGAGGTCGGCTCGCCCGCCCACGCATCGTTTCGTACCGCGAGGTCGGAACCAAATCAGTTGCCTGTCCCTCGCCCGCTACGGTCCCTCGCCCGCTAGCCCGACTTGTCCCCGCGCCTCATTGCGCAGTTTCATGGTCTTGAATGCTTATTCACTCGGGTCGTCGATCAGCTCCGGAACATAAATCCGCTTGAGGGGCAGGACACCTTTGTAGCGGGAGTCGAATTTTTCGTAGTGCTGGAAGATGAGGTCCACGAGTTCGGCGCCGTCAATGAGGCGGAGGTTGGCTTTGCTCTGCTCGAAGTTGCGGCATTGGGGCGAGTAGGTGCCAAGGGTGAAGAAGAGGCCATATTCACCGGCGGAAAGTTTACCGAATAGTGCGGAGACGTCTTTGTCGGTGATGGTGCCGTCGCCGCTCTTTATCTGAACCTTTATGATCGGCGGTTCGATGCCGAGGTGATCCTTATGGGCGATGACATCGACACTGGGCTCATTCGGACGAGCCAGCCGAGTCTGGTAGCCCATGCATTCAAGGAGCTGTTTAATGAATCTCTCCATCGGCAGGCCTTTGAGTTCCTGAGACAACCTCTTAAGAACGAAATCGCGGGTTGTTTCCTCAATATCGGCGGCGACGTTTGGAACAGTCAGATCCTCGTATACCGGTGGTGCGGTGGACTCGCCTTCGAGCGCTGCCCAAAATTCGTCAGCGTAGGTCTTCACTTGGAACAAGCTCATGGCGCTGCCGATTTCATAGAGGGCACCCTGAGTGAAAGCCTTGCGTTCCACAGTTTTCAGCCATTTCACTTTGCGGACATTCGAGTAGCCAAATTCCTGCTTCGGATTATGTTCGTAATTACCAACCACCTCGCCGAGATAGATCTTGCGATCCGTCTTGTTGGGAAAGACGACCAGATCACCAACCTTCATTTCGTGGAC
>JBILKY010000224.1:0-6228 GCA_044376395.1 Chthoniobacteraceae bacterium | reverse complement strand
TCCCACATCTTTCCGTTCATTGCAGGCGCGATGAGAATCGGTGCGCGTGTCGCGAGCGCAATTTCTGTGAGTGGATGATTTGCGAATCCGTTTGCGAGTTCTGCGATCACGTTTGCAGATGCCGGTGCGATCAATACAAGCGATGCAGAGTCCGCGAGAGCGATGTGCGTTGGTTTCCAGTCTTCATTTGTATTTCGTTTGGAAAGAACAACTTGGTTTCGTGAGAGAGTATGAAGCGTCAACGGTGTGATGAATCGCGTCGCGTTTTCTGTCATCACCACGCGCACATCGCATCCCAGTTTCACCAGGTGACTCGCGATATCGGCGGCTTTGTACGCAGCAATCGATCCGCTCACTCCGAGGACAACAATGGGTGTGTTCATGGTCAGGTCTTGGAATCCTTAAGTGCGGGCACTAACTCACCAGCGGAACTCGAGAGCGCCGGACCTTCATCCGTTCTGCGGTCATGATCGCTCGAAAATTATTCTGGTCCTCTTCGGGCGACCCGCTGACGATGATGTATTCGTATTCGTTCCAGCAACTCATTTCCCGTGAGGCATTTCTGAGTCGGATGGAAACCTGCTCCTCAGTCTCGGTTCCGCGCTTCCGGAGGCGCCGCTCAAGGTCCTCCATGCTCGGAGGCGCGAGAAAGATGTCGGTCAATGAACTCACGATGCTGGGATCGGCGCATGCGCGGATGCTTCTTGCGCCCTGCACGTCCACGTCCACCAACACATCGATGCCCATACCCAGTCGGCCAGCGACTTCGCTGCGACGCGTTCCATAGTAATTTCCGTGCACCTCCGCCCATTCCAATAAGTTGCCGGCTTGAATTTCAGCTTCGAATTCAGTGCGGCTCAAAAAGTGGTAGTCGGTCCCGTTCTGTTCGCCGGGCCGCGGGGAGCGCGTGGTGCACGAGACGGAATATTCAAAGTCGCCGAAATGGCGTATCCCATTGAGCAATGTGCTTTTGCCAGCTCCGGACGGGGCCGATATCACAAACAGGATGCCCTCGGAGCGGCCTGGGATTTTGATCGGTGTGTTCACGGGTTTATTCGATGTTTTGGACCTGCTCTCGGATCCGCTCGATCTCTGTTTTTGCCGTCACCACCGCTTGGGAGATCAGGGCATCGTTGGATTTTACCGACAGCGTGTTGAATTCGCGCGCGATCTCTTGGATCAAAAAATCTAGCCCGCGGCCCGCGGGTTCGGGTTGGGCGATGAGGTTGTCGAGCTGGCCGAAATGGCTTTCAAGGCGGATGAGTTCTTCGGTGATGTCACATTTGTCCGCAAAAATGGCGATCTCCTTTAGAAGGCGCTCGTCGCTTGGCAGAAGCTCCTTGTCAATCGTTTTGAGCCGCGCAAAAAGCTGATGCCGATAATTTTCCGTCAGAATTGGCGACCGCTCGCTGATGTCTCTAACGATGCCCCGAAGCTTCTCAAGCCGACCAGTGAGGTCTGCCGAAAGGTTTCGACCTTCCTGCTCGCGCATCGCAATGAGGGCGTCCAATGCCGCATTCAATGCCGTCTGGATGGGTGGCCAAGCAACCTCCGGGTCGAGCTCTCCCGCGGCGTTGGCGAGGATTCCAGGCACCCGCAGGAGGGTGTCTACGGTGAGCTCTCCAGACAAATCTAACTCCGCTTTAAGCCTGCGCATTTCGCTGGCGTAAACACGCGCCAGTTCAAAGTCGATGGCGCAACCGGAGGCACCCAGCGCGTTCTGCGCGAGCGTCAGGTTCAGGTTCACGCGGCCCCTAGAGATGCGGGCGTGCAACGTCTCCCGGATTTTCGGTTCGAGAATCTGCAGGGATCGCGGAAGATTGAGCGAAACATCCAACTGCTTTCGGTTGATTGTGTGGATTTCCACGCAAACGCGAAAGCCCTCGCGGGCGGCTTCGCCTTTGCCGTAGCCAGTCATGCTTCGCATAGGGGTGAGATGCGAGGTTACCGGAGGAGAATTTCCGCCGCCTGTGAAACGTCTTTGTCGCCTCTACCGGAGAGATTTGCGATTATCAACGAATCCTTCGGTAGGGTGGGTGCTGCCTTCAGGATGTAGGCGATGGCGTGCGCGGTTTCGAGCGCCGGAATGATGCCCTCGATTTGCGAGAGCTTTTGAAAAGCGTCGAGCGCCTCGTCGTCCGTCGCGAAATCGAAGTCAATCCGCCCCTGATCGCGCAGAAACGCGTGCTCAGGGCCCACCGCCGCGTAGTCTAGCCCGGCCGAAACGGAATGAGTAAGCTGTATCTGGCCGTCGTCGTCGGTCAGCAGGTAGGTTTTCGTGCCCTGAAGCACGCCGAGTTTGCCGCCTTTGAATCGCGCGGCATGGTCGCCGAGGGTGATGCCGCGGCCGCCCGCCTCCACGCCAAGCATCCGCACAGATTCATCGTTGAGAAACGGCCAGAATAAGCCGATGGCGTTGCTGCCGCCTCCCACGCACGCCACGAGCAGGTCTGGCAGGCGGCCTTCACGCTCGAGAATCTGGGCCCGCGCCTCCTCGCCGATGATGCGGTGGAAATCTCTGACAATCATTGGGTAAGGATGAGATCCCAGTGCGGATCCGAGGATGTAGTGGGTGGTGCGCACGTTTGTCACCCAGTCTCTCATCGCCTCGTTGATCGCCTCTTTCAGCGTCGCCTGTCCGGCGGTCACCCCCACCACTTTTGCGCCCAAAAAACGCATGCGTGCCACGTTGAGCGCCTGGCGTTCCATGTCGACCGCGCCCATGTAGATGACGCACTCCAATCCTGCCCTTGCGCAAACGGTCGCAGTTGCCACGCCATGCTGACCGGCGCCGGTTTCAGCGATGATCCGCTTTTTGCCCATCCGTTTCGCGAGCAAGATCTGGCCGAGTGCGTTGTTGATTTTGTGGGCGCCGGTGTGAAGCAGATCCTCCCGTTTGAGGTAGATTTTTGCGCCGCCTAGCGTGCGGGTGAGTCGCTCTGCGAAGTAAAGAGGGGTCGGGCGACCTGCGAAATCCTTCAGCGTGGCGGCAAGTTCGGCTTGGAATGCCTTGTCCTCGCGCGCTTGTGCATATTCATCGGCCAGCGTGTGGAGCGCGTCCATGAGCGTCTCGGGAACAAACATGCCGCCGTACGGTCCGAAGTGGCCGTGTTTGTCGGGAAGAGATTGGAGGTCGATCATCCTTCCAGACTAGGAATGCGGGGCGCTTCCTGCCAATGGGAATGATGCGTCGGCGAATGATTTGTTCAAAATATCGAGCTGCCTTCCTCGGGAGCTAGCAGGGTGGCATGCAAGTTCTTGGACATCCGTCGGGGCTTCTGTAGGTTTCAGGCGTCTATTCACCCCGAAGTGCGGCCTCCGTGGCCCGAACCAAGAAACCTTAGAATGCAATGTTAACAGCGATTATCGTGGCCGCGGGAAGCTCTCGCAGGATGGGTTTCGACAAGTTGTTCGCAGATTTGAACGGCAAACCGGTGCTCTGGCACTCAATCACCGCTTTTTCCAAATGCGATGAGGTCCGGGATTTGGTTTTGGTTACAAGGGAAGACCAGTTGCAGAGAGTGGAGTCCTTGGCCTCCGGCGCGTCCAATGGCAAGCCTTACAAAGTGGTTGTGGGCGGTGACCAAAGGCATCTTTCTGTCTGGGGTGGGCTTCAAGCGCTGGATCCCGGGGTTTCCAAGTTCGTCGCGATCCATGACGGGGCGCGACCTCTCATCACCACGGATGCAATTTTAGCGTGTTACGCAATGGCTAAAAGTGACGGCGCTTCCTGCTGCGCATCGCCGATTCCGGATACGGTCAAGCGTGTTGATCTCGATAGTGTGGTCACCGAAAGCATTGACCGCAGCGGGCTGTGGGCGATGCAGACGCCTCAGATTTTCGAAAGCAGCCTCATTCTGCAGGCTTATGCCGCTATCATCACTCGCAGCGATATGGTGACAGATGAGGTTTCCGCGGTGCAGAAGCTCGGAAGACGCGTCGCGCTCTACAATAACGAGGATTGGAATTTCAAGATCACCTTCCGGCGCGACATGGAGATGGCCGAACACGTGTTGAAGCTGCGAGAAGAGGGTGCTGCGAAAGGCAGGCCACAGTGAGTGGTTCTGCGATTTACAAGGTCACGCGGCTCGGAAACGGGGCCCGGGTCGCGACAGCCCACATGCCTCATTTGCGCGGGGTGTGTGTCGGGGTTTGGGCCGGCGTCGGAGGAAGGAATGAAAGCGAATCGGAATGTGGCATCGCGCACTTTGTTGAGCATTTGTTTTTCAAAGGGACCCGTAAGCTGACAGCGAAAGAGTTGAGCTTTTCCGTTGAAGCAATGGGTGGATATTTGAACGCCTACACCACGGAGGACCACACCTGCTACTACGCAAAGGCGGCTGCAAGGCATTTTGAGCCTCTCAGCAGCATCCTTCTGGAAATGTACACCGGATCGACTTTCCCAAAAGAAGAAGTGGAGCGTGAGCGCGGTGTGATAGCCGAGGAGATTTCCTCCTACAAAGACTCCCCATCGCAGTGGGTCGAGGAAATGCTTTCGGCATGTCTCTGGCCGGATCATCCACTTGGCAGATCGCTGACGGGCACCAAAGACAGCATTTCAAAATTATCGCGTCGCGATCTGCTGCAATTTCGGGACCAGCATTACACGGGATCAAACACGATTTTAACGGTCTCTGGACCAGTCGAGCATGCCGTGGTGCTGGATGCCGTCACCCACCTGTTGGAGAAAATTCCCAAAGCCACGATCAGTACGGCAAAACGCGCCGGCCCGCAAAAAAAGCGAGTGGTGCGTGTGGAACGGCAGGACACTGAGCAGGCGCACATGGCATTGGGGTTTCACGCATTCGGCCGCACGGATCCGAGGCGCTTCGCGCTGCGCCTGCTGTCCGTGATTTTGGGAGAGAACATGAGCTCAAGGCTGTTTCAGGCGTTGAGGGAGCGTTATGGGTATTGTTACTCGGTTCAAAGTACGACTGTTGCTTTTAAAGAAGCTGGGGCGATCAGTGTTTCAGCGGACTTAGACCCCGCAAACCTTCCGCGCGCGCTGAAGGTCATTGCCCGCGAAATCCGCCGTTTGATCGACTCCGTGCCCAGTAAAAAGGAACTTCAAATGGCGAAGGATTACACCATCGGACAAACTCAGATTGCGCTGGATAGTGCAACGCAGCAAAATTCGTGGATGGCCGAGTCGTTGTATGCCCACGGCAAAGTCGTGAACGTGGAGGATGTGGAGCGCCAGCTTATGTCCGTTTCCGGAGAGGATGTTCGGAGTGCAGCCCGGGAGTGTTTGCGCTTCGAGAATGTCGCTGCAGCCGTCGTAGGCCCTGGCTATGACTGTGCCGCGTTTTCAGCGCTGATCGGCTCCTGAGTCGGGGCGCATGACCTTGCGGGCACGCATCGGTGGCGGGCTGTAAAATACACTTTATCGGCACTTTAACCGATGTTTTACTACGAGACGTCGGTCCTTTGCGCAGTTTTTAATATGGAAAGCCACAGGCAGGCAGCAGTCGGCCGTGCTTCGTAAATCCGCGCGCTGTCACCCTATGAAACAATTGATACCAGCGTTTAGAGCCGTCCAAGCCGGCGGTCGGGCAATTTTTTTGGTCCTCTTGTTATCTCTTGTGAGCGTGATGACGACGTTCGCGGGGACACGGATAGAGTCTGTCAAAATTCCGGGAACAACTCTGAAGGGCAATCCCCTTGAGGATCCAGTGGAGCGGCGCGTTGCTGTCTTTTGCCCCGAACTCGCTAAGGGAACTCCGAGCCCGAGGCTAGTGTACTATCTTCCCGGATACGGAGCTTCCTCCGAAGATTTTTTTGGATTCGAGGGCTGGGGTTTTCAGAAAGTGGTGCAAGAACTTGCTGACGCTGGGATTCCTGTCCGTGTGATTGTTGTGGATTGCAGAAATCGCTGGGGTGGGTCCCAGTACTTGAACTCCCCTGCACAGGGAAATTATGCGGACTATGTTCTGGATGAGGTGATTCCCCTGATCGAGAAGCGGTATGGAAGCAGTGGCCTCGCCGCTGACCGAATCATTGCAGGCCACTCGAGTGGTGGTTTCGGTGCGCTGCGCCTCGCGATGATGAGACCCGGCTTCTTCCGGGCGGTTGTGGCGTTGTCTCCTGATACTGATTTGGATGTGACCCACCGCCACATGGTGATGAATGAATCTGTGAAGCATGTCTCGCAGCGTCAGTTGAAGGCCTATGCCGCGCCGAAGGGAAGCATGGTGGAGCCCTCGAGCGGGTTGATTCAGATGATCCTTG
>JBILKY010000223.1:0-6260 GCA_044376395.1 Chthoniobacteraceae bacterium | reverse complement strand
AAAAGACAACTCAAGGAGATAGAAGTGCGCAAAAACGAGGATGGCTCGCTTACCCGCATCTACCACCACGGCAAAAGCGGTGAAGCTTTCGTGATCCCCGATCCCGGATTAAAGCTGAGCCAAGTCGCCGAAGTACAAGCGGAGGTTGCCGACTTGCTAGCCGCTCCCGTGCACGCGGAGGAGACCGCAGAGGCAACGCAACCCTCCGAACCCTCCGATCGGGAGACCATTTCAGAACCCACGGCAACCAGTGAGCCCGTGGCCACTGGGGAACCCTTGGACGATGCTTCCGTTCAGGGCGAACATCCCGGCTCCGAGACTGCCACTGCCGCTCCGGAACCGCTCATGACGGAGCCGGAACAGGACGCTGTTGATGCCTCGCAGGCCGCAGCGGCGGGTGCAGATGCGGAGCAAAGCTGATTTCGAACTGCTCTCACGCCGCCAGTCGGCAATTTCCCCCGCAGCAGGCCTCACTCCTTTACGCTCAGAAGGAAGCCTCGAATCGCGTTGAACTGTTGCTCTGCGTCGCCATCCATCACGTGCTTGATGCCAGTTTTTTTCGCCGCATCCGAGTATCGCGGCATTTTGGTTTCAGGATCAAGTCGCTGCGGTTGGAGAAGCCAGCGCTCAAAATAAGTCAACCGCAGGCGTGCGCCGGCCTTCACCAGATTCAGGGCTGGCGCCTCGAAAGGAGCCGTCGCCTTGCGCTTTCCAAGGTCATGACACGCGGTGCACGCAAAGCCGCCCTGCTCGCTCACAAGCATTTCACCCGCCTGCACCGCTGAAATTTCGAACGGTTTTCCATCAGACAGCTCGCCGCCGCGCGCTGGAAACCCGTGCCAATGCGAAAGCCCGCGCGCTAGAACATCGGCGTAGTGCTCGAATGCAGGCATCCTTCCGTATACGTAAGGCCGTGTCTTCTCGGGCAGCTGACCGGCGATCATTGCCGCGCTCCAACTCGGCTGCAGTTTCTCGCCTAGCCACGTCAACGCAGGGATTGCAGTCGTCTGATGCGGTACCTCCGTCGGGTTCGGTATCGTCTTGCCCGGCGCCGCTTTCGGCGCTGCCTTCAGCGCTCCGAGCATATTCGCTTCCTCAGTCACTGAAGACCAAACACTCTGCCGGGCATCCAGTTGATGGCACGCAACGCAGCGCAACCCCACAACCGCACGCTGGGCAAACTCAAGAGGTGAATCATGATCCACGCTTGCGACTCCTTCCTTTGCGAGAAGCTTCAACGCGGACACTTGCTCGGAAGTGAAACGGAAGTCCGGCGCGTTGCCACGCCTTGTAGAATCTTCCGCAAGACATCCCGCATCCCAACCCTTCTGAAGAGTCGCCAATAACGGCTTCGCCATCCCGCGCCCTCCCGCGTGACACTGGATGCATCCGCTCATTGCCAGAAGCTTACCCCCGTTCTCAACGTTACCTTTCGTAAAATCCCCCTCCTTCTCAGCTGGGAATGACATCAAAAAACCTGCGAGTTGGTGCGCCTCTTTCTGACTCAAGGCAGTCTTCGGCATCCGACTGGAAGGGTGATTTTTGTGCGGATCCAGCAAATAGTCGATCAGACTCGCGGGATACCACTTTGAGCTAACGTGCGCGAGCGGCACCCGATCGAAGTTGTTGCCCGATTTGCTCCGCGGAGTGCTATGGCACGCAATACAGCCCAAGTTTCCGAACAGCGCCGCACCAGCACTCACATCAGACTGCTCAAAAACCGGATCAGCGGCAGGCTTTCCACTCCCTGCAAGGAAAGCCGCAATGTCGCGCGCTGATCCTTCGGCGGAGGCACCCTTGAAGATGGCAGGCATCATACTGCCGGGACGGTAATCATGAGGATTCGAGATCCAGCGGGTCAGCCACGCCTCCTTGAACCGATTACCAGCGTCGAAGATCTGAGGGGCATTTCCCGCCATCTCTGGCATCCCATGCGGAGCTCCCCCTTTCGGAAACAAAACGTTGTCCGCGCTGTGGCACGCGACACAGTTCGCCTCTGCAAAAATAGAGCGCCCAAAACGCAGTTGCGTACCCTTGCCCACCGCTGCGGCGAGGCTTGCAGGCATGTAAAGCGATGCTGGCTGCACGGGCTCGATCCCGAAATCATCCGAAGACCAGAGGAAGCGAAATGTGGAATCACCCGAGGAGGGAGCCTGATATTGAATCACGACCTCATTCCCACCCTTGCGCAATTCAACGGCTTTCTGCAGCAGCCTTTCCCCGAGCGCGAGTTCACCCTCAAACAAATTCAATCCGTTTAAACTCACCTGCACGCGCCCCGAACCTTCGGCGTAAAACGTCACATTCTTGCGGAGCGTCGTCATCAAAACCGCGTCCCACCTCGCATTGAACTGGCCCTTCGGTAAAAAGGGCGAAACATACGAGTCTGCAGGGACGTGTAACGCAATCAGACGATCCTTACGAACGTCCTCCTTGCCTCCCGACTGAAGGGTTAACGCTACGCCGCTTCCCGCTGTGCGCACCGAGGGCACCTGATTTTTCTGTACCGCCAACGGAAGGGCCGCGCCCTCTTCGTGCGCAACTGCGTTGATGGTGTGCCAAATCTTTTCCGGCACAGCCTGACCCGACGCTGACTTGATGCGCATCGTGATCTCACTCTGCATTACCGGCTGGAGTCCCGCTGCAGCGAGAAACACGGATTTGCGATCGCTCGATAACGCCACACCAGTGATATCCACCACGTCATGTCCGAGCTCATCCGGATTGCTCGGCCGATAATCTTTCGACCCATAGTTCGAAGTCCACCGATAATTGTACTGCTCGATGCTGTAGTTATCCGCGTCGGCCGCGCTCTCAGGATCAAGCGGTTCTTGAAAATCAATGTGGATTCCACGGTCGGTGACACGCAGTCCTTTGGGTGCGTAACTCGGCCCTCCGACATAACGCACGCGCTGGATGGCCCCTTCCTCGGTCCCAGAAGTCTGCCAGCCGCGCTGTCCCGCAAGGTACAATTGCCCATCGCGTTCGGAAAACCGGCCGCGCATCAAGCCAGTCGCAAACTTTAACGGCACCTTGGTGACGCCGCCCTGCACGACGCCGTTCACCTCCTGAGTCATCACTTCGTAAAGCGACGCCTGCCCGTAGCTAAGGTGCAACAGGCGCCCTTTCATCGGCCCCCACTTGTCACTCGTCACCCACACCTGTCCGCCGGAGGAGTTGTCGACCGACTTTGGAAAAAAACAAACATGCGGCTCGAACGCCTTGGGCATCTGCTCCCGATGCGCGAGATCCGGGACGCTTGTGAAGGCGCCCTCCTTGACAATGTGCAGATAGCACATGGGCACCCAGGTGCCCTCGTTGTCACCCGTGGTTAGAATGTCTCCCGGGCCCATACCAAGCCCGTTTGGAGCCCGGACGCCGGTCGCAAAAACGTCGAACTTGGAGCCGTCTTTTGAAACACGCATGATCGTTCCATTGTGTTCTGCGATCGGATCCCAACCGCGTCCCCCGCCCTTTACAGGCCCTCCCTTTGCAAAGAAAAAGTTCCCCTTTGAATCCGTCTGCAAATCAAACATGAACTCGTGGAAATTCGGCGTAACCTGCACCTGGTTGTTGAACATCTCATAAACATCCGCCTCACCATCCTCGTTAAGATCGCGGAGTCGCACTAATCCATCACGACAGGTGAGGTGAATCACATCGTCGACAATCCGCAGGCCAAGGGGTTGATGAAGCCCAGCCGCAAAACGTTTCCAAGTAATTTGCTTCAACTCATTGTCAATCCCGGAGCCGATCCAAACGTCTCCCGCAAAAGTCGAGAAAGCGATGCGCCCATCCTTGAAAAAGTCCACCCCGCCGAGCCGCAACCAGGAGCGCCACGGGTTTTCCATCGGCAGCGTGATCGTATCCAGCTGGTAAGCGCCCGCTTCTTCTCCGATTCGCCCCGCTGTTTTCACCGTCTCAGGCCACAATAGTTTGCCTGGCTTCAAGAGCGCGGTGAGATCCTCCGGCGCTGGGGAATTTTTTAGTGAAGCGATGCAGTTCTGAACACGCTCCAAAGTGGTTTTAGAGTGAGCGATTTTGAAACGCTCGGCCCCTTTGAATGCCGGCAACTCGAGCCCGACTTTACCCGGACCGACCATCTTCCACCGCGCGCCCTCCGGCGCACCCACCGCGCGCAGCACCAAACGCGAATCCGCTTTCGCCGCGTTGTCTTGCAGCACGACGCATCCATCACGCTGCTCAAGCGCAGCAACATCTGGCACCTCTGCAACAAAGACCGTGGATGCCTCCCCTGCGGAACGCACTTGAAAAGACCGGATGAGCGCAGTGCCTTCCCCTTCGCCTTCAATGCCGGGGGACTCCAAAATATCAGCCCCGCCAACCGTGTAAGAAACCGTCACCCGCTCGCCCTGCCGGTAGAGTCCCTTATACTGCGCCCACTCTTTTGGCAAGGGTCCGTAAGGCACCTCGGATGCGCCAAATCCCTTAGGCAATACGCGAGGATCTGAGAAGCTTCCGGCCTTGCTCCAACCCGGCATCGCTGAAGTCCGAAAGACCACGCTGCCGACCGGCCCGGGATTACCCCCATGGGAACCATTAAAGGCTACTCCCTTCTGATCTAAAAAACCACCGGTCCAACCGCCCGTGCATCGGAGCAAATCCGTGTCGTAAACCACCGTCCCTGCAAACGGACTGCCCACCCGGATCGCGAGTCCCTTAGGCGTTGAGCCCGGATTCTCCCCGGGCATCTGCACAGTCAAATTCAGAAAAGGCCCGTAATCCATGTCCCACTTGGGCCGCGTGCCTTGAGTGGCCGGTGTGGCTGGTTGATCTTTTTGGGCGAAGCCGGCGGTGACGGCGGAAAACGCGAGAACGCATGAGAGGGAACGGACTAAATGCATAAATGTTCAAGGGTCACTGAAGAGCCCTGCCAGAAACCACCCCAGCTTCCGGAAGGACCCGAACGAAGACTCCGCCCAACGACAAGCAGAGGCTGCGGTTTTTCTTAGGGGAGCACCTCCTGTTCGACAAGTGCGCAGGACTTTTTTTTCTGCCCAAGAACCCTTTCCTTGTGAGTACACTCACCCAATGTCCACGCCTCCCTTTGTTTATCAGGAACTCTTCGAACTCGGCCCAGACGAAACCAAATATCGTCTCCTATCAAAGGACGGAATCTCAATGGCGACCTTCGAAGGTAAACCGATTCTTAAAATTGAGCCTTCCGTTTTAGAGTATGTTGCACGCCACGCCCTGCACGACTGCTCGTTCATGCTGCGCGAGAAACACCTCAAACAAGTCGCGTCGATCCTCGACGACCCCGAGGCCTCAGACAACGACCGTTACGTGGCGCTTACCTTGCTCAAGAACGCGGAAATCGCCGCACGCGGAATCCTCCCCTTCTGCCAAGACACGGGCACTGCAACGATCGTCGCGAAAAAAGGCCAGCAAGTGTGGACTGGCGGGGACGACGCCGAGTGGCTCTCAAAAGGTGTGTACGAATGCTACACACAGGAAAACCTGCGTTATTCGCAGACTGCGTCACTGGACATGTACAAGGAGGTGAACACCAAGACAAACCTCCCAGCCCAGATCGACATCTACTCCACAGCCGGCGACGAATACAAACTGCTCTTTGTGGCAAAGGGCGGCGGATCCGCGAATAAAACCTACCTGTTTCAAGAAACAAAAGCACTGCTCAACCCAAAATCCCTCGAACAATTCATGCTCGAGAAAATGAGCGCCCTTGGCACAGCCGCGTGCCCCCCGTATCACCTCGTCTTCGTGATTGGCGGCACGAGCGCAGAGGCGTGTCTGAAAACCGTAAAGCTTGCCTCCACCAAATATCTCGACTCACTGCCCACTTCAGGAAACGAACACGGCCGCGCGTTCCGCGACCTTGAACTCGAGAAGCGCGCCCTGCACCTCGCACAGACCACGGGGATCGGCGCACAGTTCGGGGGAAAATACTTTGCTCTCGACGTGCGAGTCATCCGGTTGCCGCGGCATGGCGCAAGCTGTCCCGTCGGAATCGGCGTATCATGTTCAGCCGACCGCAACATCAAGGCAAAGATCAACCGAGACGGGATATGGCTTGAGGAAATGGAGTCAAACCCGGGCCGACTCATTCCGCAAGCGATGCGCGCCATCAAAGACGACCATGTCGTTAGAATCGACCTGAATCAACCGATGCCCGCAATTCTTGCGGAACTTTCAAAGCACCCCGTTACGACGCGCGTCTTACTGAGCGGACCGCTTGTGGTCGCGCGCGACATCGCTCATGCCAAGCTCAAGGAGCG
>JBILKY010000222.1:0-6327 GCA_044376395.1 Chthoniobacteraceae bacterium | reverse complement strand
GCCCGCTCCCGGCAAACGGGTGCGCTACCGCCTTGCCGACGACGCGCCCAACGGTCCGTACTGCGTGCTGAACCTCCCCGAGAATTGGCGGGCCGGCGCAGCGCACCCGGTCGTCGTCGAGTTCCCGGGCAACATCTTCTTCACGCCGGGCTGCTACTCTACCGGCATGCCGGAACAGTGCGTGATGGGGTACGGCATGACCAAGGGCAGGGACGCGATTTGCCTCGGCATGCCGTTCGTCAACCGTTCGTCGGCGAGTCCCGTTGAAAGCGGCTGGGGCAATCCGGATGACACCGCCCAATACACCATGCAAATCGTGGATGAGGTCTGTGCAAAGTTCGGGGGAGACCGCAAAAACATCGTGCTTGCGGGCTTTTCACGCGGCGCCATCGCCTGCGGGTACATCGGACTGCGAAACGCACAAATCGCATCGCTCTGGAAAGGGTTCCACGCCTGCCAGCATTATGATGGAGACGGATGGAATGGCGCGACGCTGCCGGGCGCATTGGAGCGCGCGGAGCGATTCCGCGGCAAGGCCGTGTTCCAGACCGACAATCCCGAAGGTAAATTCAAGCAGATTATGGATGTGATGAAGACAGACGTGACCTGGGTGAAGTCCGGCCTCGGCGCCCACTCCACTGCGATGTTCCTCGACGACCGCCCGTCCACCCAAAAACTGCGCGAGTGGTTTTTGCAGCTTGTAGAAAAATCGCAGCCATGAATCGCCCGCTCGCTTTCCTCGCCCTCCTTTGCACGCTCGCGCTGAAGCCGACCGCCATCCACGCGGCCGCCACCGCCGCGGAAGCCGGAGCTGCTCGGCCGAATATTGTGTGGTTGATCGCGGAGGACATGTCCCCGCACTTTGGATGCTACGGAGAGAAAACCATCGAGACTCCAAACGTGGACAAACTTGCGGAGAACGGCTTGCTGTTTGAACGTGCGTTTGTCACGGGGCCGATTTGTTCGCCGTCGCGCTCTGCGATGATCACGGGCATGTATCAGACGAGCATTGGCGCGCACCATCACAGGAGCGGCGTTGGCTCCGAAAAAATCCATCTGCCTGACGGCGTCAAAATCATCCCGAAGCTGTTTCAGGAGGCTGGATACCACACTTCCAACAGCGGGTATTATCCCGCGGCGCGGAAGGGGAAGACGGACTACAACTTCGAGTATGATGCTGGCAGCTACGACGGCACGGACTTGAACACACGCAAGCCCGGGCAGCCGTTCTTCGCACAGATCCAGCTTTTCGGGGGCAAGATTCGCGATGTCCCGAACCAGCTCGCCGAGGCTCGCAAACTGCTGGGAAACGCAACACCCACCGAGCGGCTGGCGCTGCCGCCTTACTATCCGCGGACTCAGGGGATTCTCGACGACTGGGCCGCCACCCTCGACGCAGTGCGCATTACCGACAGGTATGTGGGCGAAGTGGTGGAACGTTTGCGCAACGAAGGCCTCCTCGAGAACACCGTGATTTTCTTCATGACCGACCACGGGGTGAGCCACGGACGCGGGAAGCAGTTTTTGTACGACGAAGGCACGCACATTCCGTTCGTTGTCAGCGGACCCAACCTGCCGAAAGGGGAGCGACGCAAAGACCTGATCGAACACATCGACATCGCCGCCACTTCGCTGGCGCTCGCCGGAATTCCGAAGCCCGCCTCCATGCAGGCGCGCGACGTCCTCGGACGCGACTACCAAAAGCGCGGCGCGACTTTCAGCGCGCGCGACCGTGCTGATGAAACCGTGGACCGCATCCGGAGCGTGCGCACGGAGCGCTGGAAATACATCAAGAATTTCATGCCGCAGCGTCCCTACCTGCAGCCCAACAATTACAAGGACCACAAGCCGTGCTTGATTGCGCTTCGCGAAGCGGCGGCCGCCGGGCAACTTGACGGCGTGCAACGCCTCCTTTTTGCCGAAACGCGGGCGCCCGAGGAACTCTACGATCTCGAAGCCGATCCGTGGGAGGTTCGCAACCTTGCGGCCGACCCGGCGCACTCAAAAACGCTCGGGGAACTCCGCTCAATGCTCGAGCGATGGATGGAACAAACCCAAGACCAGGGCCGCACGCCGGAATCGGAATCCCGCTACGATGCGGACATGACCGCCTATCAGGGCCGCAAACCCAACGCCGAAGTGGCGAAGAATATTGCTCTGATGAAACAGTGGGCTCGGGAAGGCAAATGAGCCGTTCGCGGATGGGGTCCGCGGAATCATTCGTCCGCCTATCAGGGAGTCACGAAACGTCCCTGGGTGGTTGAAACGCGCACCGTCGGCGGCAGTGCGTCGCGCTCAAGAGCCACGGTGAACGTGTGGATGCCCGCGCTCAATTCCTGAGCGAGTTTTTCCTGCGGGTTCGCGACGAGCTGGCCGTCGATCCAGCAGCGCTTCACGCCGGAAAGCTCGAAGCTGACCTGCCCCGCCTTCGGCACCTGCAGGCGCGCCACGCCGAAGATCTCCTTCGCCGTGCCAAGCATCGCAAGCGGCATCTGCATGTGCTCCGGCAGCAGCCTGCCGTCGGTGAGCGTGTACGCGGGCGCCGCCGCCGCGAGGTTTTCGCCGGACTTCGCCTGATCCGCGCTCGCAGTGAAACGCCACACGCGCGCCACACCGCCGTTGCTTGCGTCGAAAGCACCGGGACGCCCGACCGAACCGAGGAAGGCAAAGAGATGGATTTTGTCCTCCTCCGAGAGCGCATCGATCAATCCAGCCGGCATCAAGGAACCGATGATTTCCGAATTTTTGAGCTTCGCTTTCGGCACCTCGAGCTCGACGCCGCCGGGTGCGCGCACGCGGATCATGGTCGCGTTTTCCTCAAACGGCACTCCCACGATGGCGCCGCCGTCGGTGAGCGTGTAGCTGACTCCATGGTAACCTTCTTTCACCTTCGCGGTGGGCTGCAGCACGCTTTCAATCACGTAATCCAAGGGCGCGCTGGCCCCGATAGTAGACATGTCCGGTCCAAGTTTGCCGCCTGCACCGCCGATCGCATGGCACTGCACGCAGGTCATCGCGACGCCGTGGTAAATGCGCTCACCCTTCGCAGCATTGCCGTTTTCCTGGACAAGCTTCGCCCACTTATCGATGGAATATCCGGCGGCTGCATCGGGCGCGTCCTTGCGAAACGCCTGCACAAGATTCCGGCCGCGGCCACCCAGTTCCTGCGCCGCACGCAGCCCCGCTGCTGAAGCCTCGGGGGTAAGTTTGGATTTCAACTGGGTCGCTACTTTCTCGGTGAGATTCACGTCGGCGGTCGAAAGCGTGCGCCATACGGCAAGCAGCTGGTCCTGTCCTGCCGCCTTCGAAAGCATGTTCTCGGCAACGCTGATGGCCTCGACGGGGCGGATTTTCGCCATCACCGCCAGCGCCTGCCGGCGCACGTCAAAACCCTGCTCCTGCGCGCTGAGCGTGCGTACTTCCGCGAGCGCATCCGCGCCCATCGCGCGCAGCCCCTCCCACGCAGCCGCACGCAGCGGCGCGCTCGCGCCCACCGCGATTTTACCGAGCTGCGGCGCAAGCGCCTGCACATGCCAGAATCCCGCAAGCGTGAGAGCCGGCCTCGCAAACGCAGGATCAGCGGACTCGGTGAACGCCGAGATCCCGCCCAGCTCGCCTACAGGCTTTACGCCGCGTTGCGCAGCAGCAAGCAGGCTTTCAAGACCGCGCGCCACCACGGCTTTCGCCTCAGCGGACGCCTGCGGTCCGAGCTTTTGGACGGAACTCCACAGCTTGCCGGCTTCGCCCGGCCCGCCCGCATAAGCAATCAAACGCGCCCAGGGGCCGGAGCCGTCCGCGGGCAGCGTGAGATCCGCCATCACCTTCGAGAGCGCCTTCCCTGCCTCCGCTGGATCCAGCGCCTGCAGCCGCGCTTCCAACTTGTCTTCGCGCCCCTTCCAGTTCCACGCGCCGCTTCCAAGCGCGGCGATCCAAGGCTTCGCGCCCTCACGCATCGAAAGGCGCAACCCGAAAGCGTACTGCGGGTCCTCGGCGGGTTGCATCTCACTCGCCGATGCGATGGCCTCTGCGGCTGCGTCGGAAGACATCCGCGAGAGCGCGCGGAGCGCCTCGATCCGGACGCGCGGCGAGGCGTCCTTTGCCAGCGCCTCAAGCCGCTTGAGATGTCCCGTGTTCTGGCCGAGCGCGCCCAGCCATCGGCATTCCCACGCACGCGCCGCGGCGTCCTGCGAGACCAGTCCGTCCAACGCCGCCTGCGGACCGAGGGCCGCCGCGCGCACAAACGCCGCCTGCAACGCTGCGGCGGGCGAACCGGCGCGCTTCTGCCAAGCGGCGACTTCCGCCACGCCTTCCTTGCGCAGGCGCTGGCTGAGCACGCGACGCGCCTGCTGCTGTTCCCACATGCTGTCCGAGAGCAGCGAATCAAGAAGCTGCGGCGTGGAGCGATCCCATTGCGACTGCCATTGCACGGGTTTTCCGTCCTTGTGCGCGATCCGCCAAATCCGGCCGTTCACCTTGTCACGGCGCGGGTCACGGAAATCCACCTCGCCGTGGTTGATTACCGGATTGGTCCAGTCGGCCACGTACAGCGCGCCGTCGGGCCCGAGCTTCACATCGATGGGACGGAAACTTTGGTCCGGCGTGCGCACCACGTCAGGCTGGTCGCCCGTGGAGTAACCGCTGCGCGCAGGCGTCGCCAGCGAAAGGTCATTGATTGAGAACCGAACGATGCGGTGAGCGCGGAAATCACAGGTAATCGCGTTGCCCTGCCATGCGCTCGGGAAAAGGGGACTGCGGATCAGCTCGAGACTGCAGAACTTCGGGTAGGACCCTGCGCTTGATCCCGGCATCGTGCCCTTTGCCCCTTCGGAGGGCGCAAACGTACCGCCCGGGAAAGTCCAGCTCAGGCCGTTGCTGCCGGCGCCATCGGTAAGGAAGGATTGGCCGTCAGCATTCGTTTGATGGCCCCAGTTGTTGACGAGTCCCTTCGCGAAGACCTCGACTTTTTCCGTGCGCGGATCGTAGGCGACCACGCCACCGCTGTTCAAACGCACGACACCCCACGGCGTTTCCATGTGGCTGTGGATATAAATGCTTTGGCTGAAGTAGAGCCTGCCGTCCACACCCCAGTGGAGCGTGTGGATGGTGTGGTGCGTGTCCTCGGTGCCGAAGCCGCTCAGGACGGTGCGCCGCTGGTCGGCTTTTCCATCACCATCGGTGTCGGTGAGCAGGAACAAATCCGTAGACGCGCCGACAAAGGCGGCGTTTTTGCCGTCGGGCGTGAGTTCGGGCTCGATGCTGGTGGGAATCAAAAGGTTTTCCGTAAACACCGTGGTCTTGTCGGCTTTCCCGGCGTGTTTGGTATCCTCGAGGATGAAGACTTTGTCGGTCGCAAACGCGCCGGGCTGGATCTGCGGGTAAATCGGCGTGGTCGCCACCCAGAGACGGCCCTTCGCGTCCCAGTTCATCTCCACCGGTTTTGAAAGCAGCGGGTTTTGCGCCCAGAGGCTGATCTGCAAACCGTCCTCCAATTCGAAAGCCGGGATGTCGAGCGGCTTTTCCGCAGGCACGTCCGCTGCCGGTCCCGGGATGGCGGGTTCGGGCCGGCCGGCCTTGATCGCCTCGATGGCCGCATCGGCCTTCACCAGCAGTTCGTCAAACTGCTCGATCTCCACCGCGTTGCGCCCCTGCTCGCGTTTGCGAAAACCGAAAATGTACGTGTGGTTGGCGGGACGCCAGCGGTGAAAAAAGAGTTCGTTCCTACGCTGGAGCGCCACGCGGAGTTTGCCTCCCTGATCGGGAGCCGAATCCCTGTCCACGTTCCACCCGAGTTCGAGTGCGATCGCATCCGCCCAGCGCTCCAGTCCCTCGGTTGAAGGATGAATCCCGTTGTCGGTGAGAAGCGGTTTTCCCGCGCCCTGCAGGAGCGCCGCCTGATCGACCACCTGCGCCCCGCGCTCAACCGCGAGTTCGCGGATGGCCGCCGTGTACTGCGCGAGCAGAGCGTTGTGCGGCGCGGGATCCGGAAGACCGGGGCGCGTCGCCCGCAGGTCCTCGTGCTTGAGCGGTGTGAGCAAAATAAAGCGCACCTTCGCGCCTTGGGCCGAGGCGTTGATCGCGTCCATGAGCGCAGCAAGGTCCGTCTTAAACTTTGCAGCGGTGAACACCGAGCCATAGCGGTCTGTGTCGGGGTTGAGGTTGGGGTCGCCCGCGTTGTACGTCATCTCTTCGAGACTCGCCGCCATGCCGAATCCGAGCACGGCCACCGTGGGCTTCACCAAATCCAGCTGCGTGCGAATGCGCTCCATTCCAGTCGCGGCTGGATCGAAGCTGGCGCGGGAAACACCGGTTGGAAGATCAGCGCTGAAG
>JBILKY010000221.1:0-6336 GCA_044376395.1 Chthoniobacteraceae bacterium | reverse complement strand
TCTACGGCGTATATCTGCCCATTGTTCCATATCGCGCAACATTCTCCTTTTTAATTTGGAGGTGCTGCACTTTTCGACCGCCGCGCCACTCGGCGCCACCCGCCGCACTTTTCAACCGCCCTTTACAGAGGTAATAGCACACCCGGTAGTACTCGCCGTTGGGCTTTGTTTCCTTGTAGATTTTAACGGCACTCGATCCAGCCTTGATGGTGAGGGGAAAGTTCTTGTTTCGGGTGGCCATGACAGCGGGTAAACAGGGACAAACTGTCCGAAAACTGTCCGAAAAATCCAGCCCGCAGTTTGCGGGCATAAAAAAGCCCCTCAACTAGAGGGGCTTAGAGTGGCGACCCTAACGGGATTCGAACCCGTGTTACTCCCGTGAAAGGGGAGTGTCCTAGACCACTGGACGATAGGGTCCCAATGAGCGGATGGGAAATGTAGGACACCCCTGCGATAAGACAAGCGGATTCTCAAAAAATTAACGCCCGTTGGAGAAAATCCGCGGCAAAAACGATCCTCCTCAAGTAATCGAACAATAACAGACCACGGCACTCAATTCCCTCCGCCCGAATTCACACAACGTGAGGACTCATCATCCGCGTTTGAAACACCAACTCGGTGAACAACGCAGAGAAAAGCGGCCTCAACCCCAACCGTTCTCACAAACGCCACGAACGACTATTTGACACCCATGTGTATTGTGAGCCTCTGATTTTCAGGTGCCGTCACCGCCACTCCATCCAAGGGGCGCGTGTCCGCATAACCGCTGATCTTGATAATCTGATCCGGCTTCATCTCGTAATTCAACAATCGCCTCCGAGAAGCTGCCGCACGATCAGCGCTCAATTCCCAAGGTCCATACTCTGCAAAGACAGCGGTCTTTGTGACCGTGGTGGTATGACCGTCCAGCAACAAACTCATCCCGTGCCGGTTCGCGACATACGCAACGCTTTTAAGCACAAACTCACCCCATTCCGTGAGCTTGGTCGAATTCTTTTCGAAGAACGGTTTTTTGGCCCGATCAAACAAAGTTACTTTCAGGCTTTGGTTCATCACCTTCACGTCCACGGGCTTCTCCGTTTCGATGTCCGGAATATTCAGCATCTTGAGCAATTCGTCGCCGATCTGTTCCAAGTTCTTGCGTTTATCGGAAGCGACACGCATCCCCTTGCCTTCGGCGTCCTTTGAGCCGGGCGTTGTCCTTTCACCAGGTTGACCGCCCTGGGTTGGTTCAGGCGGCGGCCCCTCCTCTGTCGCGACTTCGTCTTCGTAAACGACCTTCACGTCATTCGGCTCGGGAGCGATAATCCACAAGACGATGAACAGCGCCATCATCGCCGTCACGAAGTCAGCGTAAGCGACTTTCCAAGCTCCGCCGTGATGTTCAGCTTTTTTTCCCATCGTTCCTAAGTTTCAGTGACCTGATTGGCTTACTCGGCGCTCGAATGCTCAAAGTGGAGCTGAACCCTTCAATAATTGCACTCGATCTCCACTTTTTCACCGCAGGAACAAGTGACGATGATTTTCTCAATCCGCCCCCCGTTCGAGATGGCCTCCACCGAGGGCTCAGCCTTATGCTGTGCGGCCGCGGATCCGCGATGCAAGTCCCCAATCGCCACAACGCTCCCCGCCTCCAGCAGAGCGTCCCGGAGGGACTTGAATCCACCGGAATCCGAAATCCCACCACCAAACGGATCCGTCGCCCCGAAGTCCACGCCCCCGGTTTCTTTCACACTCGCCGCGAGTTCCTCGGGCGACAATTTTGAGCGGCCGGCTAGATAGCTATCCATAATTTCGTTACTTGTCTTCTCTGCCTGCAACGTGCGCGAAACTCAGAGTGAACCTGACGCGATCGTTCATCGGATCATTCGGTTCGGTGTCGGGAAGATGCCGAGTATCACCGAAACCCGTTACCCTGAAAATGTACTTCGGCTCGAGCGCGTAATTCAGGAGCGCGCGACGGCAGGCGTTGGCCCGCTCCAAACTCAACTCCCAGGCGCTGTAATCCGGACCCTTCGACATGTTGTGCCCTACGGCCAAATGGCCATCCAGCATGACACTCATCTTATGCCGGGCAATGATCCAAGACAAACCCTCCATCGAGAAAGCGCCCCATTTCGTGAGGTTTGGGGTATCCTTCTCGAATAATGGTTTTTTTGATCGATCATAGACATCGATCATGAGGCTCTCCCCGTTCACCTCGAAATCCATCTGCTTATCCTCGTCGCTATCATCGACGTTCATGAGCTTCTGCATTTCGATGGCGAGTTGCTCAAGTTTATCTTCGATTTCCTCTGGCTTGACCATCTCCTCGGGAGGCGGTTCTTCAGCCTTCTCTTCCTCCTCGCCCCCGGCCATGGTTTCAAAAAGCGGCTTGTGGAAAGTCAGGGCGATCATCGCGGCAAGCTTCGGCTTCTCCTTGCAAATCCAAAGCACGATGAAAAGAGCCATCATCGCAGTCACAAAGTCTGCGTACGCGACTTTCCATGCGCCTCCGTGATGTGCGTCTTTTTTTCCCATTAGTTTCCCATCTGTATTGGCCGCTCAACGTGGGACGTCGCGAGGCGCCATTGACTGCCGCGCCATCGCACCCTTTTTTGAGCCGTTACTTACCGGCGTTCTTGAGCATTTCCTCCATTTGATCCGCCGAAGGAACAATGTGATGGTCCAAGCATCGGCGAGTGATTTCAACCGCCATCAACGGTGCCAGCCCCTGGGCAAATCCACAGAGCCCCTTCATTAGGCCGAGGTAATACTGAAGCTCCAAGGTATTGTTACCCTTGATGCGCGCGGCCGTAGGATTCACAAACCCGTATGCCCCCAAGATCCCGAGAAGCGTCCCGGTGAGAGCGCCCGCAACGCTCTTCCCCACCATGGCGGCGCCACTATCGACGATCGCCATCGTGTGAATGATCCCCAAAACGGCCGCAATAATCCCGATCCCTGGCAGGGAGTCACCGATGAGCTGCATCAAATGAATCGGCTCCGCGGACTCCTCTTCTTTGGCATTCAAGCTGACCATCATCAGCGATTCCAGCTGCTCCGGCTTGATGCGCCCGTCGATCAGCGGCTTCAATCCGTTACAAAGAAAATCCAGCCTCCCGTGGCTCTTCACGAGCGTCTTGTACTTTGAGAAAATCGCGCTCTTCGAGGGGTCCAAAACATGGTCCTCAAGAGCAATCAACCCATTCCTGCGCGCGGTGTTAAAGAGCTCGTAAAGGAGCTTGAGCAATTCATCCGCATCGGTTTTGGTAACGCTGGCCCCGAGGGCCCCTTTAAGCGATCCTATCAATCCCTTGACTCCAGGAATCGGCGTCGAGATTAAAATCATCCCCAAGGTGACCCCACCCAGAGTCACGAACTCCGAGGCAACCAGCAGATCCGCGGGATGGCCGCCCGCCATGATAAATCCGCCCAGAAGGGCTGCGATAACGGTAATGATACCAACGATTAAGAGCATATATTTAGGTTGTTGATCCTTTTGAGAAAGTTCCGCAGGCTCAAAACGGCCTGCGTGTGTATCTGCGAAATCCTACCTTCGCTAAGCCGAAAGACTAAGGCAATCTCAGCCAATCGCATATTTTCAAAATAGTACATCGCCAAAATCTTTTTCGGCAGGTCTGGCATTTTCTTTATCTGTTCCGCCACCAAGTTCAGGACTTCACGCTTCTCGAGGGATTCCCTTGCGTTCTCCTGAGACTCGTCGGAGACCTTCTCGTGGAGGGGGGTTTCACCACCCTCCTCCCCCGAAAACGCATTATCAAGCGGCACAAAGCTCACTGGGCGAATCTGATCCAGCAGATCCCAGTAAGACTCGAGGGGCAGCCCCATTTCGGATGCCACCTCAGATTCTAGCGCCGGCCTTCCGAGGCGCTGCTCAAGCCCTTCCAAGGCCTCGCGCACCAGCTTGGCCTTTTCCCGAACGCTTCTGGGAGTCCAGTCCATCCGGCGCAGCTCATCCCGCACCGCTCCCCGGATGTGAATGGAGGCGAAGGCAGGGAAGGCCGCGGACTGGGCCATATCGTACTTCCGCACCGCCGCCATCAATCCGGTGGCCCCAACACTATACAGATCCTCAATATCCAAGGTGCTGGGAAGGAATATCTTCATCCGATCCACCACACTCTTCACCAGCGGCAGGAACTTTTCCACTAGAGCCGCACGATCCTCGTCCGAAACATAAATCTTGGTGATTTGGGACGAAAGATTAACGACCGATTTGTGAGACTCCATGGCGGAAAAACCGAAGCGTAAGAAAAACCTTGTTGGAAAAACTATGCCCGACGACGACGGGCGCGTGGCCGCGCCTCTTCCTCCTCCGGAGGCTCAGCGGCAGCATCAAAACGAGAACGGTCGAGCAGCTTGGCTTTCAATCCAGAAATGAAAGCCGCGTGGAGAAGGCGAAAGAGCATCCCCCCGACAAAACAAGCCACCGTGGCATCACGCAACACCACTGCCGGCGAGTTTCCTGCGTTCCAGCCTGAGACAAAGGCCACCACAAAACCAATGAATCCGCCGACTAACAAAAAGTATTTCATGCGCTAACACTTTGTGGAGCATTTTCCAAACCAACCGCTGAAAAGGTTCGGGAAAGAACGGTATCAAATACATTTTCCTCGCAGTCCCCCGCGATGTTCTGGCCGGTGCTCAAAAAGAGAGGTGTGAGACCGGAACGCAGTAAAAAATCCCAGAGCTTTCCCCAGTGCTGCAGTTCGTCCACGTGCGTGAAAACGACATGGGTGCAGTCCAAACTAGCCCCTATGTCAAAACAGCGGCGAATCAGTGAAGGATCATACGCAGCATTGATCACAATCGCCCGACTGGTGGTGAACAAGGGCGTCAGAGCATTGCGGATCTCCGCCACTTCGTCCTCAGCCCAGAGCGCAAAACCCGGAAGATCCACGTAGAGCGTCCGGTTCTGGGAAGGCGCCGGTGCGTCCGATGGAGTGCGTATGTAGCTTGCTCCCAGAGCCTCACAAAACACAGAGAGCGCATCCCCCGGGTTTGCGCGGTCTAAGTCTAACTTGAGGGCGGCCGGCCGTTGCCCCCGCAAAAAAACGTCCATCGCCAGCCGCTTGCACAGTGCGGTCGTCTTCCCAGAACCCGCGGGCCCAACGAAAGCAACCCTCTGGCCGAGAGGTTTCTTGGGAATCGCGCGGTACTCAGCCCGCAGCAGGCCGCCCACCTCGGGAAGCGCCTTCCCCAGCGGCATCCCCTCAATAGTGCTCCATGAGGGATACACCTGTAGGCGAGACAAAACCTGTTTGGAAATCCCACCCGCCTCCAAAAGGCGCACCAAGCGGCTCCCGGTGATCATCGACGGCACCGCAGTCATAGATGCCTGCCGCTCCGGCTGCGCCATTTCCGTAACGACTGTACGCACCTGCACCGAAGCTGGAGCCGGCTCTGGCTCCGGCGATTTTGGCACCGCAATCACTGGCTCCTGTGCTGGCGCGGGAACCACTTCACCGACTGCAGCGATCACCTCAAGCTTTGGCGCCTGCAAAAAACGCGCCAACCCCTTCCCCTCCACCTGCCTGACCGACACAACGCGCGCACGCTGTCCAAAACGCTGACGCAACACCGAAACCGCCTCCTCGGCGGATCCCACAATAAAACGGTAACGTTGCTCTGCCATAATTAGGTAAATCGCGGACCCATGAAACTAGCTAATCTTAGAGCTCCACTATCTACAAAATTTGAAGGTTTTGCAAACACTCAGCGAAATACATTCAGGAACTGGACACACCCACGGTGGCACTAGCGTGAGCGCGGTCCTTCCCGCGCCAACCCGAGACTAGCGAAGCCAGCGCCTCGGGATCGGGAAGTAATCCGAGGCTCGTCGGAAAGTATTCCGAGTCTACTTGGCCGCCGGAGACGATCCAGCAGGCGCCGGAGGCGGCATGATGATCGCAAGGTTCTGAATCTCGGTCTGCTGAGGAAGCTCTTGGTAAGAAAGCACAACAAGCTTGGACAAAGACGGCTCGAAAAACCGCCGGAACGCCAGGCGGAGTTCGGACGTTGTGATCAACACGGGGACCAAGCCGCGCTCGGCCATTTCCGTCATGCGTTTGGTCAACTCCTGCAAGAGGTACTGCGCCACCTGGGGGTCAACCACCAAACCCACGTCGAACTGGGTTCGGTGCACCTTGCTGGTAAGCTGCTGCTCAAATCGCGGTTCGAGAGTAATCGCTTTCACCACGCCCGGTTGAGACTCGTATTCAGCGATGAAATACGTACCCAGCCTTCGACGCACGTACTCGGAAAGCTCATCCGGATTCTTTGTCACTGCGGCAATATCACCCAGCGTCTCCATGATGGGCACAAGGTTCCGAA
>JBILKY010000036.1:0-18137 GCA_044376395.1 Chthoniobacteraceae bacterium | reverse complement strand
CGAGTTTTCAGGAAACGCAGCGATTCCAAAACGGCTTTGATCCATCCGGAATGTTTCCTGCTTTTGTGCCGTCGAGTTACGGACTGCTCCGTGGATTGAATCGTGACTTTTCGGCGTACTGAAAAACCTTCGATGTCCAACAACCGTCCTGCTTCGCTCGTTTAACAAATACAACCCGCATCCCCCCCCTGTGAACCGACGTCAATTTTTATCCAGCAGCTCCTCAATTCTGGGGCTGGCAACCCTTGGTTCGATCGGCATTACCCCAAGGGCCCGCGCCATCAAGCCCATGCCCCGCAACGGCGCTGCGCGGCTGATGCTCAGTCTTGCCGCGTATTCGTTTCGGAATTCATTTACCCAGTCGAACACGGGGGCCAATGCGAAACCCGCTCCGGCACCGGTTCGGCCGATGGACATGTTTGGCTTCATCGACTACTGCGCCGAGCACGGCTGCGACGGTGCCGAGCTCACCAGTTACTATTTTCCAAAGGATGCGCCTGACTCGTATTTTGCGGATGTGCGCAGGCACGCGTTTTTGCGTGGGGTCGCGATCAGCGGGACCGCGATTGGAAACAATTTTTCTTTCCCGAAAGGGGAGAAGCGGGATCAGGAAATCGCGCGTTGCAAACAGTGGATTGATCGCGCGTCGATTCTCGGGGCGCCGCATATCCGCGTGTTTGCGGGCCAGACCAAGGAACTCGAACGTGAGGCCGCCGACAAGTTGGTTGTGGAGGCGCTCGAGGAATGCTGCGCATACGCGGGTTCGCGCGGGATTTTTCTCGGCATCGAAAACCACGACGCTATCAGCAGCGCACAGCATCTGCTGCGTCTCATCGGCGAGGTGCGTAGCCCGTGGCTGGGGGTGAATTTGGATTCGGGCAATTTTCGCACCGATGATCCTTACTCCGACTTCGAGCAGTGCGTTCCCTACGCCGTGAATGTACAATTGAAGGTTGAGATGCCTAAGGGCGCTGTGCGGGACGCGGAGCCAGCGGATTTTCCGAGATTGGCGTCCATCTTGCGGAAGGGGGGGTATCAGGGGTTTGTGGCGCTGGAGTACGAGGCGAAGGAGGATCCCTACGTGGCGGTGCCCGCCGCCCTCAAGCGTTTGGGTGGAGCACTCCGAGGGTAGCCGCGGGCTTGACGCGGGAAATGTCCGGGGGGCGCCGCCGATGGATGGGTGTGCTTGCCTGTATAAGGTTTGACCCATGAACCCCTTGGCGGTAGGGGTTTTTGTCGTGAACACTTCCCCCCTCTTGGTTGCACTTTGTCCAGGTTTCTCCAATGCGCGCCATCTGGTTCGTCGTAGCCTTTCGTTTGCGGCTTTGGTCGCACTGATGGGATTTAGCGCGGCCCTTGAAGCCGCCGATAAAAAAGAGACCCAAAAAAAACAGCCTCAAAAGCCCGTTGCAACTGCTGAGACAGTGCCGTTGCCGGATTACCCGCGTGTAAACCTGGCGGCGACCTACGAATTAGTGGCGAACTGGCCGGCCCGGCCCAAAGATGCCGCCCGCGCAGCGGTGCCGTCCATTGCTCTGGACAAAGACGGGAATGTATGGATCCACACGCGGGCAAATCCCATGGTGCAGGTGTATGCACCCGACGGTCGGTATTTGCGTGGTTGGAAAGAGGAAGATTCCCGCGCCGTGCCGCATGGGATTGCTTTTGATGCCGAGGGAAATGTGTGGTTGGTCGACGTCGGCTTGCACAACGTGCGCAAGTACACACCCGATGGGAAGTTGCTGCTGACTTTGGGTGTGACGGGGGAGGCGGGCAACGATGACAGGCATTTTAACCGTCCGACGGGGATCGCATTCGCGCCGGATGGCGACATTTTTATCGCGGATGGGTACGGCAACAGCCGGATCGTGCGCTTGGACCGGGAGGGCAATTACAAGAAGGCGTGGGGGACTCTGGGGGTTGAGCCAGGAAACTTCAGCCTGCCTCATGCGGTTGCGATTGATTCAAAGGGGCGCGTCTACGTTGCGGATCGAAACAACATCCGGGTGCAGGTTTTCGATGCGGACGGCAAGCTCTTGGAGGTGTGGCCGAACCTGATCACGCCGTGGGGTTTTCAGATGACGGCCGCGGACGAATTGTGGGTGTGCGGTTCTTCGCCGATGGGATGGACCGTTGACTCCAAGTATCCGACGGCTCCGCTTGGGTGCCCGCCCAAGGACCAGGTTCTCGCGAAGTTCAACACGAGCGGGAAAATGCTGGAATTACACACCTTTGCGAAGGGCGAGGACGAGCGCGAGAAGCCCGGGGATTTAAACTGGTTTCACGCGGTGGCGGTGGACTCGGAGGGGAGCCTTTTCGTCGGGGATATCATTGGAAAGCGGGTGCAGAAGTTTGTGAGAAAGCCGTGAGCTTCTGAGTAAGTCCGAGGAAATGGTGTTGACGGTGCGGGTGAGGGGGCGCAGTCAAAATTCAGGCTGCTACGCGGGGCGAAGGACTTGAGAACCGCGGATCGTCGGTTAGATTAAATGCATGAATAAGTCAGTGGTTCCAGTGGAGGTGCGTTCGGTGTGGCCGTTCAATCAGGGGCGGGCGATTTTTCTCGGCAATGAGCAGAAGGCCTTTGTGATTTACGTGGACGAGTTGGTTGGCGGGGCTATTTCAATGTACATGAAGGGGGCGCCGCGCGAGAGGCCGCTTACGCATGATTTGATGTGCCACATGATGAAGGCGCTGGGGGCGCGGGTGGAGCGCGTGGTGGTGAACGATGTGAAGAGTGAAACATTCTTCGCGCGGCTCATTGTGAGCTGCGAGAACGAGCTTTTTGAGCGAAAGATCATCGAACTGGACGGTCGCCCAAGCGATTGCATCGCGCTCGCGATCTCCCAGAAGGCGCCGATTTACGTGGCGCGCGAGGTGTGGGATGAGGTGGAGGATCGCTCGGACTTGCTCAGGCAGATCGAAGAGAATGAGCAGGCGGCCGCTCCTGAGAGTGAGCCCGAGGAGGACGGGCCTCAGGATGTGTGAGCCTGCGGGATCAGTTTGATGTGTGGGTCTGAGGAGGGGCTTGCTGCGTGGGGTGCTCAAAAGTCTGCGGAATTATGGGATAGCCTCGGGCGGGGACTAGGGGTAGGGGTACCTGCCGCGTCGATTGAATTTCAATTTTGCGAAAAATATGAATCCTATCTCTGAAACCGTGTTGCTCCAGGCGTTGCAGTGGAGGTATGCGACCAAAAAATTCGATGCTTCGCAGCGGATCCCAGAGGCGCAGTGGCGCGTATTGGAGCAGGCGATGATTCTGGCGCCTTCCTCATTCGGGCTGCAGCCTTGGCGTTTTGTGTGGGTGCGGAGCCGGGAAGTGCTGGAAAAGCTTCCTGCGATGTCGTGGGGCCAGACGCAGCCTGTGGATTGCTCGCACTATGTGGTGTTCGCGCTACGGAAGGATCTTTCGGCCGGGGATGTGGATCGTTTTGTGGACCGGATGGCTGAGGTTCGCGGAGTCGCTCGTGAGTCTCTTGAGGGTTACCGAGGGGTGATGTTGAAGGCCCAGAAGACTGCATCCGAGCAGGGCTGGATCAATGCTTGGAGCGCGCGCCAAGTGTATATCGCCCTAGGGCAGGCAATGACAGCGGCAGCGGTGCTGGGGATCGACACCTGCGCGCTGGAGGGCATTGATACTACAAAATACGATGAGCTTCTGGGCCTTCGCGAGGACGGATACACCGCGCTTTGCGGACTGGCGTTCGGGTATCGGTCCGCTGAGGACAAATACGCACTTGCGCCAAAGGTCCGTTTTCCTGCTGGGGACGTTTTGAGGATCGTGTGAGGCCGATTCTTTGGAGGAACCCCTGGCCGTGACGGGGGCTTTGAAGTCGGCTGGAGGAAAGCATTGGAGGTCGGGCCGGCGGGATTCGAACCCACGATTCGCCAACAGATCGTTTAGCCCGACACCCGAAAGAACTGCGGCCCGCTCATTTCGGGATGGAATACGATTGCCATCGAGACCGGTGGCGAGACAACCACCTCGTCTCTGAACGGAGTCGAAGCAAAGCAGGCCAAACATCAGCCGAAGGGAACTTGGATCTAAGTCGGGGCAGGTCCGGATTCGAAGAGGCCGCCCTTCAGCCCATCGCTGGCTAAAATTTGGGGAGATCGAAGGATTGCCAAGCCTGCAGTGCAAAGTATTGCTTGGGGATGATTGTTGGAATCGATTTGGGGACCACAAATTCGCTCGTGGGAGTGTACGACTCGGGTTTCGTGACATTGATTGCCGATCAGGACGGCGAGCGCTTGACTCCCTCGGTGGTCTATTTTCCGGCGAAGGGTGAGGTTTTGGTCGGCCGCGCGGCGGTGCGCATGCGGACCTTGGCCCCAAAGCGTACGGTTTACTCGGCAAAGCGCTTCATGGGCGGACGGGTCGGGGAGGAGCTGGGACGCTTTGAATATTCGATCGTTGGGCAGGCGGGTGCTCCAGTCCGGTTCGGAATTGGGGATGCGGCGGTGTCTCCCGAGGAGGTCGCAGCACATGTGCTTGGAAAACTCAAAGCGGATGCGGAGCGGGCGCTGGGCCGCACCGTTGAAAAGGCTGTGATCACTGTTCCCGCTTACTTTAACGATGCTCAGCGTAATGCCACAAAGAGGGCAGGGGAGCTTGCCGGGTTGGAGGTTGTGCGCATCCTCAACGAGCCCACCGCAGCGGCGCTCGCCTACGGTCTCGACCGGCTGGAAGACCGCGCTCGGGTGGCAGTCTACGATCTCGGGGGCGGTACGTTTGACATTTCTATTCTTGAGTTGAATCAGGGCGTCTTTCAGGTGCTCGCCACCAATGGTGATACGCGCCTTGGCGGAGATGATGTGGATGGCGCACTCGTGGAGTACCTCGCGGAAGAATCGGGAGTGACGGCGCGGGAAGATCGCGACCGCCGTCTTGCGGAACCTTCTGTGCGGGCCCGCTTGAGGGAGGCGGCCGTGGATGCAAAGCACCGGCTCTCCAGCGTGGAGCAGGTTGAGGTGGCCCTTCCATTTCTGGATGGTGAGCATTCGCGTATAATCGTCGTCACGCGCGAATTACTTGAGCGTCTGGCGCGGCCGATTCTGGAGCGCACTCGGATTCGTTGTGTGCGCGCTCTTGCGGATGCGGGGCTGCGCGCGGAAGATCTGCATGAGGTGGTTCTGGTGGGAGGGTCCACTCGCATGCCGATGGTTCGGTCGTTGGTTGCTGAGATTTTTGGCAGATCGCCCAACACCTCGCAGAATCCTGATGAAGCGGTGGCGAATGGCGCGGCCTTGCAGGCGGCGATAATGGCCGGTGCCTTACGCGATGTCGTTCTGCTGGATGTTACACCGCTTTCGCTCGGGATTGAGACATTCGGCGGGCTGATGAACGTGATCGTGCCGCGCAACACGACCATTCCGTTCAAGGCGGGGGAAATGTTTACAAACGCGGTTGCAGGCCAGCGCTCGATGCTTATCCGCGTGTTACAAGGGGAACGTGAAAAAGCCGAAGATAACTGGGAGTTAGGTCGATTTGAAATACCATTCGAACCTCTGCCTAAGGGGCAGGCCCGTGTTGGTGTTCAGTTTGAGATTGATGAAAACGGCATCTTAAAGGTGCTGGCGCGGGACACGAACACCGGCTCTGAGAAGGTTGTAGAAATGGCGAGCGCTGTCGATGTGAGTGACGAGGCGGTTGAGAAAATGCTGGAGGATTCTCTCGAACACGCGTTTGAGGACATGAACGCGCGCATTTATACCGAGGCGAAGCTGAAAGCAGAGGAGATGCTGCCAAGCGTGGAAAAGGCGGTTGCGTTGGTTGGGGAAAAGCTTTCGGTGGCGGATTTGCAAGCCATCCGTGACGCGATGACGGCGGTGGAGTCCGCGATCCAGTCCAACTCTGCACAACCGCTGAAGAAGGCGGTTGCGGCTCTCGATGACGCCACGCAGGCGCTTGCGACTCTATTGATTGAGTCCGCGATGAGTGCCGCCTCCGAGTCCGCTTCAAAAACCGAGGGTGAAAAGAAGTGACTGGTCCTCGCAATGCCTCCGCCTTCCTCCGGCGCCCGCTCCAGACTGCATGCATCGTCGCATCATGCATCAGTTTTGGCGGGTGCTTGCTGATTCCAAAAATCACGAGGCCCGGGGCGCCCGTGCCTGCGCTGTATCCGGCATCAGGTGCGGATGTCGGCGGTGTGGCAGCTGACATTGCATGGCGCGAGTTCTTCAAGGAGCCCAGGCTTCGTCGCTTGTTGGAGATTGCCTTGGAAAATAATCGCGACTTGCGGCGCGCGGTGCTTCAGGTCGAAAAAAGCCGTGCCCAATACCGAGTCACCCGCTCTTCGTTACTGCCGAGCGCCGATGCCCGTGCTGAAATGACGCGCTCGGAAACTCGCGATATCGTGTCCGAGCGATGGGGTGTAAGCACCGGGATTTCTGCTTACGAAGTGGATTTGTTTGGCCGTATCCGGAGTCTGAGCAAGCAGGCCTTGGAGGTGTACTTTGCGACTGAGGAGGGGAGAAGGAGTGCTCAGATCACGCTGGTCGCGGAGGTGGCTGCGCGTTACTTCGGGTTGAGGCAGGCGGAGGAGCAGTTGGCGTTGGCCCGCGAGACACTCGCCGCTGTCGAGCAGCTTTACCTGCTCAACAAGGCAACGTTCGAGGCAGGCGCCACAAATGAGCTCAATTTGCGGACGTCCGAAGGTCAGGTGCAGAATGTTTTGGTGAGCGTGCTCACCTATGAGCGGGAGGTTGCGCAGGCACGCAACGGTCTTGTGCTCCTCATGGGTGTCGAGCTACCCGGATCGCTTCCCCCGCCCAAGGATTTTCTGGATGCAGGTGTTCTCGCAAAGGTACCCGCAGGCCTGACCTCCGAACTACTGCAGCGCCGGCCCGATATTCTTCAGGCGGAACACGAGTTGTACGCCGCGAATGCAAATGTGGGTGCGGCGCGGGCTGCGTTTTTTCCCCAGATACGGCTCACAGCTTCCCTTGGGTCTTCCAGCGACGAGCTTGTAAAACTGTTCGGAAACGGAAACGGGCTGTGGAGTTTTTCACCTCAAGTGACGCTTCCAATTTTTACAGGGGGCCGGAACATCGCGAATCTCGAGGCTGCAAAAATAGAGGTGAAGATCAGGGTCGCTGATTACGAGAAAGCCGTGCAGGTTGCGTTTCGAGAGGTTTCGGATGCATTGGTCGCCACGAACACGTATCTGGAACAGGCAGCGGTGCAACGCGCGGCGATTGGCGTGCAGAAGCGCAGGATGGAACTTGCTGATGCGCGTTTTAGGCAGGGTGAGGACGCGTATCTCAATGTGCTGTCGGCGCAGCAGGATCTTTACTCCGTCCGGCAGGGGCATTTGTCGGCGCAGTACAATCAAATCGCGAGTCAGATTGCGCTGTACAAAGCGCTCGGTGGGGGATGGAAATGACTCGCATGTTCCGCAGGGCTTCGGTTGTCTCAAGAGTGGCGTTTTTAAGGGTTCTCCCTCTCGGCCTCCTGCTCGCCCTCTTCAGTTGCAAGCCAGGGGGGCAGCAGGTTCTGAAATACGAGACCGCGAAAGTCGAGCGTGGCGAGTTGGTGCAGCACGTGACCGCCAGCGGAAGTTTGAGTGCGGTAGGCAGCGTCGACGTGGGAAGCCAAGTAAGCGGAAAAATCGCCGCCCTGCACGTTGACTTCAATTCACCCGTGAAAAAAGGGCAACTGGTCGCTGAGATTGATCCGACGGTCTACTCGGCTGTGCTTCGGCAGAGCGAGGGTGAGCTTTCCGCGGCGCAGGCTGACGTCGTGTTGCGTCGCCAGAACCTAGCCCGCAAAGAGGCGCTCGTTCCTCTGAAGGCTGCATCGCAGTTTGATCTCGATCAGGCCACCGCCGAGCTTGCCAGGGCGGACGCCACGGTCGTAATCCGTCAGGCGATTCTCGATAACGCCGCGGCGAACGTCGCGTTTTGCAAAATCACCGCGCCTGTCGATGGCATAGTGATTTCCAGAAAAGTGGATGTCGGACAGACAGTGATCGCCTCGATGACAACGCCTGTGCTGCTTGTAATCGCGCAGGACATTACGAAGATGAATATCAGCGCGGCGGTCTCTGAGGCGGACATCGGACAGCTCAAGGCAGGGCAGAACGTCGAGTTCACCGTGGATGCGTATCCTGACGAGGTGTTTAACGGCGGTGTGATCCAAGTCAGGCGCGCTCCAACCACCACCCAGAACGTGGTCACGTACGACACGATCATCGCAGTCGATAATCTCGATCAGAAGCTTTTTCCAGGCATGACAGCCGACGTGTCCATTCGTGTTGCAGAGCGCAAAAATACACTCAAGATTTCTAACAGTGCCTTGAGATACTCTCCACCGGACGGCGCGGTGTTTGAAAGCAAACCTCCGGCGCGACTGGCACGCAGGGAGCGTTTGGTTTATCAACTGCTCTCAGAAAGCAACCAACTGCGCCCTCTGGTAATCCGGACCGGGATCGGCGACGGGTCTGATGCGGAGGTCGTTGAGGGTGTCGCCGAGGGCGTGGAGCTCGTGATTGCTAATTCGGTTGCTGGTCTGAAGGGCGGAGGCGCTTTCGGGGCTCCGCGGCGCGGCCCATGAACGCACCGTTGATTGACTTGCGGGGTATCGATAAAACTTACCGCACTGAAGAGGTTGAGGTGCGCGCGGTGCGTGGGGTCGACCTGTCGATTGCACGCGGTGAATTTGTCGCGGTGATGGGGTCGAGCGGTTCCGGCAAGTCGACACTCATGAACATCCTCGGATGCCTCGACCGGCCCACCGCTGGGGATTATCTTTTAAACGGTGAGCCCGTTTCGAAGATGAACAGGAGTGAGCTTTCCATTCTACGGAATGCCAAAATCGGCTTTGTTTTTCAGAGTTTCAATTTACTCGCTCGAACCAGCGCTCTCGAGAATGTTGAGCTGCCTTTGTTTTATAGCCAGCCGCTTGTGGCGCGGGCACAGAGGCGCAGGCGTGCCTTGGACGCGCTTGAGAAGGTCGGTTTGCGAGAGCGGGCCGGACATCATCCAAGCCAGCTCTCTGGAGGCCAGCAGCAGAGGATCGCGATCGCTAGGGCGTTGGTGAATTCACCCGAGTTGGTCCTTGCCGATGAACCCACGGGGAATCTAGACACCCGCACCAGTGCCGAGATCATGGGCTTGTTTGAGGCCCTGAATGACTCGGGGATCACCATCATGATGGTGACCCACGAACTCGATATTGCGGGGTATTGTAAACGCATTATCGTGATGCGCGACGGGCGGATCATCAGCGATCAACCCAACGAAACAAGGCGGCATGCAGCGGTGGAGATTGCGCGCATCGAGAGTGAGGAGCGGGAGGCGAAGTTGAGCTGAGCTATGAAATTCATCTCCCCGTTTGCAGTTTTTTTTGCACGATCGCTCGTGACCGCGTGGATTTCGATGCGTGCACTCCGCCGAAACGCGATGCGATCGAGTCTCACAGCCCTTGGTATCATTATCGGAGTCGCGTCGGTGGTTACCATGGTGGCGGTGGGCAATGGTGCGCAGGCAAGGATCGAGGGGCAGGTCGCCGCGCTCGGGCAAAACATGCTCATGATTTTTGCCGGGAGCCGCCGCTCTGGCGGTGTGCATGGCGGCCTCGGGAGCGCGCGAACCATGACGGTGTCCGATGCGCTCGCGATCGAGCGCGAGGTGGATCATGTCGTTGCTGTGAGCCCGGAGGTTTCGACGGCGGCGCAGGTCGTGGGCAACGGTCGCAACTGGTCTACAAGCGTGGCGGGCGAGTCGCAGGATTACCTGAAAATCCGAGATTGGAAGCTCTCATCGGGCATGATGTTTTCCGAGCGTGAGGTGAGGAGTGCGGCCCGGGTAGCAGTCATCGGTTCGAAGACTGCGCACGAGCTTTTTGGGCCACTGGATCCTTTGGGTGAAAGCATCCGAATCCGCAATATTCCCTTTGTCATTATCGGGGTGCTTTCCAGCAAGGGAGCTGGCATGGGCGGTCAGAATCAGGACGACAGGCTTGTGATTCCCTTCACGACGGCAATGAAGCGATTGACCGGGGACAAGTTTATCCGCTCGATCAATATTCAAATCGCCAGTTCGGCTTATATGGAGTCCGCTCAGCAGGAGATCGGCAACTTGCTCCGGCAGCGACATGGAATCCCCGCAGGGCGGGAGGACGATTTCAACGTTTTCAATCAAAAGGAAATCGCCGACACCGTTGGATCGATTTCACGAGTCATCACCCTTCTGCTGGGTGCGGTGTCGGGCATCTCTCTCGTGGTAGGCGGAATCGGGATCATGAACATCATGCTGGTGAGCGTGACCGAGCGCACACGCGAGATCGGTATCAGGATCGCCGTCGGTGCCCAACCGGGGGACATCCGTCTCCAGTTTCTGATCGAGGCGGTTACCCTAAGCTTGTTTGGGGGCGCGGTCGGCGTCCTGTTCGGCGTCGGTGCCGCGCATCTGGTGGGGTTGTTTGTTGAGTTTATTCCAGTGGTTTCGCCAGGCTCAATCGTGCTGGCCTTCAGCGTCAGCTTCGGAATTGGCGTCTTCTTCGGATTTTATCCCGCGCGGAAGGCGGCCGCATTGGATCCGATCGTGGCGCTGCGCTACGAGTAGCCAGCCTGTTTTGTGTTCACGATGCCCGAGTTTGATTCGGGGTTTTACTTCACTCCGCTAGTGAGCCACGCGACGAAGTCAGCCACGTCCTCCGGATGGCACGTGTTTAGGAGCCCTGGAGGCATGAGTGACACGGGAGACGCCTCGATCTTGGCGATGTCTTTTCGGAGAAAATCCCGAACATCCGATGGGTTGAAGAGGTCTTCCTGGATTTGCACCAGGTCCGTGCCTTCGTTGACAAGGCGTCCAAGGTGCATTGCACCGTTTTTTAATTGGATGCTCGCAGTCCCGTACTGGTCGCTGATCACCTTACTCGGTTCTGTCATGCTCTCGATGATCTCGCGCGTGGAAAACCTGCCGCCCAGCAGTGTTAGATCGGGCCCCACGGCGCCGCCCTCGCCCTTGAACGCGTGGCACGCGATGCAGCCAGTCTCACGGAAAAGCGTGACTCCCTTCTCGGGATGACGCGTTTGTTTCATGAGTGGTTCCACCCGTGCGACCAGCTCCTCGGTGGTCCAGTTCTTGACGAAGAGACGCGACGCGATCGGTGGCGCTGGGCGTGACTCGGGCTTGGCCTCAAGGATGGGTTGGAGTGCGAGCTTTTCTTGCTCGCTCAGGGAGCCGACGGAGTCTTTGCGAATGTCGGCGATGAACTTGCCTAGGTTGCCGGGTTTATTGAACTCCTCGCGCAGGAACCAGCGGAAGAACTGTTCCCGCGCGCCGGCAGGCCATGGGCCTTTCACGAGGCGCAGGCAGGCAGCGAAGCTCACCTGGTCCTCTTGGGATGCTGCCTTCTGGAAGAGTATGAAGATTTTCTCGGCGGCCATTGGTGAATTCCATCGCACCAACAGTTGAGCCGCTTCCTGGTTGAAACGCACGTCTGTGGAGGGAACCGCAGAATGCAGTTTGGTGAGGAGTTGTTCGCGCAAGCCGCCTTCAGGATCGCCCAAACGGATGGACACGACCTGCATCGCGCGGACCACATCGAGGCGCGTGGAAGAATCAAGCTTTGCGAACGAAATCTGGTTGAGGGACTCGAACAGCTTGTCGCGGTGTTCGGTTTTCTCAAGACGGGCAAGGGCAAGCGCCGTCTGCACGATGGCCTGCGGGGCTGTGAGCGACATAGCGCGGGCAGGCCACTGCGTTGATTCTCGGAATTCTAGGAGTGTACGCGCCGCGAAGCGGATGAAGCGGTCCGTGTGCGAAAGGTTTTTCAGCGCCAAATCGAGCGATGCGGCATCGCTGGAGTGATACGCATCCTCCAGTTGGTGGCGGAGTGCGCGGAGTTTGCGTGCCTCGGAGTCGCCTGTTGGAATCACCTCCGTAGTGCTCTCAGTCCCGGCGTAGTAGATTCGATAGAGCGCGCTGTTCGCCTTGCGGGAGCCTACGCCGAAATACATCGCGCCGTCTTTGGGATTCACGACGACATCGGTTAATGGAAGCGGCTTGCCCTCTGCGAAGACTTCCAAGTCCGCTGAATACGAGGCACCTTGCTCACGCATGTGGAGTGCGTACAGCTTGCCGTATGTCCAGTCTGCGACAAAAAGGGCGTTCTGATACTTGGCGGGGAATTTTGCGCCGTAGCCGAAGGTGACTCCAGTGGGGCTGCCACGGCCGATGTTGATGACCGGAGGAAGAGAGTCTGCGTAATCCTCGGGCCATTTTCCTGAAACACTCCGCCAGCCGAACTCTGCGCCGTCGGTCAGATGGCAGACGCGTGTGGGACGGTACCACGGCAGGGTGAGGTCCCATTCCATGTCTGCGTCGTATGTGAAGAGTTCACCGTCCCGGTTGTAGGCGGCGTCATATTCGTTGCGCAGGCCCGCGGATACGAGGGTCCAATCTTTGCCATCGGGCGACATCCGGGAGATGTATCCCGCCGGCGCGCCGCTCCCGAGCATGAATCCGTGGCCGGTGATTTTTGGTAGAGCGAGATCATCCTTCCAGATTGGCGGTACTTGATGGTGTTGGATCTCCGTCAATTTCGTGGAGTTTCCACATACGACGGTGATGCTTTTACCACCGGGGGTCAGGATAAGAGCGTGGGGTCCGTGGTCGCCTTGTCCCGCCACTTTTCTGAGGAGTTCAACCTTGTCGAGAACATCATCCCCATTAGTGTCTGTCACGCGGTACACGCCTGATCCCGCTTCGTAAACACCCTCGCGGCACACCATCACGTACAGGGAGTCAAAGGCCCACAGCATCCCGTTTGCGTGGCCCACTTCAAGCGCGATCGGTTCGATGACAATTTTGGAAAGATCGCCTCCGAGCGGCGGAGGAGTGATACGCACAAGCTTTCCATTCAAGTCAGATGCAAAAATGCGTCCCTTTGGGTCAACGCACATCGCGCACCAAGACCCCTCGGCCTCGCTAAGCTTGTGTAGCAGTTCGACTTTGAAACCCTCGGGCAGCTTGATATCTGCTGCCACGCTCGCCGCCGATCCACCACCTCCAGCTTCAAAAATCTTGCCCCACGGCGGGGATCCGTAGGGCTTGAGCACTTGAGCGGCAGTCTTCGGCGACCCCTCGAGTGCAGAGGCTCTCCAAGACGCGTCGGACTGCAACCACCGCTTCGTGCCATCAGGCAGGCTGATCTCTAACGAGATCACGAGGCCTGCGGCTCCACCTTCGTTTTTCGCGTCCACGCGGATCTTGTTGATTCCTGATTGAAGGAGTGGTTTTGCGTCGGCGGTTGTCGGCTTGTTCCAGTCCTCGTTGTGGGCTGCCGCTTTGTCGTTGATGAAGACTTTGCACCCATTGTCGCATGAGACTTTTAGCGTCGCGCTAACGGGTGGTGCGCTCAGCAGGAATTCCCGTTCGAAGAATGCCGCTGGAGTCGCTTTGCCTTCGGCCCATATCCACTGAGGGCCGTTCGGGGTTGGTTCGCTCGAAAGGTCAGAGGGGGCACCCACGGCCAGATGGCACGAGGAGGCGAGGGTGAGGAAAAAGAGGGCGAAGGCGGCGGAAGGATAGGGGGCTGCGTTGCGCATATGATGGATAAGCCGCGAAACGCTGAATCTTTAGTAAATTGATGGCAGTTCGTGGCTGCCTGAGTAAATCGGCTGGAGACAGTGTGTTGTTGAAGATGCCGGGACTTCGGATGCGTTGTCTTTAAACAGGGGCGCGGTATCCGCTGTGGCCAAGGCTTTGCCTGGTCAAGCAGGAGCAGGACTGCTCCGAGCCGCGGTTCTTTGGGACGCGGCGTTTGAGGAGGTACAACTCGGGATCGTAACCAGAGCGTGCAGTGGGAAGTTAGGGGTGTTTGCGGTTTTGAATCCTTCAGGGAGGGAGGGGATCATGGGCGCAAGGAGTGATGCCCTATCGATCGGTTTGTGATGGATTGTCTAGTTGGCGCGATAAAATCGGGGATCGTCTCGTTCTTGAGAATGAACTTGTCGATTGAATCTAAGCTTGGTGTACTTGGCCTGTAGTTTTTTGCAGAAATACAGAAAATAGAGCGGTGGAAGGAATCCCGTGAAAATCGGGAGCAGTTGCGCTGCTGTAACTGGATACGACTTCCCAATTGCCAATCTGGGGCTTGCTCCGGGTGAAGGCGGGAAGAAGGTCGGCCCTGAAAAGCCATAAGCCAGGAGTCAGAACATTTCCCCGGTTTATTTCTCATTCGCGCTGCCGCGTGTGCGGGCCAGCGTGCCAAAACTTCTTCGCAAAAAAGAAGCAATGGGAGGTCCATTTCGTCTTTTCGCATCTCTGGCTCGCTGTGTTTTCGGCGGGGTAGAGGGTGCATCGCGTCGTGTGGTCTCTCGTCAACCACCGATAAAATTATTAAGACTAAACCGTATCGCGGTTCGGGCGGGATTGTCATGTCCCTGTTCGCCGCAGCAGCTGTTACGACGCAGATTCGCGCCGAGAATTCACCTGAACAAAGCGCCCGGGCATACCAGCTCCTTTCCGAGGTGGTCGTTACTGCGACACGAAGTGAGACTGAGCGGTGGAAAACCGCGTCGAGTATCACGGTCATCGACCGGAATCATTTTGAGGATCGCCAGCAGAGGATGATGACCGACGTGCTGAGGGACGTTCCGGGATTAACGATTGCGGATCGAGGCACGCCCGGTTCGGTGCCTGGACTTTTTTTACGCGGGATGAACAGTGATCAAACTTTGGTTGTGCTGAACGGTAGGCCGATTCCAGCAAACCTAGCCGGCACGTTTAATCTAGAGACGCTTTCGCTGGATAGCGTCGAGCGGGTTGAAGTGCTGCGCGGTCCTTCGGCGAGCGTGTACGGAGGCCGGACCCTGGGGGGGGTGATTAACATCCTCACCCGCAGTGGAAGAAATATGGCAAAGCCCGAGTATCAGGCGTTTTGGGAAACGGGTAGTTTTGGAACCAATCGTGAAGGAGTCAGTGCCAGAGGAGACTCGGGTCTGCTCGATTGGAGCGTTGAGTACAACAGGTCCGACACTCAGGGCTACAGGGTCAACAGTCAGATGCAGCTTGATAATGCGAGTGGTTTGGTTGGGCTCGACATTACTGACGCTGTCCGCCTTGACGTTGATTTCAGATTCTATAACGCGGAGGTTGGCGTGCCCGGAGATTTGACAGCAAATGATCCGGACAATCATTTGCTCACTGAGTTTTGGAGTGTTTCCCCCCGGTTGACTTGGAAAACCTCGGAAAATTGGACTCAGACCTTAACGATGCAATCTGGTAGACTCCGGCAGGTTGCTTCAAATTGGGGCGCTTGGGGTGATGGGGGCGGGGATAACAACAGGCTAAGTGTTCAGAGTCAGTACTGGGAGTACCAAAGCGTGTTCAAACCGTCAGAGAAACTCACCCTCACAAGTGGTTTTTCGGCTCTTGATCAGTATTACTACCGAATCTCCGATGCCGAGATGCCTCGGATTCGTGACATCAATCAGTCTGAAACAAACTGGGCGGTTTTTCAGCAGGTCGGTCTGGAACTGGCGAAAGATGTAAACCTCACCGGCGGCGTAAGGCATGATGGATATTCTGATTTCAGGGATGCGACATCGTGGCGCTCAGGGCTGAGTTGGAAAATCCCTAAGGTCATGACACTGCTTCATGCGAGTTATGGAACCGCGTTCGCTGCTGCATCTCCGCAAAATCGTGCTGCTGCAACGTGGGGCAATCCGTTTCTTGCGAATTTGGAGGAGAGCAGAGGGTTCGAATTCGGTTTTGAGCAGCCGCTTGCGAGCAAAACGCTCACGTTTGCGTGCACGGCTTTTCGAAACGATATTCGGAATTTGATCCAGTACGATTTGGTTCAAGCGAAACTCATCCATACCGGAAAAGCATTAACCAAAGGAGTTGAGACTTGCCTTCGCTGGGAGCCTTGTGCGGCATTCGGTTTGCAAGGATCGTACACTTACCTAGACGCTGAGAATCTAAGCGATTTAGCCCGGTTGGTCAGACGTCCTAGACATCAAGTTTCGGGTGACCTTTGGGTCCGGCCCATCGATAAACTTAGAGTTGGGTGTGGTATTCTTTGCGTGGTCGATAGGGAGGATTTCTTGATCAACGGACAGGCGGATGTGGAGGATTACGCCAGAATCAGAGCCACCGCCTCTTTCTCGCTTTCAAAGCACAGCGAGATTTTTGGCCGTGTGGAGAATCTGCTCGGGGAGCGCTACGCGGAGGCGTACGGCTTTCCTGCTCCTCGCACGGGGGTCTATGGCGGCGTGAAGGTGAAATTCTGAAATGTTTCGTTGCGTCCATCCAGAATTCTCCGCGGGACATAAAGCCCGCCGTTGATCCATCTGTCCCTAGCCGCAGCCACTATCGACTCGCTAGCCGTTGGGGTGACTTGTTGGATTGGCGCATTGATACTCAACTGGTGGGCCCCTGCCGATGCGGGTTGGGCAAAGGGCGCGGTTGGTGAAGCGCTCTTGAGATTGCGGGTTTGTCGGTTGCTACACCGGCGTCCCGTTGTGTTCACGGGAGGCCGCCTTGGAACGGTTCCGCAGGTAAGTGAGCTGGTGCTTTACCTTGAGGTGGCGGTTGCGTATTCGGTTGTGAATCGCCCAATAAAGATTTCCAAGTGCCTTGCCGCCAAATTTTAGGGGACATCGCGGGGCCGGCGCGGTGGGGGTGCTAAGTCGTCCGCTGGATTCAAATGCGGAATGTGTCCAGGTAAAATGTTCGTTGCGGTTCGCGGATAAAACGGCATCGTGGTGCGGTGAAAATCCAAGCCCCGTTCTTCTCCGTTTTGTTGTCCGCTTTTGCGACGTTCAGCGGTGTCTCTGCTGAGCCGTCTTTCGTACCGTTGTTCAACGGCGTTGACTTAACTAATTTCAAGCAAGACGATGCGAAGGAGTTTTGGCGGGTTGAAAACGGGGTGCTAGTTGGCGAAAACAATGCGGCTCTCAAGGGGCACAATCTTTGGACGGTGCAGGAGTACGGCGACTTTGTGGTTGAGTTTGACGTGCGCTGGAAGGGTGCAACGGAGCGCGGTGTCGACACCGGCATCGAAATGCGCAAACCCAAGATCCAGCTGCAGCTTGGCGTTTCAGGGAGCTTGAGAGTGGATATGTCGGGGTCTTTCTATACGGGCGGAAAGCCAGCTTATCCAGAGGCGGGTCAGGCGAAGGAGGCCAAGACATTGATGCATCCGGAAGGCGAGTGGAACACATTTAGAATTCAGGCAAAGGGTTCAAAGTTCACCTGTTGGATCAATGGCAAGCCGGCGTCGGAATACACAGATGAAAAGTTCTCCGGTGCTGGCCCCGTCGGGATTCAGATTCATGGCGGCGTGGTGATGAAGTGCGAGTACCGGAACATGCGGATCGCCCCCCTCTAAGACCCAAAAGCGAGTTGTCGCGGTGTTGAATCTGTTCTGGTTTGTGAACTGACACGATGTTCATGGCGGCACAAAAAATCCTCTCAGTTCAGGAAGTGGCGTCGAAGTGCGAACTTTTACGGACGCAGGGCCGCCGATTGGTTTTCACGAACGGTTGCTTTGATTTGCTGCATGTGGGTCATGTGCGTTACCTGCAGGCCGCTCGGGGGTGCGGCGATGCTCTTGCGGTAGCTGTCAACGGCGATGCATCAGTTCGCGCTTTAAAGGGGCCCACGCGTCCGATCAATTCGGAGGCGGATCGCGCGGAGGTGCTGGCGGCGCTGGAGTGCGTCGATTTCGTAACTTTCTTCCACACTCCTCGCGTCGATGAGGTGATCCGGACCGTGCGTCCCCACGTGTACGTCAAGGGCGGGGATTACACGCTTGAGACTTTGGACCCCTCGGAGCGCGCGGCTTTGCAGGAGGTCGGCGCGGTTGTTGAAATAGTCGCGCTGGTTCCCGGCAAGAGCACCACCGCTGTGGTCCGCAGAATGTCGGCTGGAGCGGCTTCGGAGGAGGGGCGGTGAGTGGTGGGCTGCGGCTTGCGGTTCTTGGTTCGGGCAGGGGTTCAAATCTAGACTCGATCGCCGCAGCCGTTGCAAATGGGGAGTTGCGTGCTGAGGTCCGGATTGTGATGAGTGATTCTCAGGATGCCGGAATTCTCGAAGTTGCCAAAAAATGGAATCTGCCGTTTGGTGTGATTCCTGCCTCACGCTTCAAGACACGATTGGAGGTCGAGATCGAGGAGGCGCTTGCG
>JBILKY010000035.1:0-18150 GCA_044376395.1 Chthoniobacteraceae bacterium | reverse complement strand
CAGGCCGATGCCTCGCGCAGGATGAGTCAGGGAGCGTGTCACCGACATCGTCCGCCCCAAATATTCCGCAGCAACAGGAAATCGCTTAAATTTCTATTACAACGGTTTACGACAGGCGTTTCCGCGGGGCGCGCTGCGGGAACAAAAAGCCCCGCAATAGCGCATCGCTTGCGTCAAAGCCGGAGGCGATGGGTACACCGCCCTGATTCCGCGGCACAATTTGATCACCCATGGTGTTTGGCAGTCATGGCTTTGACATACAGTTTCGGCGAGACTCCCTCGCTACGCTTGAAGGCGCGGGAGAACTGATACTCCGATGAAAAACCAAGGTGCAGGGCGGCTTGTTTCACGCTGCTCTTTTGGTCGATCAGCAACCGTTTTGCCGCTTCCATCTTCAGCCGGGTGATCGCTCGATACGGAGTCTCTCCCGTTTGCTTTTTGTATGCATGGGCAAACGCTGACACGCTCTGGTTTAAGTGCCCGGCGAGGTCGGCGACGGTCAGTGTTCGTTTGATGCCGGCATGAATGAATGCCTCGACTCTGGCAGCCATGCTGCCCGCAAGGGCGGCGGACTTCAGGCTGCGGACTTCACGCAGGTGTGAGCCGATCTGTGGTGCTGCAATGAGCCCACCAAGGAGTGCGAGCATCTCGCCCTGAGCGAGCAGTTCAAATCCCTGGCGACGATGAAAAGCGTGCTCGCTGATGCGACGGAGGTGATTTGTAACCACTTGGTCGGGATCGCGGAAATGGCAGTAACCTACATGGCCGACCAGCGATTGAAACGTCTGTTCCAACTGCCTGCCAAGGGTGAAGATAATCCACGATTCGTATTGGGAATGTCCGGCCCTCTGCCATTCCACCCCAGGACGAGGCGACCTCCAAAATATTTCTTCAGCAACCCCACTCTCGTTGATACGCGAGGCTGGAGTGCAGGTTGCCTTCGGTGAGCGTCTCGATTTGAAAAGCGGCGTACGCAAGAACGGCTCGAAGATCGTGAGTATCGCCATGGAAAGCGGGCGCATCTTTGGTGGCGCGATGTTCATCGACGCGACGTACGAAGGCGATCTCATGGCGAAAGCTGGTGTGCGCTACATCATGGGACGCGAGGCCAACAGCCAATACAACGAAACGCTCAACGGCATTTTTCCTTCCGCGCCTGAGTCTTTCCCGAAGATCAGTCCCTATGTCGTTGCGGGTGATCCCAAGAGCGGACTACTCCCCGGCATCGAACCGCGGCCTCCCGGAGTGAAGGGCGACGCCGACCATCGGATGCAGGCCTACAATTTCCGGCTCTGCCTAACCAATGTTCCCGAGAATCGCGTGCCTTTCAGCAAGCCTGCTGATTACGACCCGTTGCAATACGAACTCCTTGCCCGGCACATCACCAGTCTCAAAAACGTCAACCCCGGACCGCGCAAACACGCTGCCGTTGGTCTGCGTGGCGGCGGCGGCGATCTTGGTATCAATTTCGAGCTCATTCCCAATCTCAAGACTGACTCCAACAACGGGAGCCATTTCGGAAGCGACTGGACCGGGCAAAGCTATCGGTGGGCGGAAGCCGATTACGCGGGCCGCGAAAAAATTTGGCAGGAGCACAAATCCTATACGCAGGGCATGCTCTGGTTCCTGGAAAATGACCCGCGTGTTCCGGAGTCCGTGCGGGCTGAGATGAAACGCTGGGGGTTGGCAAAGGATGAATTTGCCGATACGGCCCACTGGCCGCGTGCGCTGTATGTGCGCGAGGCGCGCCGCATGATCAGCGACTATGTCATTACTGAGCATGAGGCGAAAGGCGCAACAGTCGCCCCGGATAGTGTGTGCGTTGCCTCGTATCCTTTGGATTCGCACGGGGTTTCGCTCTACGTAGATGACGCTGGCATGCTCTGGCGCGAGCGGGGCTTTTACCAACCTAGCCAGCCCTTTCCCGTGAGCTATCGTGCCCTGCGGCCACGTGCCGAGAAATGCACGAACTTACTCGTGCCTTGCAGTGTTTCCGCGTCGCACGCCGCCTACGGTTCGGTCCGGATGGAGCCGGTCTTCATGATGCTCGGGCACAGCGCCGGAGCTGCCGCGTGTCTCGCCATTGAGAACAAGACCACCGTGCAGGAAGTGAACTACGAAAAACTACGCGCCACCTTGGTTGCCAGCCGACAGATTCTCGTCGCGCCTAAGCGCAAGCCATGACCGCATTTTGCTCACATCGTGTGTAGGGCATTTTCCCAGGTTGGGGGGGCTTTGTTGACAGGCAGGCAGCAGCATTATTTTCGTCTTCCGGTTGCGACCCGGCATGTGAGTGCGCTTGTGCTTGTGGCTTACTTTTTCGCCGAAGCCCCCCTGTTTGCGGCCAGCTTGTACTGCGACACCAATGGAGCCACTGCAGGTGCGGGAACTGTAATAACAGGTACTTGGTCAACTGCAGGAGGATCGTGGACTACGTCGGGCAGTAATGGCACGGCTGCGACCTTTGCGACGACCACAACGCTGTCTGATGATCTGTTTTTCTCGGCAGGAAGTGATGCTACTGGAGCCAGCACCATTACGATTTCGGGAACGCAGGCAGCTAGGAGTGTTACATTGTTGAACGGAACCATTACCTTGTCTGGCGCTGCATCGCCGTCACTGACTCTTGGTTCCGGTGGGCTTACAATGGCTTCGAGTTTAGGGGGGGCGCTAACCCTCAACAGCTCGCTTACAAGTGTGCTACTTGGTGCAAGTCAGACGTGGACGAACAACAGCAGCTTCGGACTGAGCAGCAGTAGCGCTACAGTCATCGCTGGAACTGCTAGTTCCGGAAATACATTTACATTAACGATCGGGGGTAGCGGTTCTACGACTTTGGCGGGAGCAATTGGGAACGGTTCGGGCGGAGGCAATGTGGCGTTGACTAAACGCGGGAGCGGGACGCTGACGTTAAGTGGAGCGAATGGATATAAAGAGCGAAGCGCCATGCTAAAAATCGCGCCTCTGCGCAAAAAACGATACCCGGCGCGCGGTGCGCGAAAAAAAGCAATTTCCCATCAATTCCACAGCACAATGACGACCTGTTGCATGACCTCATCAGCCTCTTCACGCCCGGAGAGCATCGAACGCACAAACACATGCAACGCATCACGCCCGGAGAGCATCGAACGCACAAACACATGCAACGCATCCTCATGCTCCGCATAGAGCCGGAGGAAATCAGCATAAGATGGCTCGGAAAATTGCGGCATGTCGGAAGGGATACAGGATAGCCACATCTCCCATCCTCATTTGCCGGAAAAATTTTCAGGAAGGCGAAAATGAGTCGTCTACCGCCGATTCTGGTATTCCGACGCTCCTGCCCATCCTGTTGGTTCCTGCAGCGCGGCAACCTCAGGAAATTGTCGGAAAAGCAGCCAAGCCGTCACCCCGCGCGCTGATCGGGGTTGCGGCATACGGCAACCGCCACGGAAGCCCCGAGAATCACCGCAGCCAAAACATCGGAAAGGTGGTGGGCTCCAAGCCAGACCCGGGCCCATGCCATCAGAGCGATCCCCACACACCCGAGGGCCCCAAGCCCGATTGCGCGGAAGCCCGACCGGCGGCGACTGGAAGCGATCACGACGGGAGCCAGAAACCCTGCCACCACGGCGGTGTGCGCCGATGGGAAAGCCTGAAATTGATGAGCCTCGCGGAACCCGATCCCTTTGCCCGGACCGTACCAACCGGCATCCGCCTGTGCGTTTGGTCGGGCCCTGCCGGTGACGCACCTGCACACATTTGCGCAGACACCGCTGAGAATCGCGGCGCAGATCATCGCCTTAAAAAGGGTTTGCAGCTTGGGCAGCTTGCGCCATCTTGCGCCGCCCCAACCCAGCAAACCGATGGAAAGCACTCCCAAAAAATCCCCGAGAAAGCTGACAGCCTTCGCGAGGCCCAAAAACTCGGCGTCTTGGCAGGACTTCACCAAGCCATCCACCCAGGGATCAACCTCGAATGCCATTCCGATCGCGACAACGGATACGACCGCGAAAAAAATGCGCAGTGTCCACGACTCGGGTTTTTCGAAACCAGCGATTGCCCCCTCAAATTTGGAATCAAATGCTTTTTCCATAACACCTTAGATTTAAACCATTCGCGTTTGCAACAGTCCGGGAGGAGGCCTTTTGGCAATCGAACAGTTGAAGTAATACCCCTGTTGCGAACCAGTCCGCAAACAGTCTCATCGTTACGATTATGCAACAGGGCCGCATCAGAATCGAGTCTCTCATCCTACTGGGTTTGCTTACTTGCGGGCTGCTAAGCCTTGAAAACCATGTCCTGCCGCTTATCGACCGGGATGAACCGCGGTTTGCCGAAGCGTCCCGCGAAATGCTGCAGAGCGGCGACTGGTGCATTCCACGTTTCGATCAAGCCCCCCGCTACGACAAACCCCCGTTGATCTACTGGATGCAGTGCGCAGCCTATCGCGCCCTTGGTGAGAACGAGTTTGCTGCGCGGCTTCCCGCGGTGATCTGCACGGCTCTCACCGCCGTAGTGATCGCAATCTGGGGAGCGTCGATCAGCGATCCATCGACCGGACTCCGGGCTGCGTGCATTTTTGTGCTATGCCTCCAAGTATTCGTGCACGGACGAGCTGCGGTCGCGGATCCGCCGATGGTGCTTTTCTCGACACTCGCGGCTTGGGTTGGCTGGCGCTGGCTGCAAAACCGAAGCATGGTCGCAGCCGCACTACTTTGGGTTTTCGCCGCCGTTGGATTCCTCGCAAAAGGACCCGTCGCGTGGATTCCGCTCGGCATGACGCTGCACGGGGCGTTCCGGCAGCGCCGAAATGGCACACCGATGCCGAGCGCGCTTCGGGTGGCGGCGGGATGCATTTTCATGCTTTTGATCGTCGGTTTGTGGGGGATCCCGGCGTTGATCCGCACCGGCGGTGAATTTGCGAGCATCGGACTGGGCAAACATGTGGTGGCCCGTTCGCTCGTTTCCATGGAGGGACACGGCGCAAGAAACGCCCTCGGTTATCTGCTCACACTACCTTTCTATTTTGGCACGGTGTTTCTGAGCTTTGCACCTTGGTCAATCTGGCTGCCAGTGGCGATCAAGGCGCATTTCAAAAATCAGACGCATGCGGGCATGTACCTCCTGAGCGGAGTCATCATGACTTTCGGCATTTTTACCATCAGCAGGACAAAGCTTCCGCACTACACTCTGCCCGCGTTCCCTTTTCTAGCTCTTCTCCTCGCGCTCTGGTGGAGGGAGGCAGGAAGCGTGAAAGTCTGGAATCGGACCGCCGTTGGATGCTGCCTGCTGTTTGGGCTCATTCCTTTCACGGTGTTTCCTCTGGCGAAAAAACTCTCGGCAACCGAGAGCCTCGCAATCCAACTCAGAACTGCAGGTGTGTGCGCGAAAGAAACAGCGCTCGTCGACTACCGGGAACCCAGCATGATTTGGATGCTTCGCGGCATGGGATTTCCGTTTCCCACAACCCTGCAAGAGGAGGAGGTCGCGCGCTGGCTTTCGGAATCGGACTCCCGCCTCTGCATCCTCTCGACGGAGGCGGCCAAAAACCTCACGGGCCATCCGCGCATTGAGGCGCAGGGATGGAACTTCGCAAAGGGCCGCCGCGTCACGCTCGCGGCAGTCGGCCCGGCCGCCTCAGGGAGCGCAAAGTCCCCGTCAATCCCCGTAAAGTAGTACAAATATCCGCCTCCCCTGCCTCTCGACTTGCAGCAGGCTGCCGATGGCCGGGTTGCGCCCCACGCTTGCTCCAATCGCGCTCACGCAGTCCGTGACAGAATGGACGGGTTTGTTCTCAATTTCGGTGATCAAGTCCCCCGCGAAGATCTGGGAGCGATCTGCGGGCGAATTCGCGTCCACGCTTTCCACACGAACTCCTCTGGGTTTTGCAGCCTTCAGGACCATACCGAGACGCTCGACGGAGATTTCACCTTGCGAGGCCTTGGGGGCGAGCTGGGCGCGCTGCTCCTCGTGAACCGGAAACTGCTGCGGTGAAATCGAGATCTTCTTTACGGCACCCATGCGCCAGACGCCGAAGACCACTGGAGTGCCAAGTTTTTTGGAGAACAACTCCCTTTGCATGTCTGCGGAAGACGAGATGCGAACACCGTCCACAAACTGCACCACGTCCGCGGGACGAAGCTCGGACTTGAAAGCGGGGCCCTCCGATTCGATCGAAAGAACCACCGCACCGGACTCCGCGCCCGCTAGGCGCTGCTGCAGTCCCGCGCTCTCTCCGAGGGTTTCAACCCGCACGCCAATCCACGGACGCCGCACACTGCCCTCGGCTAAAATCTGATCAAGGGTGGCTTGCAAAAAGTACGAGGGGATGGCGAATGCGAGCCCGCGTTCGACCCGCGCGATGAGCGTATTCATCCCGAGCACCCGCCCTTCGCTATCGAGCAAGGGGCCGCCGCTATGGCCCGCGTTGATGAATGCATCGGTTTGCAGGTAATCCTCGAAAAGAGGGGTGTCACTCGTGGGGCCAAGAAGACGGGACCGGTTTTTGCCACTCAAAATTCCGGCACTGAAAGACCATTCCTGACCGAACGGAACGCCGATTGCGTACACGGACTGTCCGACTTCCGCCGCATCGCCGTCCGCGAAATCCAACACCGGCAGATCGCGGGTCTTTACTCGCACCACAGCGATGTCGGAGCGCTCGTCGCTTCCAACGATCTCGCCCTGCAACCTGCGGTTGTCGCGCAAACGAACGGTGACCGACTGCGCGCGTGCGATGACATGATGATTCGTGAGAATCACCCCGTCCGCGCGAACGATGAATCCCGAACCCTCGCTGCGAACCGTGTGCAGCTTCGAGTCTGTATCCGCCGCTCCACGCCGCGGAGGCACGCTTAAATCATCGATCGCCTCCTCAGAGCGTACCGCCTCGGAGCGCATCTCGACCTCCAAAATCACGACTGCGGGAGCCGCCCGCTTGAACAGCGCGACGGCATGCTGCTCCCTCGGTTCGAGGGCTTGAGTTTGAGGAACGCCGAAACCCGCAAAAATGTTTATTGAAACCAACGCAAGGCAGCGGAGGGTCAAAAGAGAGGCGAGTTTGCGGATTCTTTTCATCAAAGATCTAGTGAATACGCAAGATGACGGGCGGGGAAAAGCATTCGAGACTTCATTGCTAACGAGTGAAACAATTCCCGACTTGCGGGCAATAAAAAGTGCGGCGTCCCCGGGGATCGCCGCACTTTGGAATCCGGAGTGGCAAAAACTATTTTTTGACGTCCTTTTTCTTGAGGGTACCGGAGAGCTTGAGGACGCGCTCCCTCATGATTTTGCCCGGCTTGAATTTCACGGTCGCTCGGGAAGGGATCACAAAGGAGGTCTCAGGTTTGTTGGGGTTGCGTCCAATGCGGGGCTTGGTGAGGCGTACCTCCAGTACGCCGAAATTCCGGAGTTCAACGGTGTCTCCTTGGGCGAGCGCTTCGGTGATGAGGTCGAGCGTCATTTGCACGACATCGAACACCTGCGACTGCACCACACCGGTCCCGCTGCTGATCTGAACGACGAGGTCTCTTTTGGTCAACGTGCCCATATGAGAGGCCTATTAAGCCGATCACTCAAAATTCGGCAAGCCTTGATTCCCTGCACTTTCAGCAAGAATTTCGGCGGAAGTCTTGAAGTGAGCCTTGGATAAAAAATCAAGCCCTTCTCTCCCTTGGCTTTGCACAATCCTCGCACCCGCCTCCTTGACGGCTTTTGACGCCCCGCGCGGAATAGGGAACCCCATGATTTTAGACTGTTTATCCATCCAGTCGACAAAGGCCTCGCGAGCTAAAATCGAGGCTGCCGCCACGGCGGGATCGCTCTCCGCCTTGGTGCGCTGCTCAAGAAGAATGCCGCGCCCGCGCTCCATCAGCGCCGAGCGGATCAGGCTTGGGTTGGCGAACTGGTCGCTCAAGGCGCGGGGGCAATCGGGGCGAATCTCAAGCAGGTTCTCGATCACCCTCGCATGCCCCCAGGCGAGCAGGCGGTTCAGGTTGCCGAATTTCTTGTAGAGCTGGTTGTAGCGTTCCGGGCTGATCGACACCACGTTGACGGCCGCACCGGGGGTGCCGCGGATCACCTTGGCCAAATCTCGGATGCGGGCATCGGATCCGATGCTTTTACTGTCCTGAATACCGGCCGCCCGCCAGTGCCTGGCCATTTCCGCGTCAGCGAACGCACCGGCGATGACCAACGGCCCGAAGAAATCCCCCTTCCCGCTTTCATCGATGCCAAGGTGCGGTGAGAACCACTCCGGGTGATGCACCTCCTCGTAGCCCAACCGCGCTTCCCCGAGAATTTCGGGCTCCAGAATGAACTGAACGAACTCCTGAACACCCTTGCCCTGGACGACAATCTTCGGGCCTTTCTCATAAACAGCCACGGTGGTCTTCTGGCGCTGGGCGAAGAAGAGCATGTAAGGGCGGGAATCAAACTCCCAGCCTTGCGCGTGCAGCAGCTCCTTGAGTTTGGCGGCCTGTTCGGAGGAAAGGGCGCAGGTGTGGATGCTGGGCGGTGGCGGCACAGGGTTTTGTTTGGCTGCGGACATCTGCCGGTTATCGTGAACCAGAATCCAAGGAGCCTCCAGCCTTACCATCGCCCCGCTTGACCATTTGAGCTGCGGCTCGTTCATTTCTCGAACCATCCTTTGAAGCCGATTGCACCCTCAACAGCCCGACAGATTCGGGATGCCCTGTCCTCTTGGTACCGGAAATCCGCGCGCGACCTTCCGTGGCGCAGAGATACCAGCGCGTACGCGGTTTTGGTATCGGAGTTCATGCTGCAGCAGACGCAGGTTGCAACCGCCATCGGGTATTTTGAGCGCTGGATGCGCCGTTTCCCAACGTTGGAAGCGCTTGCGGAGGCGGCTGAGCAGGACGTGCTCAAAGAGTGGCAGGGACTGGGCTACTACTCGCGCGCTCGCAATCTTCACAAAGCTGCGAAAGAAGTCCTGACACGCTTTGGCGGGATCATCCCCGATGACCCGTCAGCGCTCCGGAAACTGCCCGGAGTGGGCCCATATTCGGCGGGAGCCATCGCCTCATTTGCCTTTGACCGGCCCGCAGCAGCGGTGGACGCGAATATCGCGCGGGTTCTTGCGCGCCTCACAAATCTCCAAACCGCCATCGACACGCCGCCCGGTTCGAGAAAAATCTGGGAAATCGCCGAGGCGATCCTACCCGCCGGAAGTGGCGGCCGCAGCCACACCTCGGCTCTCATGGAGCTGGGTGCGCTTGTGTGCACCCCCCGTCAACCCCAATGCCTGCTCTGTCCGATCCAGACGCTCTGCCGCGCGGAGTCGCCCGAATCCCTGCCTTTGAAAGCGCCCCGGCGTAAAACCATCGCGCTTCAGGAGCACGCCGCATGGATTGTGCGGGACAACCTCCTGCTCCTCGAGCAGCAAGAAGGAAAGCGGGCGGGCGGCCTTTGGAAACTCCCCGTGCTGGACAGCCTGCCGCCCGAGGCTCCGGTCCTTTACGAGACCGTCTATCCCTTCACGCACCACAAAATCACCCTGACCGTCCGAGAATCCGACGCGCCGGCGCGCCAGCCTGCAAACCAGCGCTGGTTTCCTCTGGAAACGGTGCTCACCGACGCCCCGCTCACCGCGGGCCACCGGCGGGCCATCACGGCGCTTTCCGCAGAGCGCCCGACGAACGCACCTTGAAGGCCCCCTAAACCGCAGGATTATTTGGCCGACGCCTGAGCTTTGGTCGCGTCCTCCACCTTCTTCAGATACTTCTGGGGATCCTTGTTAAACTTAGGCAGGCACGACTTGCAGCAGAACTGCACCTCCTGCCCCTCATGTTTGTGCACGTAGGCCTTGCCCATGCTTCCCAACTTTTCGTCGGTGACCACACAGGTTTTGAGTGGGTACGCGGCGGCCTCGGAAGCAAGCCCGCGGGTCGGGGTTGCCAGTTGGAGCGAGAGGGAAAGAAGAACCGTGCTCAGAAGGGCGGAGGACCGGAAGGCTTGCGATGGAGTGATCATGCATGAAATCAAGCGCCTTCGCCCCGTTTTGGCAAGTACCCGCCATTGTGGGCCGGGGTACGGCCAATGAAACAGGGGCACCGCCCCACCCCGCGCCGACTCGCCGTGGAACCTGCACTGGTTCACGGCAGGCGAAGGCAGGCACCCGTGGGTCAGGGCAGACAAATTAGGGAAAAATCGTTGACGCATCCTGACACTGCCCCGTACTTTGGCAGGCCCGCGAATGCTCTGGAATCCAGAGTGGAAGGCGGGAAATAACCGCCCGCATGAAGTGACGTTCGGTCGCACCGGATGCCTCCTCAGCGCGGGCGATTTTTTCATATGTCCGAAGAACTTTCCTACGTCCTAGTCACCCCTTACTCCATCCGCAAAGCGCGAACAGGAGGCATCTTATCCCGCCTGATCTCACGCACCGCCCTGGATCTGGTGGCCGCCCGCATGTTTGCGCCGTCTGCCAAGCTCGCACAGGCGTACGCGAACGGGTTGGTGACCTCGGACAACCCCTCGCAGAAGGCTATTCAGGAGCGGCTGCGCGACTACGTTTTGTCCCAGTTCAGCCCGACCCAAGGGAACCGCCCCAGAGTCCTGATGCTGGTATTCCAAGGGCCGAACGCGATCGAAAAAATCCGCGGTGCCGTGGGACACATCCTGCATGAAAGCGCCTCGGGTGATACGATTCGTGACACCTTTGGGGACTACATCACCGATGCGGCTGGGAACGTCACTCACTTTGAACCGGCGGTGATTGCTCCGATGGATGCCGGAACCGCGAAGACGGACCTGATCCTTTGGGCGAGCCACTCCGATGAGGAGGGCGGCTTGCTCGACTCCGTGGTGAGCCATCCGGCGGGCGCCTCGGTGGAAAAGACTCTCGTACTGATCAAACCGGACAATTTCAGGGTCCCGAGCACCCGTCCCGGGGGGGTATTGGATGTGTTTTCCCGTTCGGGTCTCTACATCGTCGGATTCAAGGTTCACCGGATGAGTGTCGCGCAGGCCGAGCAGTTCTACGGCCCGGTGCTCGAGGTGCTCATGGACAAGCTGAAGGACCGCTCGGGAGAACAAGCCGCGAAGGCGCTTGCCTCTGAGTTCGGGATGCCAATTTCTGCGGAAGTTCAGGCGCGCCTAGGTGAGATTTTCGGCCCGATCAACGGGCGCGAAAACTGGGAGCAGATCGTGAAATTCATGGCAGGCCGCAAGCCAAGTGAATGCCCCTCGGAGCTGCGCAACTCGCCCGGAACCGAGAAATGCATCGCAGTGGTTTATGAAGGCGTGGACGCCGTGAGGAAAACGCGCGAAGTACTCGGCCCCACCGACCCGTCGAAGGCGCCTCCCGGATCCATCCGCCGCGAGTTCGGGCAGACGATCATGGTGAACGCCGCGCACGCATCGGATTCTGCAGACAATGCGAAACGCGAGATGGGCATCATCCAGATCGCGGAGAACAATTTCAAAGCGACGATCGAAGCTCATTTCGGGAAGAAGTAAAACCGGGAGCCTCCGCCCTCAAACTGCAGCCCACTCCTCCAACACCATCCCCCACTTTACGTCAGTCCAACCTCCAAAACCTACAACGCCATGGAACTCGCCGAACGCGCAACCATCCTGACCCCATCGCTCACCCTATCCATTGACTCCAAGGCCAAGGCTATGAAAGCCGAAGGCATTGACGTCTGCAGTTTCGGCGCTGGAGAGCCCGACTTCGACACGCCCGATCACATCAAGGCGGCTGCCATGGCGTCCCTCGACGGGGGGTTCACAAAATACACGCCTTCGAGCGGCATCCCCGAGCTGCGCCAGGCGATCTCCGACAAGTTCAAAGCGGACAATCAGCTTGAGTACAAACCCAGCCAGATCGTCGTCTCCAACGGAGCCAAGCACTCCTGCTACAACGCGATCCTCGCGATGTGCCAACCCGGCGACGAAGTAATCATCCCCGCCCCTTACTGGCTGTCCTACCCGGAAATGGTTCGCCTCGCGGGCGCCGAGCCGGTGTTTGTGCAGACCAGGGAGGAAAACAACTGGAAGATGACGCCGGAAGAATTCGAGAGCGCGATGACGCCCCGGACCAAGATGGTGATCATCAACTCCCCGGGCAACCCGACCGGTTCGGTGTACAACCGGCAGGAGCTCGAGGCTCTGGTGGAGATCGCTTCGACGGAAGACATCTGCATCCTCTCGGACGAAATTTATGAGAAGCTCACCTACGACGGCGCGGAGCACGTTTCGGTGGCTTCGCTGTCCAAAACGGCTTACGACCTGACCATCACCATCAACGGGTTTTCCAAGGCCTATGCGATGACCGGATGGCGTCTGGGGTATCTGGGAGCTCCCGAGGCGATCGCGAAGGCGATTGACGCGATCCAGAGCCACTCCACCTCGAACCCCTGCTCATTCGCGCAAAAAGGCGGTTTGGCTGCCCTCAAGGGGGACCAGAGCGCGGTCGGCGACATGCGGGCCGAGTTTGACATGCGTCGCCAGTACATGGTGCAGCGCCTACAATCGATCCCCCGCATCACGGTGGTGGAGCCCAAGGGGGCTTTCTATGCGCTGGCCAACATCTCGAAGCTGGGACTCAATTCGACCAACTTTGCGGAAAAACTCCTGAGCAAGCACCACGTCGCGGTGGTGCCGGGTATCGCGTTTGGCGACGACCGGACGATCCGCCTGTCGTATGCGACCGGCCTCGACATTATCAAGAAAGGCTTGGATCGCTTGGAAGAGTTCTGCAAGACCCTGTAGTCGTAGGAATCAGCTTCAAAAAGCTGGAGAGCGGCATCGCGCTAATTGCCTTGCAACTTCCAGCCCTTCAGTTTTTGATCCTTGCCCCCCAAATTTTAGTAAGCGCAAAACAAAACCGTCGCTGTTGGTCCTTGAGTACTTGACGTAAAGTCCAGTGCTGCATGCGCCAAGGGAAACCCAGCGAAGCCAGTTATAAAGGCCGTTCCAACGGTCACCACTATTATGCCAGTTCGCCTCGGTCGTTTCGAAATGCCTAAGTCTCTCGTCAAAGAGGAGGCTTCAAGGACGGATACCTACGCCAAATTCATCGCCGAGCCTTTCGAGGCTGGTTACGGGCACACCGTAGGGAACTCCCTGCGCCGCGTGCTGCTTTCCTCGCTGGAAGGCGCTGCGATCACCGCAGTCAAGATCACCGGAGCCAACCACGAGTTCCAAACCCTTCCGAACGTGGTGGAAGACGTGGTGGATATCATCCTCAACCTCAAGAAGATCAAGTTTAAGGCGCACGATCACGAGATCCGGAATCTTGTCATCTCTGTGAACAAGGAAGGCGCGGTCACCGCCGGGGACATCCAAGACTCCAATCAGTGCGAGGTGGTCAACAAAGACCAGCTCATTTGCACGCTGGACAAGAAGACCAAGTTTGAAGCGGAACTGGAAGTCAAAGTCGGGCGCGGGTTCGCGACTGGCGATGAGAACAAGTCCCCTGAGCAGCCGATCGGCGTCATCGCAATCGACTCGATTTTCTCGCCTGTCACCCGCGTGAAGTACGCGGTGGAAGCGACGCGCGTGGGTCAGCGCACCGACTACGACAAGCTCGTGCTTGAGATCTGGACAGACGGGCGCCTCACGCCTGAGGAATCGATGGTTCAGGCCTCGAGCATTCTGAAGCGTCACTTCGAGCCCTTCTACGGCTACGACGAAAACGCGGTGGAATTCACCGAAGAACAGCCGCAGCAGAGTCAGGAGAACCAGAAGCTCAAGAAGCTGCTCAACATGAGCGTGAACGAGATCGAACTCTCCGTTCGTGCCGCGAACTGCCTCAACAACGCCAACATCACGAGCGTCGGACAGCTTGCGCAGAAATCCGAAAGCGAAATGCTCAAGTACCGGAACTTCGGGAAGAAATCCCTCAACGAGATCAAGGACAAGCTGCACCAGTTGGGCCTGTCGCTTGGCATGAAGTTTGAACAGGGGCTGGTGGACAACACGGTCACCGACCCGAATCTGGCTGCCCGATAGAACACGGGAAGACCCTTGGACGCCGCCAAACGCGTTTGCCGCGGCATTTGAGCCCAACTTAAACAACACAACCGAACCAATCCCATGCGTCACAGACGGAAAACCCTAAAACTCGGCCGGACCCAGTCCCACCGCGACGCGCTGCTTGCGAACCAAGTGATCAGCTTGATCGAGCACAGCCGAATCAAAACAACCCTTGCAAAAGCGAAGGCAGTGAAGCCGTTCGCGGAAAAACTCGTCACCATCGGGCGCAAGAACACCCTGCATGCCCGCCGTCTCGCGCTGGCGTACCTCTTCCACAACCAGGCCGCTGTCCGCGCCCTGTTTGAGAAAGTCGCACCCCGCACCACCGGCCGCAACGGGGGTTACACCCGCATCATCAAGCTGGGCAGCCGCAACAGCGATGCCTCCGAGATGGCGCTGCTGGAATGGGTGGATCAAGCCGCGGAAGCAGCCCCCGAGGCTGCTCCCGTCGCCGCGACCACCGAGTCAGCTGCCCCGCAGGCGTAAATCGTTTCAGGCCTCTCTCAGTAAAGGCCCGTAAAGTCTCAAGACGCGCCCCCCCCGAAAAAAGGGGGGGCGCTTTTTTTGTTTTGGGCGGATTCTTACGATAACCAAAACATCTTTATGCGAAACGTTTGCATCCCTGAGGCATCCTTCGCTAAACAATAAGCTGCGGTGATCAACCGGCCCAGCCCCGCCGGCTCAGACCCGCCGCAATCCACCCCACGAACTGCAGTGCGCGCTCCACGCATACGTTATTTTTCACTGCTGCTGACTCTGGCAACGGCAAACATCGCGTTGACCAGAGCCGCAGGTGAAACCTTGACCCGAGTCGTCGGATGGGGAGACAACGCGCAGGGCCAGCTCGCGATCCCCGTCAAACTTTCCGGCGTGAAAGCGATCGCCGCGGGAGAAGCCCACGCTCTCGCGCTCAAAGAAGACGGCACGGTGATCGGGTGGGGTGACAGTCTCTCGGGCCAGTCGACGCCTCCTGCGGGACTCAGAAATGTCGAGGCGATCGCCGCCGGAGGTTTCCATTCACTTGCATTGAAACGGGACGGAACCGTTGTCGCGTGGGGCTTGAATTCGGCGGGACAGTGCACGATTCCCGCAAACTTGGGCAAGGTGAAGGGCATCGCTGCAGGGTACGGCCACTCGATTGCCCTCAAATCCGACGGCACCGTGGTGGCCTGGGGTGACAATACCGCAGGCCAGTCCAAGGTGCCCGGAAACCTCTCGGAAATTCTCGCAGTCTACGCGTCGGGGAATTGGAGTGGCGCCCTGAAGTCCACGGGGTTTACCGCTAACTGGGGCGACCCGAAAGACGAACCGCTGGTTCCGCACGACTTCGCCATGGGCGACCGAATTGCGTCGAATCGCGACCACGGTGTTCTGCTCAAATCCAACGGGCTTCTGAGCGGTTTTGGCGTCAACTCAAAGTGCCAGACGACGATTCCGGAGGGCGTCCGCAAGGCCGTCGCGGTCGCTGTCGGAAAAGGATTTTCGCTCGCGATTCTCGAGCTTGAAAAGCAGGAGATCGACTTCAAGCCGCTCGTAGGGCTCATCTACAAGAAAACACCCGTCCCGCTGAGCGCGGAATCTTCGGCAAAGCTGCCGGTCAAACTCGCGAGCCTCACGCCTGCGGTCGGCAGCATATCAGACGGCAAACTTCTGCTTCACCGATCAGGGGCGCTCACCCTCACTGCGATCCAAGAGGGCAACAACCAGTATGCCCCTGCAAATGCGACGCAGCAGATCAAAGTGTTCCCGGTGCCGAGGACCATGACCGCATTCAAGCCGATCGGAACCCTCACGCTCGCGGCGAACCCGACGGGGATCGATCTGGAGGCCTCCGTTTCGGAGAGCAACGATGCAATCACGTTCACCTCTTCCAATCCGAAGGTGGCCCGCGTGGAAGGCCGCAGGCTGCATATTCTCTCCGCTGGCTTCACCCAAATCAGCGCGCAAGCAAAAGAAACGCCGCAGTACGCCTATGCGCCTCCCCTCACCCAGACGGTGGAAGTGAAAAACCCGTCCACGGAGGAGCTCATCAAAAAGCTATTTGCGAACCAATCGTTGGCGGGCAACGCCAAGTTCAAGCTCGGAAAAAACGATACTTCGGACATCGACTACGGCTTCGCAATCTCGGTAGACGGCGAACTTTTCGGCAAAGGAACCCTCTTCCATGGGGCCGAACCGAAAGAGTCCGAACCGGCCCCGAAAACCCCGCCAAGACGGGCCGAATCCAACGTTCAGGTCTCGGGCTGCGTCAGAGGGCCGATCTCGTTTGATGTGAACCAACAGGGAGCCATCACGAGCGCGAGGGGATTCATCTCGCTGCGGTTCAGCAACGGGCTGAATTCAGACGGCAAGATCTTGTTGAACGGCGGAACCCTGAGCGTGAACGGGCAGTTGAAAACCCCCACCAGCGGATTATCCTCGGTCGGGCTGATTTCGGCGGAGCCGTCAAAAACGCGTGTGACCACCTACTCCGGCGCAGGCACTGTGATTCAAAAAACTCCACGCCAGCCTTAGGCAAAATGATCGGAACTTGCGGCCCGTAATTGAACACGGAATGAACGCCCCGCATTCGAGCAACTATGCAGAGTTGGATCGTCCGGACTCGCTGCTCAACCGGCTTGCGAAATCCTACGCACCCCAAGACCCGCTGTGCAGCCGAAGCGAATGGATTTTGTCCTTCCACGAAGCGTTCAACCCAAACCGCACCCTGCATATCCGCTCGACCGACCACAGCATGGTTGCGTTTGCGAGCTGGGAGCACGAGGACTACGGCACCATCCTGGAGCCGCTCGAATCACACTGGCTTTTTTCGAATCCACTCCTTGGGGCCCACTCCATTGAATTGCTGCGATCGCTGCTGGACGAAAACCCCGAAGGCATCGGAGATGCGCTTTTGGTGCTGAGTGGTCTGGAGATGGGCACCCCGCTTCTGAATTCGGTGGTGAAAGCCTTTAACCGCACGCACACGATCCGCCACCTGCGCTCGACCATTTTCAGGTGCGCATCCCTCGCCGGAGGGCCCGATGGGTTCCTCTCGAGGCGTTCACCAAAATTCCGCAACAACCTGCGCCGCGCAACCCGCCTCTCGCTTGAACGGGGCGTCCAATTCGAACAGGCGCGCCCGATGTCGATGCCCGAAGCAGACCGCGCTTTCGATCGGATGCTCCGCATCGAAGAACAAAGCTGGAAGGGCATCGAAAAATGCGGGATGGCAGAATCCCCGAGCAAAGAATTCTACCGACTCCTCTTCCGCCGCCTCGCCAGCGGAGGACTTGCTCGGGCGATTTTTGCGACGGCCGACGGCAAGGATGTGGGCTTTGTGATGGGCGGGATCGACGGCACGCACTATCGGGGGCAGCAGTTCAGTTTCATCCAGGAGTGGGGCCGCGAATCGATCGGGAACCTGCTGCAGTGGGAGCAAATTCAAAGCCTGTGCTCCGAGGGGATCGAACGCTACGACATGGGGTCCGTTCTGGAGTACAAGGTGCGGTGGACGGAGTTGGAAATCCAAACCGAAAGCATCGTGCTGCATCCTCGAATCCGAAGACCGCGAGAACCACGTACGTGAACCACGTGCAACAAGCACGCTCCCAATTGCGGTAGTCCTTACGGCGCACCAAGAGGTGCGCGGCAAAATTCAACGCCCCTGTGTTTCTTTGAGTGCGGCGCGCCTCTGCAATTCTTCCTGAAAGGAAACCAGCAGCAGCAAGCCGACAGAAACACAAATGCAGCTGTCCGCCACATTGAATGCAGGCCACGGATTAAACGGCGGGAAGCCGAAATCGAACAAAAGGAAATCCACAACGTACCCGTGCAAAAAACGGTCTGTGACGTTTCCGAATATTCCGGACAGCAAAAGAATCAACGCCGTGAAATTCAGTTTTCCCGGAAACAGGTTCCGCTTTAAAAACACAACGATTGCGACTGCAGCCACAGTCGAAAGACCGATGAAAAAACGATTGCTGTCCTGCATGATTCCGAATGCGGCGCCGGTGTTGCTGAAGTGCACCCACTCAAACCAAGCCCCGAACACGGCCTTGCGCTCACCCAGATCAAAGTTACGGACCGTCCAAAGTTTCGTCGCCTGATCCAGCGCATACAAAACCACCACAACGACCGCGCCCAACCATCCCATCCCGGAACAACAGGAGCCGCTGCGCGCCTCCGCCA
>JBILKY010000220.1:0-6383 GCA_044376395.1 Chthoniobacteraceae bacterium | reverse complement strand
TTATCCACAAACGCCCTGAGGGCGAGGTTGCGGCAGCCCGAGCCCCGTAGGGAAAAAGCTCGGGCGCTGGCGCCAAGCCAGAGCAACCGGTTTGTGGGTAAGCCGGGCGCAGATTTCATGCGGCGATGCTCTTAGCTGTGCGCGCAGCAGTGCTCTCTATGATCGGCTGCTTGGCGTTGTAGACTTCATCGGGAGTACGGTTGCCTAGTCCTTGGTGTGGACGCCAGGAATTGTAGCGCTTGAACCACCTTGAGAGCCCCTTTTGGGCCATGGGGATGGCAGCATATTCACGCAGGTAGATCTCTTCATACTTCACGCTCCGCCAGAGCCGTTCGATGAAGATATTGTCCATCCAGCGCCCCTTCCCATCCATGCTGATGTGCACCCCAAGCTCGAGCAGGCGCCCCGTCCACTCAGAGCTCGTAAACTGGCAACCTTGGTCGGTGTTGAAGATCTCAGGCAGGCGGCCACCGCTGGCGGCAATCGCATCATCAAGGGCACCAAGGCAGAGGCTCGTATCCATAGTGTTGGAAAGCCGCCACCCAAGCACCTTGCGGGAATGCCAGTCCATCACCGCACAAAGATAGGCGTTCCCGCACGGCATAGGCACGTAGGTGATGTCAGCACACCAGACTTCGTTGGGCCGCTGTACCTCGAGTTCACGCAACAAATACGGGTACTTGCGATGGCTGCGCTCCGGCAAACTTGTGTGCGGCGGTTGGCACCAGATAGTTTTCAAGCCCATCTCACGCCGCAGTCGCTGCAGCCGCTTGCGGTTCACCCGCAGCCCATGATCGCGTTCGAGCACCGTCGGTAGGCGGCGTGTCCCCAGACAAGGATCCTCAAGGTATATCTCGTCCATCAGACGTATAATCTTCAGGTCCTCGGCATCGGCGGGCACTGGGTGGTAATCAAGGCTAGAACGACACACTGCAAGTAGTTCGCACTGGGCACGCAAGCTCAGTTTGGGATGCTTTTTTTCTACCAGCTCGGCACGATCCCGTTTCACAGGCCGAGCTGTTTGGATTTTTTTGTGAGGAACTCCAGCTTAACCGTCAGGTCGCCGATGATAGCGTTGAGGTTGTTGCGTTCCGCTTCAAACATCTCCGCGCTAGAGTTGCCTGCTCCCTTCTCAAACACGCCGGCCAAGTTCTCAACGATCACTTTCTTCCAGTCCGAGACCTGAACCGGATGCACCTCGAACTCTTTGGCAAGTTGCTGAATAGTTTTGACTCCCTTCAAAGCTTCCATGCCTACTTTGGCTTTGAACTCGGGACTGTGGCGGCGACGTTTGGCTTTCATCATTGGTGGTTTTTCAGTTGGGTTTATTACTCCCCCCACCAAATCATTTCGATAGCTTAACCTCTGGCCCGATTTTCGGGGTCCACCTTATTGGTTTTCTGCTGACCGTCGGGGCGGGGCGGGCTTCCTCCTGTGTGCGCGGCTCGGGCCAGCCATTGAAAAGCGCTGCCGAACACAATGTTTTTCAGTCGGCATTGTCAGTGAGTGGCAGCAGGTCGTTCTTAGATGCATGCACTTGCTGCGCTGAGAGCGCTAAGATATCCACGGAAGCCGCTCACCTCTATGGGCGGGAAACAATCTCTTGCGGCAATGAGACCTCGGCCGAAGAGACCGCCGAGAGCGGTTGCGGCCGATGCCCCGCAAATGACTGCGGTGGATGCTGTGGACACGAGGTTGTCGGTTTGTTTTTGAGCGAAAGTGTATCTTGGATTGCCGATCCTGGCCGGTTGCCCCCAGTACCTCTTGAGGATTGGAGCGCGATGCCGCGCACGCTTCGTCCCTTGTTGCAGCCGCCGCGTGGTGTCTGAGTTTTCCGCGTCCATCTCCGGGCCGTCCTCGCGAATGCGTGAGGCGATTCCTGAGGTCCTTTCCACAACAGAGATGAAGAATATTCAGACATGAAAAAAATACTGATCCTGTTGGCGTACATCGCTGCCACTGCAGCCACTTCCTATGCCGTGAACCACACGCTCAAATCGAGCCAGTGTTGCACGCAGGAGTGCGTTGCGGAGAGCTGCAAGTGCGCCGATTGCGGGAGTTGTTCTGACTGCTTGTGCGAGGCCTGTCCTTGCTGCGAGAAGTAGCAGGCTCCGGCTCCTTAGGTGAGCCATAGAATGCGGAACGTCCGCCGGAGATTTCTGGCGGACGTTCTCTGTTTCCCTGAAGTGATCCGTTTGGGACCGAAAAATAAGGGCAGCGTTTGTATCTCGCCGTGCCGCCTTACGCTTCTATTGAATCTTCCGAGGAAACTCGGAGTCCGGACGGGGAGCAAATTTGCTCCAACACCTCGTTCAAATCAGTGTTTTTAGAGCTTCGGGAGCAGTGCTTCTGGAACGTTAGGAAGCTTCTCCCGTGCTTCCAGATGCGTGTGGATGTCCCCCGACCAACCGTAGTAGAGGGTGCGCCACGTGCCGTCCACTTTTTGAAGGATGGCAAGAAAATCCATCGAGAGCTCGTCCTCAAGGTCGGCCGCAAAGCGCTTGCCGTCCTTGGATCCCACGTGCCCGTCGAACTTGGCCCAGGTTCCGCAAACGGATACCGAGCCCGTGAAAAGAACCTCTTTTTTTGCGTACTTGGAAACCGGTGCACGCATCGAGTCCATGATGGCCTTGCGTTCGGGGCTTCCAGGTTTTGGTTCTGTCACCTTTGATGAGGAGCCCCCAGTACTTTTCTCGAGAGAGCGGGTTTTCTCGTAAACTAAAACCCCGTCGGATCCGAGAGGCGAGGGGCACTCGAACTTAGTGGGAGACACAAACCGGATGGTTTCCTTGTCTGTTCCGTTCTTTGTAGTCTTCTCGAGTTCGTAGCCGTTAAGTTTCCAAGTCCCCGTGGATTTGTTGCTTTGATTTGTCGCCGGACCGCGCACTACGTTCACGGTCTGCTGGAACTTCCCGTCAGCCTTGAATGTGAGTGTTTCCTCGTAACGGCCGAACGTAGTGGTCCACTCGCCAATCAAATCTGGAGTGGCAGCCAGTGATAGGGTTGAGAAGCCAATGACGGATAGGGCGCGCAGGATTGATTTGGTGGGGTTCACGAGTGGGGAGGGTCTGGGTGGACGCTTTTGGTTTCGAACGGTCCCGAGCCATTGAAAAGCATTCAGGGATGTTGCAGTCTTCTTTGGGTGCCTCGTGAATTCGAGAGAATTCCCGAGGATTTTTATGCGGCGGGTGTGGGTTAATGAGAAGGCCATCCGTCACGGTTCACTGATATTTTGCGAAGAAGTCATCTCACTCTGGGCGCCGAATCTTCAATGGCGTCGAGAATCTCGTTCCCTTCAGAAACGCAGGCCGCTGCGCTGCCGGCGCTCCCGCATGCAGTGCGTTAAATTGGCCTTTACTGACACGCGCGTCTTAATCCGGCGAGCGCAAGCGCGGAGTTCATCAAGATGGAGCGAATCTTCTTGGCAGGGTCCCGAACGTCTGTTCGTCACACGCTGGCACCGGGATGAGTTACTGTTGGACCGGTAAGTTTTGTGTCGCTTCACCGCTTTTATCGTGGTGTCCTCTGGCTGCGAGCCGATGAATACCCTTCCCCCCGGCGGTACCTTTCTTGCATTTCTGCGTTCATTGTACACGGGCGCGGCGCTGCTGTCGGCTGCGTTGTTCTCCAGCGCGCAGAGCGCAGGCGCTGAGGTTGATTATGCGAAGTTGGTGAAGCCGCTTTTGCAGGAGCGTTGCTATGCCTGCCACGGCGCCCTGAAACAAAAGGGCGGGCTTCGGCTTGATACCGCCGCACTGATTCGCAAGGGGGGCGATTCGGGCGCCTCCATCGCTGCGGGGTATCCAGAAAAAAGCCTGCTCATCGGGCGGGTGCTCAGCACGGATCCCGAGGAACACATGCCGCCTAAGCATGAGGGGGAGCCATTCAATCCGGAACAAGTGCGTGTGCTTCAGGAGTGGATCAAGGCAGGCGCGCCCGCGCCCGAGGGCGAGCATCCGGAGCCCGATCCCAGAGACCACTGGGCTTTTCGTCCTGTGGCGCGGCTTTCGGTTCCAAGGGGTGAGAACCGCGAATGGGCTGCCAATCCGATCGACGCGTTCATCTCGGCGCGGCATGCCGCAAAGGGGCTTGTGCCTCAGCGATCCGCCTCAAAAGGAATTCTTGTGCGGCGCCTTTTTATCGATCTTGTGGGAGTGCCTCCTTCGCTCGAGGAAACCGCCGCAATCAATGCGATGCCCGAGTCTGAATGGTACGCAACCGTGGTCGAAATGCTGCTTGCTGATCCGAGGCACGGGCAGCGTTGGGGCCGGCATTGGATGGACGTGTGGCGCTACAGTGACTGGTGGGGGTTAGGCGAGCAGCTCCGCAATTCCCAGAAACACATCTGGCACTGGCGGGATTGGATCATTGAATCCCTTAACAACGACGCGCCCTACGATGAAATGATCCGTCTGATGCTAGCCGCGGACGAGATCGCTCCGGACGATGCTTCAAAGCTGCGTGCAACCGGGTTCCTCGCGCGAAACTGGTTTCTCTTTAACCGCAACACATGGATGGAGGACACCGTCGAGCATGTGGGCAAGGGGCTGCTTGGCCTCACCTTCAACTGCAGCAAATGTCATGACCACAAATACGATCCAATTTCTCAAAAAGACTTCTACAGAATGCGCGCTTTCTTTGAGCCATACCATGTGCGGCTCGATGTCGCACCAGGCGGAGCCGACTTTGAAAAAGACGGGATCCCGCGTGCGTTTGATGCAGACTTGGCGGCGCCCACTTATCGGTTTGCGCGTGGTGAGGAGAGCCAGCCGGATAAGTCGGCCGTGATTGCTCCGGGCGTGCCCGCTATTTTTGACTTCGCCCCGCTCGAGATTGTTCGCGTGGCGCTTCCATCGGCTGCGCACGAACCTCAGCGCCAGCCATGGGTCCTGGACGCGCACGTGGCAACGGCTGCACGCAACCTCAACGCAGCGGCTGAATCCCTCAACAATGCCAGCGAAAAGCTCGCGACAGCAAGGGAGGCCGCGAGGGGCGACACTGCTTCCGAGGCTTTACAGAAGGCGGCCTCGGAGTCGGAGGCGGAATGGTTGTTCGCCAGCAAAGCGCACGAGTGGATGGAGGTTGAGAAATTTTCGGTGGAAGCGCGGGCCGCTGCGATGCGAGCTCTCTGGCTTGCCAATGGCGATGAGCCATCACTGCGGGCGGCGGCCGTTTCAGCCGAGCGAAAGAGCGCACTAGCCAAACAGGAGAGGGCGATTGCGGATGCGAAGTTGAAGTTGTTGCGCGCCTCTGAGTCAAAGAAGGCCGAGTTTGAGAAGAAGCTAGACGTGGCTGTTGGGGAGGCTGCGAGACTTTCGAGAGTTGCGAGCGCCGAAGTGAAGCCCTCGGACCAGTACACTGTCCTCTTCGGCGCAAAATGGACGCCAACCCGATTCCTGAACTCTGGGAAAGACGATCCGGAGCCGGCGTTTCCAAGAGAGAGCAGCGGGCGACGGGCGGCTCTCGCGCGTTGGATCACCGATCCGCGCAATCCGCTCACGGCGCGAGTCGCGGTCAATCATATTTGGACCCGCCACATGGGCGTGCCGCTCGCTGCGGGCATGTTCGACTTCGGTCGCAAAGGTGCGGCCCCCACGCATCCCGAGCTACTGGACTGGCTCGCTGCAGAACTTGTCGAGAATGGATGGAGCATGAAGCATCTGCATCGGCTGATTGTGCACTCGCAAGTCTACCGAATGAGTTCCTCCGCTGCCGGTGCTGATGTCAGCCTCTCAAGGGACCCCGAAAACTTGGACTACTGGCGGCGCATGCCGATCCGCTTGGAGTCGGGAGTCATCCGGGACTCGCTCCTTGGGCTCTCTGGAAAATTGGACTGTACGTTGGGCGGGCCGCCGGTTGAGGCTGCTGCTCAGGAAAATTCAGCCCGCCGAAGCGTGTACTTTTATCACTCGAACAATTCGCGAAACCTCTTCCTCACAATGTTTGACGAGGCGCCCGTGAAGGAGTGTTACCGCCGCGAGCAAAGCGTGGTGCCTCAGCAGGCGATGGCGATGACCAATAGCCGGCTTGTGGAGGAATCCGCGCGCCGGATTGCACGGCTCTTATTGGAACGGAGCGGGGGTAGTATTGAAGATTTCATCTTCGTGCGCGCGGCCTACGAGTACGTACTTGGTGTGTCCCCCAAGGATCCGGAGTTGGCCGCTTGCTTGGAGGCGTTGTCTGCACTTCGCGCTGCGGGTGTTTCGGTGCCGCCTGGAGGGGCGCATGCGCCGCAGGACTCCGGGCAGCTCGATGTGCATGCGCAGCTCATTTGGGTGCTGTTAAATCACAACGATTTTATCACGCTCCGCTAGCGCGACCCGCATTCCAATCCGCCATGAACAAGCCGCCCAATCCAGCGTCAAACATCACATGCAGAACCC
>JBILKY010000219.1:0-6394 GCA_044376395.1 Chthoniobacteraceae bacterium | reverse complement strand
TCTACTACGACGATCATCTCGAGCCCGCGATGCGCACGGAGTCGCGGCTCTTTTTCAAACGCCTGCTGCAAACCAACGGCCCCATCGCTGATTTCCTCGATTCCGACTACACCTTCGTGAACCGCGCTCTTGCCAAGCTCTATGGCATCGACTGGCAAACCGCCGAACCCAGCCTCGGCAAGCCGGTGGAAGGCCTCACGCGCCACGACCTCCAACCCGACGGCGCGGGAGACTCCCCCTCGCAGGGCTTCGCCAGAGTGAAGCTCACCGACAAGCGCCGGGGCGGCTTGCTCGGCCAGGCGAGCGTGCTCACGCTCACCGCGAATGGCGTGGACACCTCGCCCGTGATTCGCGGCACCTGGCTCTTGGAAAACATCCTTGGGGCCCCGCCCTCGCCTCCGCCGCCGAACGTGCCCGTGGTCGAACCGGACATCCGCGGGGCGACGACGCTGCGGCAGCGCCTCGAAAAACACCGGGAGAATGCCGCATGCGCCGGGTGCCACCGGCAGATCGACCCGCCCGGTTTCGCGCTCGAGAGCTTTGATGCCATCGGTCGCTGGCGAGGACACTACAACCCCGTTAACAACAAGGCCCTGCCGGTCGACCCAAGCGGCGTGTTCAACGGCCACGAGTTCCAGGATGTGACCGGTTTCAAAGCCGCGCTATTGCAGCGCCAGCCGCAGTTCGCGCGCTGCCTCGTCGAGAAACTGCTTATGCACGCGCTTGGCCGCGAATTAAGCGCCGCCGACCGTCCCGCCATCCGCCGCATCGTCGATCAGGCCGCCGCGGACGGCTACCGTCTGCGCGATCTCGTCCTGCTTTGCTGCGCGAGCGAACTCATCACCCGGAAATGAAGCCGCCCGTCACGAGCCCCAGTTCATCCCATCGTCCGCTGCTTCTCGCAGTACTCGCCATCGGCGCGACTCTGCCCGCTTTGGCGTTTGCTCAAGATTCAAGCAAACTCACCTCCCTCACCGTGGAGCAGGCGCACGCGGTGCTGGAAAAGAAACCGGCTATGGTGAATTCAATCGACGGAGGTTTCGCAAACTTTGACGCCCTCACCATGCTCACGCCCGAAGTGGCGGAAGTACTCGTGAGGCATGAAAGCGCGCTGTCGTTCAATGGTCTCACTGAGCTTTCTCCCGAGACAGCGGCTGTGCTCGCAAAGCATGCCTCCAGCAAGTCGTTCGGCCATGCCGACCTTCGGCTCAACGGTCTGAAAGCCCTTTCTCCCAAAGCCGCCGAAGCCCTCGCATTGCATCAGGGCAAGGTGCTGCTCTATTCGCTGGAGAAACTCGACTCCATCCCGCTCGCGCAAAAGCTCGCGCGGCAGTGGGGAGAGCTGCGCCTCGGGATCACCGAGCTTTCGCCGCCCATCGCCGCCGAACTCGCCAAACACCGCGGCACCGAGGAGGACAGAACGCGGCCTGGGGTCATCTTCCGTCGCCAGGACGGCGCAGCCTCCGTCCTGCGCATCGACAAAATCACCTCGCTCTCGCCCGAGACTGCGGAAGCCCTCGCCGCACACGAAGGCGTGCTCGTGCTCAACGACCTCATCGCACTTCCGCTTGCGGTTGCTGTCTCGCTTGCCAAGCGCGTAGGCAACAGCAATCCGGTGCGAGCCAATGGCTCTAGTCTCACGGCGACGCGCACTGGCACACTCGTGCTCAACGGCCTGGAAACCCTCTCAAGCGAATCGGCCACCGCGCTCGCCGCCTTCACTGGCGAACTCGTACTGAAGGCCATCACCGAGCTGCCTGCCGACACCGCCGCCGCACTTGCGAAACATAAGGGCCGCCTCCACCTCACCGGACTCACCAAGCTCAGCCCTGAAACCCACGCGGCGCTGCAATCCCACAAGAACCTGCTCTTGCCACGTCCGCTCCCGCTCAACGCCGGGAACTGAGTGAAGGTTGTTTGCCCGCCTTGCCGTCCACAAACAAGCGCCCAAAATTGAAGCTCGGAGCCCGGCTTTTTTCAGAACTCTTCTTTTGCGAGAGCACCAAAATGTTTCCCTTGAAAAAGGGGTATGGAGAACAGTGGGGAGTGCCTGTCCCCAGTGCCCCCTCCCGGTGCACCATCGCTCTAAAGACGAACTAAACACGCAGCGTCAGCACAATCAGCAATGAAGAAGTGCGCGCTCTTTTTGAAGCCAGTAATCCCTGTCGCTGACGCGCACTCCACCTCATCCGCTCCATCAAATCGAACATCCTGCCTTAGAGTGCACTGCGCACAATACCGCGCGCGCGTTAAAGACACCGGGGGAAAAAGCAAATCCTCACCAATTCGAACCATCTCACGGTTTGGGAACGCTGTGTGCTGTCAGTAAAAGTTGCTCCCTCACAAAAAGTCCCATGAACGATATCAACCGCCTCTTTTGTATCGGCTCTCTGGCGCTGCTGCTCTGCGCACTTTCCGCGGAAGCCGGCGAGCTCATCTCTCCGCCGATGCTTTGGAAAGACTACGACCCGGAACGAGGAGATTTCAAAGAGGAGGTCCTGAAAAGGGAGACCAAGGATGGGATCGTTTTTCAGGAATCCTACATCAGCGCCTACGTGCTCGGGGAAGAGATCCGGGTGTTCTGCAAGTATAGCGTGAAGGAGGGCGCCACCCAGGCCCCCGGGTTGCTGGTGGTGCATGGCTGGATGGGCGCACCGAGCCCCACCGCGTCTTTTGTAAAAACGGGCTGGGCCGTGATGGCGCATGATTACTGCGGCCAAACCGAGGGCCGAAAAGAGTTCACCAAATACCCGCCCAAACTTTGGCACGGAAACATGGACAGGAACATAGCGGGTCCGGTGCGCTCGGAGACTTGGGAAGGTAAACCCATTACAGACCCCAAACAGACCTCCGACTACCTCTGGTACGCGATCCAGCGCAGGGTGCTGAGTTATCTGGCTCAACAGAAGGAGGTGGACCTTACGCGGATGGGGGCGACGGGATATTCGTACGGGGGAACCCTCATGTGGGCCCTGGGCACTGATCCGCGGGTGAAAGCGATCGTGGCGTATTTTGGGATCGGTTACACTGAGTATTACCGGAACAAACAGGTTTGGATGTACAACCTACCGCGCGTGGAACCCCCGAAGACCTCGGGGGAGGAGATCTACCTGGCCTCCATCGCATCTGAGGCCTACGTCCCTTACATCACGGCCGCCACCCTCTTTCTCAACGGCTCAAACGACCATCACGGCGGGCATGAGCGCGGGTTGGAGAGTTTTAAGAAGTTTCCTAAGAGCGTGCCGTGGGCATTCGCAATCCAGGCCCGGGCTCACCACAACACCGAAAAAATCGAACAGAACACCCAGCTCTGGCTGGAGAAACATGTGCTGGGGCGCGAGATCGATTGGCCCGAGCATCCCCGCTCGGAGCTGAGGCTCGACGCGCAGGGTGTGGCGGAGCTGGTGGTGCGCCCAGCTTCCCCAGAGAAGGTGCAAAAAGTGGAGATTTATTACGCCCTCAAAAACCCCTGCAGCTTTGCGCGGTCCTGGCGGGACGCCACGACAGTGCGCTCTGGAGACCGGTGGACCGGCAAGCTGCCGGTGTTAAATGTCGAGGACTACGTCTTTGGCTACGCCAACGTGACGTATGACTCGACTATTGTGCGTTCGACCGACTTCAACGCGGCGGTGCCCGCGGCCCTGGGCAGAGCCGTGGCGACCGACAAACCCTCGGACGTGATCGCCGCGGGCGGCGAGGCTCTCAGCCTGTGGTCCCATGTCGCAGAGGCCGAAGGCCCGCAGGGCATCAAAGGACTGCGCGGGATCGATAATGTAAGGGGGGCTGGCACCGAACAGTTCCATGATCCCAAGTGGAAGGCGCCGCAGGGCGCCCAGCTGAGATTCAAGTTTTACTGCACCGAACCGCAGACGCTGGTGTTGAGCACAAACAACTATTACTCAGCGGAAATTGAGGTCACCGCCTCGGACAACTGGCAGGAGATTACGCTTCCGGCCGAGCGGTTGCGCAACCGGTTCAACCAGCAGTTCATGAAAAGCTGGGTGGAAATGGGAGGGATCCAGCTCCTGCCCAAAGCCGGGTCGGACCTTACCAAGGTGATTTTTGCGGAGTTCAAGTGGGTGGCCGGCCAGCAAAAATGAACCACTGATATTGAAAGCGAAGACCGCGAAAGACTGAGTCTTTGCGGTGTCTTGTAGTGACCCCCGCTACCCCTGATGCCGCATGCGGAACTGCTTCGGCGTTACTCCGATGCGTTTTCGGAAGTGTTGAGTGAAAGCACTTTGATCGCAGAAGGCGTGGGCTTGGGCGATGTCGATGACTTTGTCGGTGGTTTGAATGAGGGCTTCGGCGGCGGACTCGATGCGGATGCGGAGCATGAGTTCATAAGGCGTCACGCCGAGGGCTTGGTGGATCTTGCGATACAGGGTGCGCTCAGAGAGGCCGCATTCGCGGGCCAGTTCGGCGGTGCTGAGGATGCGGTTTGTGTTCTTTTGGATGTGGCTGACGATGAGCGTGACTTCGCTGCTGGGCTGATGACGGCTGCGGCCTTCATCACGGCGGGTAAAGCCCATGAGGCCGATGATCTTTCCGTTCTTGCCTCGTAGCGGAACCTTGGTGGTGAGAAACCACTTCAGCGTGCGCTGCTCGTCATACCAGACTTCGAGGCGATTGATCAACGGTTTGCCCGTGCGGAAGACGAGGGCGTCATCGGCTCGGTAAGCCTTGGCGGTTTGCTCGGGGTAGAAGTCTTCGTCGAGTCGGCCAATGACGTCGGCTTCACGTGCGACGCCCAGTCGGGTCAACGTCGGCTCGCTGGCGGCGATGAGGCGGCTCTCGCGATCCTTCACAAAGAAGAAGACGTTGGGCTGCTGATCAAACATGAACCGGAATGCCTGCGGATCGGTCATGCTGGCAAAAAAGGAACTCTGAATGGATTTGGGAGACATGGCAGGATTACAACAACTTTTGGCAGATCTAAGCCGAGTATTTCCGAAAGGGAAGGCGTTTTAGTATTTGAGTGAAATACCGCCGTTTCCTCTCCTTCCTCACTCTAAGCCTTCTCAGCAGCACGGTGACCTCGGCCCACAATACGGTGCTTACGCTGCGTCAGGATGATGCGACGAATACGATCTCGGTCTATCGCGAGAATGTGGCGGAGCCGATCCTCACGCAGAATGCGCGGCCGGATTTTCGGCCTTACCTTCATCCGATTGTGGCACCGGATGGGAAGGGCTTGCTGACGGAGTATAGCCCGGGCCATCACAAGCATCAGACCGGGCTCTACTGGGGGCTGAAGCAGGTGAATGGGCGCGACTATTTTCACAATCCGGGCGCGGGTTTCTGGCGCAAAGTGTCGAGCTCGGTGCTCGTCGGCAAAGGCGAGCTGGTGAAGTGGACGACGGTTTATCAACTGCTCGATGCCGAGGGCAACCCGGTGATGAACGAGACACAGGTGTGGACGATGCGCGATAGCGATGGCTGTTACTACCTGGATCTGGAATGGAAGGGCGAAGGAGTCGTGGACTTGACTATGGCGAAGCAGCCTTACGGTGGACTCTTCCTTCGCATGCCGTGGAAGCCTGGAATGGAAGGCGGCGTGATGAACAGCGTGCGGCAGGGCAACGCGCGTGCAGAAGCACAGCGCTCGATCTGGATGGATGTCGGCTTGAAACTGGATGGCCGCGATGACCAGGCACACATCGCGATTTTTGATCATCCGAAGAACGCAGGTTACCCGCAGCCTTGGCGTGTGGATGGGCAGATGGGAGTGGGACCTTGTCGCGCGATTGCTGGCGATTGGATGATTGCCAAGGGCAAGTCCGAGACGGTGCGGCATCAGTTCTTCGTCTATACGGGCAAGCTCAACGATGTGGCAGTCACAAATGCGTGGAAGTCCTACACGGGGCAGGGTTCTGACTCCGTGATGTGGGGCATCGCCAAGGCGGAAGCCAAAGCCGCTGGGTTTCTCACGGGAGAGCAAGCCGTCGCGAAGATGACCGTGCCTGAGGGCTTCGAGGCGAAGCTCGCCGCCGTGGAACCGATGATCACACAGCCGATGGCATTTTGCTGGGATGATCGCGGGCGGCTTTGGGTCGCGGAAAACCGCGACTATGAAACACGCAGCGCAGGTTTTTCCGCCGATGGCAACAGCCGCATTCTGATCCTCGAAGACACGAATGGCGACGGGAAGTTCGACACGCGCCAAGTCTTCCTCGAGGGCATTCCGTTTCCTTCGGCCATCGCCGTGGGCTTTGATGGGCTGTGGCTCGGCGCACCGCCGAATCTGCTCTTCGTGCCCGACAAGAACCACGACGATAAAGCCGATGGCCCGCTTGAGGTGCGGCTCACAGGCTGGGGCATTCAGGATCGTCATGAAGTGCTCAACAGCTTCAGTTGGGGACCTGATGGTTGGCTCTATGGTTGCCAGGGTTTC
>JBILKY010000218.1:0-6409 GCA_044376395.1 Chthoniobacteraceae bacterium | reverse complement strand
GCGCACTTGGGACTACGTCTGCCAAGCCGTTCGAAAACGGTGCAAAATGTAGTGGAGAAAAACCGCTGAAAAACAGCGCAAGTTGTTCAAAATCAACAAAAGTACTTTTTGAACTGCGGAACTCGGGCTAGTTCTCTGGAGAGCGGATCGTACGGAAGAAAAAAGCCCTCGTCATGGGGTCGAGCTCTACAATTTGTTCGCCAAGGTACAATCGTAACGCCTGTTCTTCGACCTCTGAACCGTCCATGAATGTGGAACAAGTGATGCCGGCGGCGTTGAACGTCCATTTCAAGCATTGATTCCGCAGAGCAAGCAGCAGGACGGCGTGTTCATCAGATGAACCTATGAGGTGCTGTTGATCCGCAGCATCCAATGGACTCTCATGTTTCAGGAGGAACTTCTCATTTCGCTTAAGAGGCAAGCTTGGCTTAAGAGGCAAGCGCAGTGATAGTTCACCCGGGGAGCCCACCATAATTTCCAACGGGCCATTGATAGCTTCACTCGGAGTCTCAAAGAGGGAAAGCATCGCCCTGCTCACCGCATCACGGGAAACAGCTGATAGCGGCGTGGACAACGGCCACTCAAGAACATCTCCCGCGCGAAGATTGCCCCTCGTGGTGAATGCGCCGTCTCCCCAGTTTACCAACTGTACCGAGTCGTGGGACAGCAACACGATCGACTCCTCATTTTTCTCCGCGGGTGAAATCACCGATTTGAAGGCCGTGTAATCGGTCGCCTCAAGGGTGAATGGCGCGATGTTAAATGGTTTGCCCCGATCGTTCCCGCTGACGCGGGTCGCCGCCAGCATGGCATTCGTCAAGACGACGCGGGCGGCCTCGTGGACCTCGACTGCAGCGCGTTCCAACGCTTGGGCCGACAAGACGCTTTGTGCGGCACGGCCCGCACTTTTTTTTACGAGCAAAGTCTGCGCCCGTGCATTGCGCTCGCTCACCGCAAGACGCGCGGCAGAGATCGCCGCGCCAACCAACGCGAATGCAAGCACGGCCACGAGAGGGCGGTGCCGCCGGATCATCAGTCCGATCTGTCGAAGGACTCCCGCGCTCTCGGCGCTAGTCGCGAAGCCACCCTGATAAGCTTCTATGTCGCGGATCAGGTCGGTTACGCGCTTGTAGCGTTTGGATGAATCCAGATGCATCGCTTTACGCACCACCGCCTGAAGCGCCGTCGGTATCCCTTTCCGTTTTGTCGCATGTAGCCAGACGGCCTTTGGGCTGGAAAAGGGCGCATACATCGCAGAGACGGCGCCGTCTTTGACTTTTCTGAGAATTTCATCCAGTGACGCGCCTTGCACTGGCGCTTGAAGCGTGAGGATCGCGTATAGGAGCGAGCCAAGTGAATAAATGTCCGTGCGCTCATCCAGTTCGTCTCCGAAAGCCTGCTCCGGAGACATGTATTGCGGCGTCCCTTCCACGACGTATTTGCGAGCGTGTTTAAGGGTACCATCTGAGTTGGGGGAAACGATCTGACCCAAGGCTTGCGCCAGACCCCAGTCCATCACCAGTACCTCGCCATATTCGCCAATCATCACGTTTTCCGGCTTTATGTCGCGATGCAGATAACCGGCTGAATGCGCAAACTCGATCGCATTGCATACTCTGCGGAACACGCTCAACAAGCGCTGAGTACTGAATTCTAGCGTTGTGAGCGGATCTTTCTTTCGCAGATTCCGAATCACACTCTGCAGCGTCTGGCCTCGCACCAGTTTCATCGAATAAAAGGGGCGCCCTGCTGCGTCCTCGCCCAAATTGTGTACTGGCACGATGTTTGGGTGAGAGATATGGCTCAGAATTCTCGCCTCCCGGTAAAAGGCCTCTTTCTGAGCGGCGTCCGCGGTGTGACCAACTTTCAGCGCCACTTGCCGGTTCAACGTCTTATCCTCGGCTAAAAAAACACGCCCCATCCCGCCCCGTGCAATCTCTCTTTTTAACGCATAGATTTTCTCGATCGTCACTGAGTTACCAAAAGGGGCGGCCTGCGTTTCCAAGGCGAAACCCATCGTGCGCTGGAAACATTCCTGAGCACCCGGAGTCTCATTGTGCGTTGTAAAACGCGACTCTTGGCTTGGTTCAGACAGTACTTTCGCCACAAAGCCTGATGCGACATCGAGCAAGCCGTATGCATCAGGACTGGCCGAGGCTTTATCAACGAGCATTTCAACGCCACCGATCCGGATTCGCAACGGGTACCCGGTGATGACAGTTCCCTCCAAAGGAGCACCCTGAACAGTTGTTTGCGCTGCCTCGGACAAAGACTCAAGGGTGGCGTTTTGCGGGCCCAGCACGACGCGAACATGGCGTGGTAGGATGCCCTCGCCTTGGACAGTGAAAACATCATCGGCAACCTCCATGCCGATATCGAAGCGGCTGCGGACCCACTCAGTCGAGTGCGGCTTCTGGCCCGAAGGATGGACCGCGATTACCCACAACGACATTTCGGAAGTTTTCGGGCGTATACCCTTAAAGTCGATTAAATAAACTCATGCGCAATACTTTAAACATTATTACATTTGCGGCACGACGGACATTAGTTTGGAAAAAGTTTATACGTCCAACGCGCATGCGTGCTCCGGGAACCGCACGTACCAACTTGCATGCGCCCGCTGCCGCGCCCTGTAAAACCTGAAAACAGGCCGCGTCAACAGCGAGGGGGTCAGCAGCATTTGAACAGCCCCTTCCCCGTGCGAAAGCGCGCCCGGCCCACAGGAATGAGACGCTTTTTTACCCAGACCATCCTTGTGCCTTCCTATGCAGAGTAAACGAATCTGCTTTTTTGGTGTGTATCTGCCACACACATCCGCGGCGGCAGTGGGTTTGCGTTGAAATGGATGTATCCTATTTGCCGTTGAGTATCTTGCTGGCTTCCATAGCGTGTCATTTATGTCGCGTTGGTCAATCACCCTCCATGGACCTTCTGGAATCCTCAGCACAGTGGATGCCGGTGAATCACAGTTCGTGATCGGCACCGACACCGCGCCGGATGTGTTCACGGTGGTGGGAGAAAGCGTGATGGCCAGACACGCATGGGTGTCGATTGGCGAAGCGGGACTGCAAGTGGAGGACCTAGGCGGCGGGACGCTGGTAAACGGGCACGCCATTGCAGAGCGCGTACAGGCGGAGTATCCCGCCAGTGTGCAGGTCGGAGAAAGCACGCTCGTGATCGAACTCCAGGCGGTTCAGCCGGTGGCTGCGGGACCATCGTCCAGCTCCACGGAGATCACCATCCCGCACAGGGCGTCCGTGCGGACCGGCTCCGCCACGGCATTCACCCATGGCACGAAGGTCTCTGAGGATTCCGCGCCGCTGCGAGGCGAGTATAAACTCGTTCATGAAATTGCACGGGGCGGGATGGGCCGGATTTACTTCGGCGAAGACCCGCAGCTGGAACGGCACGTCGCCGTGAAGATCAGCAGCGTCAGCGAGAATGGCGAGGATCCACGATTCGTGAAGGAAGCAAAAGTGCTCGCACAGCTTGCGCATCCAAACATCGTACCCATCCACAATATCGGCGTGGATGCAAGCGGGCGTCCGTTTTATTCGATGAAGCTTGTGAAGGGTCGCACGCTTCAAGCGGTGCTGAACCTCATCCGAGATGGGGACGCTGCGGCAATCAAGGACTACCCGCGCACCACCCTGCTGACGATCTTCCGGAAGGTGTGCGACGCGATGATGTTTGCGCACAACCAGGGAATTTTGCATCGGGATCTCAAGCCGGAAAACATCATGGTAGGCGAGTACGGAGAAGTGCTGGTAATGGATTGGGGCCTCGCAAAGGTACTCGGTGAGCGTGAGGAGGCAGCGTCCCCCGTCAGTCTGGTCAATGACACGGGGGACTACGGCATGACCATGGAAGGTGAAGTCATGGGTACGCCGCAGTACATGTCGCCAGAACAGGCCAACGGAATGGTAGCGGCGCTGGATGCGCGAAGCGATATTTACAGCTTGGGCGGGATTCTCTACGCGCTACTCACGCTGCGTCCGCCGATTGAGGGCGTGACGCTCGACGAGGTGCTCACGAAGGTGAGGAACGGGAGCATCAGCTCGATGATCCCAAAGCGCGGAGGCAAGGGCGCCATGCCGGAGAACGCGCCGGCTGCGATGGGCGCGGAAGTGCCCGAAGCCCTGCAGGCTGTGACGCTCAAAGCGATGGCCACGGATCGAACCAAGCGCTATCCGAGCGTGGAAGCGTTTGCCCGTGATATTGAGCGATACCAAAACGGATTTGCCACGGGAGCGGAAGAGGCCGGGACGTGGAAGCTGATCAGACTGTGGGTGGGGCGCAACCAGGTGTTGGCCGCATCGGTTGCCGCGATGCTGCTGGTGATCGGAGGGTTTACGGGAAAGTTGTTGTCGGAGGGCAGACGCGCGACGCGGGCGTTAAGAAACCTCTCCGAACTGGCGCCTCTGGTTGCCAAAGAGGCCGAAGACTCGCTGCGGGAGGGGAAGTTCGAGGAAGGTTTGGCGCGTGCATTGTATGCGGTGAATTTGAACGATGGCATCGCGAACAGTCATGCGGTGCTCGGAAACGCACTGCAGGTTTGCAATCGTTGGGAGGAAGCCGCCGACGCATACCGGAGGGCGCTGCAGCTCGGATTCAATGAGGTTGCGAAAACCAATCTTGCGTTGGTTGAAGAACTCATCGCGCTCTCGAAAAATTCCGAGGTTGAGGCCGCACGCACGAAACTGCAGGCGGCTCTTGCAGCACAGGGAAGGGAGCACGAGTCCGCCGAGTATTCGCGTGTTTTGAACATTCGGCCTGTTTCGGAAAAGGATCTCGAAGCCGGGAAGCGGCTCGTGGAACGACTGACTGCGGACCTGTTGCCCGTGCCCGGCACCGAGGTGATGATGCAGAAAACCGAGTTCACTGTCGGCGAGTGGAAGCTCTACGTCGCCGCCCAGGGGCTTCCCGCATGGGAAGCGCCGGAGGCAAAGATCAGGCACCTGGTTGCGAAACCCAAGATCGTTCTCAGCATCGATCCATTTTCTCAAACGGACGAGCATCCCGTTGTATTCGTCTCGTGGGATCAGGCGCGTGATTTGTGCCGCTGGCTCACAAAGGAAACGGGCAAGGAATGGCGTCTGCCTCGGGAGCAGGAGTGGCTGGCCGCCATTGCTGATCAAGTTTCCGTGGGTTTTTCCGAGGACGGCCGGCCGCAGGGTAACGTTTATTTTGAGAAGGACGACTCCGGAAAAAGAGGAGTCCCTTCAGCGAAATCCTCGCAGGTCGGGATCGCCGGGGTGTACGGAACCATGCCGGTTGGATCCTTCAAAGCCAATGCTCTGGGTTTTCACGATCTTGGCGGCAATGTCTGGGAGTTTATGTGGGACGGCGCGCTCGAGGCAGGCAAGCATGTCCTGCGGGGCGGTGGATGGCGGATTTCCTGCAAACAGCTCGCGTCCCTGCGGGGCGAGGTGGACTACACCCATGCCGATAGTTCCGGAGGAGCCGACATCGGGTTTCGATTGGTGATGAAAAAATAATGGCGGCTCAAACGCTGCGGCTCTTGCGAGAGCCAATTTGATCCGCCAAAGAGACACGCGGCGCGGGTCACGCCCCCGGAGTCACCCGCGGAACGATCACCACCGCGCGCCCATGGAACCCCGTCAAAGCGGGCGCGCTGAAGGAGGATTCGGATGTCACTTCGCGTTCCGTTCCCGCTTTTCCTGTTCGAGCGAGGTCTTGATGGAATCGTTGAACGCTTTCGTGCGCTCGGCTTCCGAGAGCGGCGCCGGCGCCTTCTGGTTCGCTGCATAGACGCCCCCTTCCCAGCGCAGATTGCGGATCCGCGGCTCGAGGCCCCGCGCCCAATTCTTGGACGCGCTCATCTCGCTTGTCTTGAGCTCCGCCGGCACATTTGGCGTGATCGAGATTTCCGTCAACGTGTCCCAACCCGTGAGCTTGCCGCTCGCCGGGCCAAGCGGACGCAAATCGGCGAGATCGACCTCCACCTCCGCCCAGCCGTCCCTCACCTTGAGCGCTTTCGCCGATGCGTACTCCGTTTTTGGTCCAGCGCTAAAAGCACCCCACTCGTTGCTCACGCATTTGAACGCAACCCAGGTGTCCTCGCTCGCTGCGATTTCAAAGCGCAGCTTCGCGCCCGCGGGCCCGCGCCACTTCGGATCTTTTACCTTGCGGGTGTGGACGCTCCAAAGATCCGCGTGGCCCCAGTTGAGCGCATACCAGTCGCTCCAGTCGCCGCTTTCTGCGGCGATGCCGCGCTCGGCCATGTCGGTCGCCTGAGCGCTGGCCGCTTTGAGTTGCGCGGCAGTCGCCCAAGTTTCGCGCGAACTGAAAAAGTAGGTGCTCGAATCCGCGCCGCCCGGCGCTTGGGCGATCTTTTGATACTCCTGCGGCGTGGCATAGACGACGTTTGCAAAAGCAAAGAGCGGTT